>JAHDWG010000186.1 GCA_023384495.1 Caldilineaceae bacterium
ACGCCGTTTTGCCCTATTTTCACAGCAGCGTGGAGGGGGCGACAGCGTGCGACGCACTGGCTCGAAACCGAGTGGTCATACAGCGTGACGCTGGCCAGTGCGTCGCACGCCACGATTCCCGGTGGCGCTACCGCCAAGCGGTTGATCGTTGAAACTCATATTTCGACAGAAAACACGTGAACAAACCAATCAGGAGAAACCTATGTACAACAACCGACCTTTAGCCGAAACATCGCGGCCGGCCCAAGCTCGATGGACGATCCGCCGCCGTATCGGTGGCTGGATGGCGCTGCTGGCGCTGTTGGGAATCTGGACGCTCACGTTCGGCGCAAAACCGGCCCACGCACAGAGCGGGCAGGTCTGCCGCGACGAAGGCAACCTCACCATCTGCGGCGACGAGTTCAAGGATTTCAAGCAGGACCTGGGCATCGATGGCTATCGTATCGCCGGCAACCTGACAATCGCGCCCAAAGGAGGCGCGCCCGTCTTCCGCGTGACCGACGCCAGCGATATCGATCTGCTCGACTCACCCGAATTGAGACGGGCGCGCTTCGAGCACGTGGCGGAAGATCGCCTTTCGCCCTACGGCGCCAAAAACATTCTTTTTGGCGACATCAGCTTTGTCAACGATACCCGGCAGCGCACGCCGCTGGGCACCGGCGGGACCTTTGTGGATAGCGCCGACGGCCGGAGTGGCAGCGTCTTTGCCGGCGTCTTCTGGGTGGATGCGGTTCGGCAGGCGATCTTTCCGCCCGCGCCAGCCGCCACGCGCATCTATCCAACTGAGCTTTACGAGATACAAGCCGTCCTCTACAACCGGCTCTACTTGCAGCACCTGGCGCTGGAAGCCATGTACCCGGACGATGTCACGCTGGGCGAAATTTCGCAATTTTCAGCCGAGTATGATGTCAAGAATCGCCAGTTCTTTGTCGACGTGACCGTGCCGCGCCTGCGCCTGGCGGCCAACGCCGAAAACAATAACCTCCCCTTTACTATGCGCATCACCATGGACGACAAGGGCAACTATTCGGGCACGGCGACGGGCTTCAAGCTGCGTATGGCCGGCATGACCGGCGAGGCCAAGGGTATCGTGGTCAAGCCGGGCGAGTTCGAGGCGGCCACCCTGGAGTTTAGCCGCGCCGACAACCCCAGCCTGCCCAACCTCGACCCCACCAACCCCAACCTGGTCTTCCGGCTGGAGAGCCTGAAGTACAAGGATGGTCATTTTGCCGTAGGTGGTGTGGTGGGCATCAAGGATTGGCAACTGGGCAACGCCATGCGGATGACCAATCAGTCGGTCGGTCTCTTTGTGGACAACGTGCTCAAGACCCAAACGATTGTCATCAGTTCGACCTTGACTTTCCCCAGCCGGCATGTGGTGACCGATGGCAACCAATACCCGCTGCGCATCGAGATCGGCGCGCAGAAGCTCGGCAACCAGATTTTCCCGATTGGTAAGGGCGTGTTGCGCAATCCCAATGGGCCAACGCTCAATATGGGGCCGCTCGGCTTTGGGTTGCCGGCCAGCACCTCCTTTATCTTTGACCCGCAGCGCAATTTCTACGGCCTTGAAGCCGACAAGGTGACGATCACCTGGCGGGCGAACCTGGGGGGCAAATCGGGGGTGGAGAGCACCTTCAAGCTCGGCGTCAACGCCAACCGCGAGCTGATCTTTCTCATTCGCGGGGGCGCGGTCAACCTGCCCGAATTGCGCACCGGCGCCCTCAGCGCCCAATTGTCGGGGACGATCGACAACTTCAACGATACCGTTACCTTCAAATTGAAAGGTACGGCGCGGCTCCTGTTGCCCGGCAACACCGGCGTGGCGCCCAGTGCAGAGGTCTCGATCTCAAGCGGCAAGAACGTCTGCGCCAAAATATGCAGTCCGACCTATCACATGAGGCTCTCGGGCTTTGAACTCAAGGTGGCCGGTTTTACCCTGGGTTTGACCGACCCCCGCGGCGCTGACGATGGCGGCTTTACGGCCGCTGTAGTGACGCTCAAGGCGCCGGCGGGCATCACCAGTTTTGGCGGGCAGGTCAACGGTTTCAGGGTCACGGGCACGGGCGATATCAGCGTGACCGGTGGCTCGTTTGAGTTGCCGCCGTTGCAGATCGGTAAGGTCAGCTTTGTCGGCGTCAAAGGTTCGTTTATCAAGCGGCCGACGGGCATCTACGAATTCCACGGTGCGGGGGTGATGCCCTTGCCCGGCCTCGACCCCAGCGGCGGGCCGGCGGGCAAGAAGATCGGGGTCAATATCATCGTGCGCACCACTTCCACCGGTGACTTTGGCGGCTTTGGCGTCAAAGTGGACTTCAACACCGGCGTCCCCGGCATCCCGATTGCCGGCACGGGGATGGAACTGCTGGCGATTGGCGGTTCGTTCGACCTGACGGCTGGCACGGCCAAGATCGGCGTCTCCATGCGCGCCGGCGCCACGGCTCGCGTGGGTTCGCTGCCCATCGCCACCATCAACGCCCGCTCGGATTTGCAGATCAATCCGTTTATGCTCACGGCGAACGGCGAGCTCTCGATCCTCATCTTCAAGGTGGCCAGCGCCAGCATGGGGGTAGGGGCCGGTCAGGGCTTTAACGGTGGGCCAGGCTTCAATGTCTCATTTGACGTCAATGCTGTGGTCGTCCACGGAAAGACCTTCCTGCGCGTCGGTCAGGTGACGCTAAGCAATGGGACCAAGACGACCAAATTCATCGCCGAATCGACCTGGGCGCTGGGCATCAAGAAGAGCCAGTTTGGCGCGCTGCTGCCGCCGCGCGACCTCTTCCTGCAAAAGGTCAGCTTCAAGGGCGGCCACTTCACCCACAAGAGCGGCAAAGAAGTGGTCGGCGTGATGACGACGGTCGGTTGCTGCATCTTTTTCAAGACTACTGTCTTTGCCGACTTGAGCAACGGTGTGGATGTCAGCTTTATCAACGCCAACGACTACAAGCTGATCGGCGCGGCGCAGGTGCGCGAACTGGCCGCCGCCCAATCCGCCGGCTTCTCGTCGCAGATGGTCAGCGCGGCGTCGGTGTTAGGGGAAGAGGAGTTGATGGCGGCGGCGCTTTCGGCTGAGGCCATGGTCTTGCAAGAGGTGATCCCGGTGGAGATCAGCGAACGGGGCAGCGCGCTCTTTGGCATCAGCTACCCCGTGGGCGACCCGATCCTGCGGCTGCAACTGCCCGATGGCGCCACCCTCAGCGAAGAGACGGTGGACGACGTGACCAGCGCCTTTATCCGCAACACGGCTACCATTACCGAGCCGCACGAGGTGGCCATTCTGCTCAAGGATGTGGAACCGGGCGTCTACACGCTGGTCATCGACAACGCCCCCGCCGAGTACGAACAGGTCTCGTATGTGCTCAATCAGGCGCCTACACTGAGCGATGTGACGGCAACCTGCACCGGCGCACCGGCAGATGGCGTGATGGTGACCTGCAACGGCGCTGCGGCAGGCGCAACGGTTGAAGTCAACTGGCATGCTGCCGACAGCGACAGTGAGGATGCCAAAGTGCGCGTCTCCTTTACTTCGGTGCTCACCGACGGCGTCTCCATCGATGGCGCCAACCAGACCTTTATCGTCGAAGATTTGCCGCTCGGCCCCGGCAGCGCCACCTGGGCGTTGGCCGAAGTTCCGTCAGGCGTCTACAAAGTGGTGGTCGCCGTCGAAGATGGCCAACACGCCCCGGTCGAAGTGGTGGCGGACCTGGTGATCGAGGTGGTCGATGGGCGGGCGCCGGCTGCCCCGTCTGGTCTGCAAGCGCAACCGCTGCCGGGTGAACTGCTGGTCACGTGGACGCCCAACCGTGAACGCGACCTGGCCGGCTACGAGATCGGCTTTGGCGTGGTCGAGGCGGGGCTGCCCGACGACCCCAACCGTTTTGTCTACCTGCGCGACATGGGGGCCAAGGAAGTGGAATTGCCCACCGGCGATCTACTGGACGCCAAGCTCTGGGGGCTGACCGACAACCAGGAGGTCTATGTCGGCATCCGCGCCTATGACTTGAGCGGCAACGTCAGCGAGTGGTCGCCCATGCTGCGGGCCATCCCCTGGGCGCTTTCGCCGGCGGCGTGGACGCCGGCGCCCAATGGCGCGAGCAACACGCTGCCTCGCATCGAAGTGGCCTTTGGCGCGACGATCATCACCGAGACGTTGGCCAGCGCCGTGTCGCTGACGGCGGCAGACGGTACGGCGATCCCCGGTGTGGTCGATTACCTCTTCGACCTGGATGAGGAGGTGGTCGGGCTGAGCTTTACCCCCGCCACGCCATTGGCTGATGGGGCAGAGTACACAGTCACGCTCAAGGGCGGTGATCTGGGGATCGTCGCCCGCGATGGGCGGACGATGGCTGGTGACTACTCGTGGCGGTTCACCGCGCTGGCGAGCCTGAACGATTTCATCTTTCTGCCGCTGGTGCGTAATCAGTAGTTTGGCAACTGCAAATTGAATAACCCCATCTGGCAGCGTTGTCTAGCGCTGCCAGATGGGGCGCATAGATGGATGACCCTTCTATCTGCGGGCGCCGTGCTAGAATGAACTACTTTTGATTTCACGGTTACAAGACCATATTTCGTCGGAGAAGACTATGTCCATCAATCCCTACGATTATGAGAACCGTCAGGATACGCTGCCGATTTCGTGGAATGATTTTCACGGGATTTGCCGGGCGCTGGCGAAAGCGGTGTCGGCCTACCAGCCCGATCTGATCTTAGCCATCGGACGCGGTGGGTTCTACCCTGGCGCGCTCATTTCCCATCTTTTGCGCACCGAGATTTACCCGATCCGCCTCTCGCGGCGGGTTGACGATGTCGTGGTCTATGAGGAGCCACAGTGGATTATTCGCCCACCCGATGCGGTGAAAGGCCAGCGGGTGCTGGTGGTTGATGAAATCAGCAGCACAGGGGAAACATTGCGAATGGTAAGAGCGGAACTTTTAGGAATGGGCGCCAGGGAAGTTAGAGGCGCGGTGATGTATGCTCATTCATGGGGCGTGGAGAGTCCTGACTACATCGGCATCATCAGCGACGCACTCATCATGAATCCCTGGGACCGCGAGATCTGTCAGGGGGGCGAGATCATCCCGCACCCGGAGTATGTCAGCGCCCTCACGCAACAGGGCATCGCATCCGATCCCTGGTTTTTGATTCCAGCCGCACCGTATGAAGCAGCCAAGCGGGCTCCTTAAGAGGGATGGAAACTGGAGTAATCCTATGTATAATACGCAACACCCGGTTCTCATTTCGCAGCGCAACGCGACGGTTACGCTTACCCTAAACCGGCCAGAGGCGCTCAACGCCATCGACGGCGCGATGGTAGCAGCGCTAAAGGCATCCTTGACCGATGTCGCTCAAGATCCAGCGATCCGCGCCGTCATCTTGACGGGGAGTGGGCGTGGCTTCTGCGCCGGTGGTGATCTACGCTTTGCGCTCGACGCCAATCCAGATCTGCCGGGTGAGTCGTTTCTAGCCTTGACCGATTCCCTTCACCCCTGCATCGAAATGATCCGCGCCATGGACAAACCGGTAATCGCCGCCATCAACGGCCCGGCCGCGGGGGCGGGTCTCTTTTTGGCGTTGGCCTGCGATCTGCGCATCATGGCCGCCAGCGCGTATCTCAAACAGAGCAACACCTCGTACGGGCTGTCGCTTCCCGCAGGTGGCACCTTTCTGCTGCCCCGATTGGTGGGCATGGGCCGGGCGCTGGAAATTGCGCTGCTCGATGAGCCGATCCCGGCAGCGCGGGCGCATGAGATCGGTCTGGCCACCCAGGTGACGCCAGACGACGATCTGCTGGATACAGCACACACGCTTGCCGAACGGGTGTCCGCCATGCCGTTGGGCGCGCTGGGGCGGGTCAAGCGGTTGATGAACCAGTCCTTTGCCAGAACACTTGACGGACAGCTCGCCCATGAACAGGTCGAGCTGGTGTCCAGCGCAAATTCGGCGGAGGGCCGTGAGGGGGTCGCAGCTTTTTTGGAAAAAAGAAGACCCAACTTTCAGACTGCTGCGTGACTCAACGATTGATCATGCTTGCCAATTCTCTCGTATGATGGAGCCTTACGACGAAGGGACGAATCGTGAAACACGAGCGCTCAACCCAAGGCAAAAGCCCAGAGCCACCAAGCCCCGATGCCTATCGGCCTATTGAGCAATTGATTCCAGACCACTGGCGCCAAGAAATCGTCGTTGCCAATGGCATCCGCCAACAAATTCATCGGACGGGCGGAGACAAACCGCCTATGGTGCTCCTGCACGGTTTTATGGAGTCTGGCCTCACCTGGCTGCGCATGGCCAAGACGCTGGAGGCAGATTACGACGTGATCCTGGTCGATGCGCGCGCCCACGGTCGCTCGGATCGACCAGAGACGCCGCTGACGCCAGAGTTGTTGGCGGAGGATGCCGCTGCGCTGATCGAGACGCTGACCTTGCAGCAGCCGATCCTGTTTGGGCGCTCCAACGGCGCGGTGACGGCGGTGCTGGTGGCCTTGGCGCAGCCCACGCTGGCCCGCGCTCTGATCCTCGAAGAGCCGCCGCTAGGTGGAATGCCGCGGCCTAATGTCCAGCCGGACGGTGCGCAGGGTGGTGGGAACTGGTTCGAGGCGTGGCTGTCGTGGCTGCGCGGCTTGCGGCAACAGCCTCACCTTGAGCGGATCGCCTCGTCGGCGGCGCGCTGGCCCCACGGCATCCCGGTGCTGCCCGACGAGCCGGTCTGGCCGGAGGAAGAGTTTGTGCCGTGGGTCGAAGCATTGGCCCAGTTTGACACCACGGTCTTTCGCCGCAAGATCAGTTTCTGGTCGCTGCTTCCTTACGTGGGGCAGCTCGCGCAGATCCCTGCGCCTATCTTGTTGATGGGGGGAAATCCTGAATATGGCAGCCTGGTTCCTGAGGGCGCAGAGGAAGCAGCCGAATGGCGGGGGCGCACAGTGGTTCGTTTTGCGCGAGCCGGTCACCTCGTCAGTCGGGGGCGTAGCTTCGGCGGCTGCCTGGCGGCGGTGCAGCGCTTCTTGCGCGAGCAGACACCCCCGCAATAAGCGGCGAGTAGAACGAACAGTTCATTCTGGGGAAGACATCGTTGTAGCGACGCTAGCTGCTCAGGCGGTACGAGCGACTAGCGTCACTATGACGATGGGCGCCCTCGGCCAGGATTGCACGCACAGCGTCTTGCAGGCCCTCATCGGTGGCGGCCAGTGGGGCTGGGGGCGCATTCGTTTGCGGCCATTGCGCCTTGATATGATCGATCCGCTGTATGGAGCGCGCCTGGTAGACGCGCCAGGTAGCGGCCTGGTCGCGCACGAGCGCAAGGAGGGCAACGGCCTGGGTACGTCTAGATTCAGCCTGCGTTGTTGTGTTTCTGCTTTCATGCGCCAATAGCGTCGCGTAGTGATAGAGCACCATGGCCAGATTGGCGAGCAATCCGCTCTCGGATGTGAGGTGGAGCGCCTCAAAAAGATAGCGCCGTGCGCTGGCGAGGTCGCCCGTGGCATAGGCCGTTTCGCCGAGACAGCAGAGGATATGCGCCAGGTAGACGGGGCTGCCCACCTCGCGGGCGATGGTCAAGCCTTCGACGGAAAGTTCGTGGGCGCGGGCATAGTCGCCCACGTCGTTGGCGATACGCGCCAGCCCGGCCAGCCGACCGGCGACCTGGCCTTGATGCCCGATAGCGCGACAAATCGAGAGGCTCTGCTCGAAATATGCGACAGCCTCGTCACCTCGGCCATCGGTCATGGCCCAGAGCGTCAGCGCGACCCCGCCTTGCGCCATGGCGACACCATACTGGTCACCGCTTTGCTCAAACAGAGTGAGGCTCTCGCGATAGTAGGCCTCAGAAGCCTCGTATTCGCCGAGACAGAAGGTAACAAAGCCCAGGGTGTCGAGGGCATAGGCGATCCAGTCGGGGCGGCCCAATTGGCGGCTGATGGCCAGGCTTTCGGCTGCCAGTCGCTTGCTCTCGGCATACTCGCCAAAGGTGGCAAGGCTCAGGTTCGCCAGTTTTTCGAGCGCATTGGCTGCGCCGCTGCGGTCGCCGATCTCCTGGCTGATGGTCAGGCTTTGCAAAAGGTGGTGTTTGGCGCCAGCGCGATCCCCTTTCCAGACGGCAAGCTGGCCCAGAAAATTGTGCACAAAGGCCGCCTCTGTCTGGTCGTCAAGCACGCCCGCCAAGTCCAGACCCCGGCGGAGGTGGTCGGCGGCCAGATCATACTCGCAGAGGAAGTGACAAAAGGCGCCCGCGCGCGCCAGCGTCCGCATGAGCGCGCGGCTCATCGACGGTGTTGACTTTCGTTGTTGGCGCTGTTCCAACTCTTGGCGCGCCAGTTCAAAGCTTTCCTTACCGTCTTGATAGCGGCTCTGCAGTTGATAGAAGTGATAGAACGGCTCAGCGGCGGTCGCCAGCATGGCCGGATCACCCTCCGCCACGGCCCATCGCCAACCTGCGCGCACATTGTCAAGCTCCGCTCCGATGGCATCGAGCGCAATCTGTCGGGTTTTGCCCGTGAGCAAGGGCCCGTGTTCGGTAAGAACGTTGAGATAGTAGTCGCTGTGCCGGCGTTGGGTTGCCTGGGCGACATCAGTGTCAGACGTCAGCGCTTGATGGGCAAAGTGGCGCAACAGTTCGTGCATGTGGTAGCGACCATGCGGTGAGACCCAAAGCAACGCTTTCTCCACCAGGGCCGCCAGTACGATCAGCGTGGCGTCGGCAACGTGTTGGGCTGCCTCCTGTGAAAAGCCGCCATGAAAGACCGATAGCCGCTTAAGCACGCCCTGCTCCTCTTCGCTCAACAGTTGCCACGTATGCGTCAATACGGCCACCATGCTGCGATGCCGTGTGGGCACATTCTGTTGTCGCGTGGTGAGGATGTCAAGCCCACGCTCGATCTCATCAGCAATCTTTTGGCTGGGGAGCACCTTCAACCACGTGGCGGCCAGTTCAATTGCCAACGGGATGCCATCCACCAGGCGGCAGATGCGTGCAACGTGATTGTAGTCAGCCTCCAAGACAAAATCGGCCCGCGCATGACGAGCGCACTGCGCAAAGAGCTGGATGGCGTCGGCGGGGGCGTGCGGATCGCCGTCTTGCCCCCTATGGAGCGGAGCATCACCCGTGACATGGAGCGCCATGCCGGTCAGCGGGTGAAACCATTCCTCGCGCAGATTTAGCGACTTCTGCGAGGTTGCCAACAGCGTGACGTGGGGCGCCGCCGTCAGGATTTCCTCGACCAGGGTCGGCGCTTCGTCCAAATGCTCCAGATTGTCCAGCACCAACAGGAGTCGCTTGGCGCGCAGAAAATTGAGCAGTTGTTGGCGCGGCGGCGCATCGCTGTAAAAGCGGAACCCTGTTGCCTCGGCAATGGCGGAGATCATGCCATCGCCTGTGCCGACAGCGTGCAATGGGACAAAAAAGAGGCCATCGGGGAATTCAAGATAGGCAATCTGTGGCGTATGGCTTGCCGGGGATGACGGATTTCTCCCCGCCATCAAGGTTTGCGCCGCCTGCAACGCAAGCCGCGTCTTGCCGATGCCGCCTGGTCCAACCAGTGTCAACAGTCTGCATTCGGGCGTCTGCAGGCAACGAACGACTTCCATCAGCTCGTGGGCGCGACCGATGAACGGCGTTGGCTGGGGTGGCAGATTCTGCGCCACGACGCCCGTATGACGGTCGGTTACTATCAGAGTCCGCATCAGGCCTTCAGCGACGGTTCGCCAGTCGGGGAGCTGGCCAGCGGCGAAAGCGTCGGCTGAAGTCAATGCGTCACCGGTCAACTGCTCCAAGAATTGGCTGGCAATCTGCCTGGTCTCGTACCGGCTGGCGGGATGTTGTTTCGCCAGCGCCGCGAGTTCGGCGGCCTGGCGATCTCTTCCCTCATGGGTCAGTAGCGGGAGCAGGTCAACGAATACATCCAACGCAATCGGCGCCAATCCACGCGCATACGCCACCTGGAGCGCGTCCATCAAGCAGCGTTGCGCCTCGGCAGCGCGCGATGGGCCGCCAGCCGCCATTCCACGCCCCAATCGGCAGCGCGCGACGGCCAGTTCGATCTCCTGGCCCATCTCCTCCCAAAACGCCACGGCTTCTTGCTGCAACTCTTCGGCGCGGTCGATCTCGCCGCGCGCCAAGGCGAGCGCGCTCAGGCCAGCCAGACAATCGGCGGTGTTGAACTGGGTTCCACTGGCGCGCGCCATTTGCAGACTCTCTTGGAAGCCTTGTTCTGCCTCTGTATCCAGGCCTTGCAGGCGATAGGCTTCGCAGATGATGGTCTTTCCCGTTAACTGTCGCCACTGGGGTTCGATCGCGTCGGCAGCCTGCTGGCTCTCGTTTGTCAACTGGATGGCGAGCGCAAAGTTGCCCTGATGGAGCGACAGGCGCGCCAGATCGCGCAAGACGGTGGTGATCCCCGGCAGGGTTCCAATGCTTTGGCCGATGGCGAGCGCCTCGCGTAGACGATGTTCCGCCTGTGCATATCTGCCGCGCCGTGTGTCGATGTCTGCCAGGTTGTGCAGGAATCCTCCCCGTAACTTATGCGCGCCAATCGCGCTGGCGAGCGCCAGCCCCTCGCCGAGCAATCGTTCGGCTTCCGCAAGGCGCCCCTGCTTCTTGGCGAGGGAGCTTTTGAGCTCGATACAGGCGGCCACCCCCCATTGGTCATCCACTGCCGTAAAATGGGCGAGGCTTTCATTGCACAGCTTGTCGGCCCTATCGATCTGGCTTTGGCCGGCGGAGAGCCAACCGAGATAGAGCAGCGCAATGGCTCGATGATGTTCGCTCGGCGGCGTAGCGGAACCGAGAAGCGCCACGCCCTGCTCCATGAGCGTTTGCCCTTGCCTGATGTGGCCGCGGCGCGAGCCGAGGTATCCCTGACCAGCAAGCAGAAAACCAACGAGGGCCCGTTGTTCCGCCGGCAATTCATCGGGAGTGCGCCCCTGCATGAATGACTCCACAGCGCGGCCCAATGCGGCCTCCCCTTCATAGAATGCGCCACGGGAATCACAGAAGAGCCACAATGCTTCGGCAGCCCGCGCAAGTAGCGGCGCATCCTTTTGTACGAGTGCGTGTTGCCAGGCTGCGCGAATGTTGCCAAGCTCCGCAAGCAGCGCAGCAAAGGTCTCCGGTTGGTTCCCGCTTTTGAGGTCGGGGGTTTGTTCCTGCAATAAGGTCGCATAATAAGCGCAGTGGCGTTGCTGAGCCTCTTCCTGTTCGCGCGGCGCGGTCTGCATCTGTTCCTGGGCAAATTGGCGGATCAGCTCATGGATCTCGTAGCGCCCGACCGGGGTAAACTGCACAAACGCCTTGTCGACCAACGATGTGAGTTGGTGGAGGGTCGCGCCGGCCACTGCCGCCACCGCGGCATAGGTGCATCCCCCCCGAAAGACCGACAGTTTTCTGAGCACGGCCTGTTCGTCGGGGAGTAGCTGCTGCCAGCTTTGCTCCAACACGGCGCGCATGCTTCGATGGCGCACCGGAATGTTCTGATGGCGCGCGCTGAGGATGTCGAGGCTCCGCTCGATCTCGTCTGCCACCTTCTTGCAGGGCAACACCTTGAGCCAACTGGCGGCCAGCTCAAGCGCCAGCGGCATACCGCCCACAAGCCGGCAAATGCGTATCACATGGGCTTTTTCGGCCTCAATCGAAAATCCACTTTGCATCTGGCGCGCACACTGCGAAAACAGGCGGACCGCATCGTAATCAGCCAGGGCGACGGTGGGGGCCACACCCTCTTTAGGGAAGCTCATACCCGCCACCGGCAGCATCCACGCCTCCTGAAGATCGAGCGACTCGCGCGACGTGATCAACAGCTTGACGCCCGGCGCCGACCCCAAGATCTCGACGACCAGGTGGGCGCCCTGCCGCAACTGTTCAAAATTGTCGAGCACCAATAGCATTTGCCGGTCGCGCAGAGCTTGTCGCAGGTGTTGGCGTGGCTCTCCGTCGCCGTAAAAGCGCCAACCGAGGGCGTCGGCAATTGCCGCCACCATGCCACTCGGGGTACTCACGGACTGGAGCGGCACAAAAAAGAGACCGTCGGCAAATGCTGGGTTTTCGATGGCGGGGGACGAACTCGATTCGACGATTGTCTGTGCGGCGGCAAGCGCCAGGCGAGTCTTGCCGATGCCGCCTGGCCCAACGAGCGTCAACAGGCGGCAATTGGGGTCGGCCAATAACCGAATGATTTCCTCGATCTCGTGACTGCGCCCGACGAACGGCGTTGTCTGCACAGGCAGAGTGGGCTGGGGGGGCCGGGTGATCGGCGGTTTGAGGGGGTGGGGGATGCTGGCGGCGGGCGCGCTCCCCGCGGTGACGGGTCGATCCCGCGCTGGCGCGGGCGAGGGGAAACGGCGCGTACGAATCGCATCGTAGAGCTCAGTTGTCTCTTGCGCGGGCGGTGCGTCCATCTCCGCAGCGAGGATGCGGACACACTCCTCATACTGGCGCAGCGCTGTGGCGGTTTGGCCTGCCTGGGCATAGAGTTGCATCAGGCGGCAGTGAACCGGTTCTTCGAGGGGGTCGAGCGCCAGCCAGCGCCGCGCAAAGGAGATCGCCTTTTCCCACTGCTGTAGTGTTTCGTAGGTATGCACCAACTGCTGAAGAGTAGCTGCGAACGCTTGCCGCAGTTCTTCGCGTTGAAAGAATTGCCAGTCGTCAAATTCTGGGCAGTCGGGCAAGGTGAACCCGGCGGTAAAATCCGCCCTATAGATCTCTGTTGCGCGGAGCAGATGGGTGAGTTTGCTCTCTGTGTCGTTGGGCGAGGCTGACACAACGACCAGTTGCTTGTCGAACTCTTCCGTATCCAGCCATAGAGGAGCGTTTGGGCGCAGGCAGACGGTTTCGGTGGATATGTCGAGCAGTCTATCCAACCCCAATTGGCCGAGGTCGTGCAAGATGCGGCGCAGGTTGGCGCGCGCCGTGCGCTGGCCCTTGTCGGGCCAAAACAGCGTCGCCAGAGAATCTCGCGTGTGAGTTTGACGCGTATGGGCCAGGTAGATAAAAAGGGCCAGGGCCTTGCGGAGGTTCATTTCGACTGGCCGTCCGTTGTTTTCAAGACGCGGCGCGCCAAAGAGATAGAGGTGATATTGCGTCATTGTCGCTCGCCTGCCCCAGCTGCCTCGACCTCTCCAACGTATCGTGGTCAACCTGACACCATCCTACTCAAAACCAGCAAAAAACTCAACTCTACCCGCGAGTGGACGGCGCAAAAAACCGATGGAGGGGTTGAAGCAGCGCAGCCAGATGGCGCGGGCCTGGCGCGCCGGCTTCCCCAATGCCGATTTTGGCGAACCCTGTGAGCGCGGCATCCCCTTTGGCAGTTCCGAGTTCCCCTATTTATACTGGCCTGAAAACTCTGGAGTGAAAATAGCGTTTGCTGAGTTCTGTTGATATTATAGCCTGCCCAGAGGTGCGACGCATTTGCAAAGTGCGTTGCACACCCGCTCGAACCAATCGCTGCGATTTGCTACCGGACACTTACTATTTGCAACGGCGCCTAAAGTGCTCCGATCCGACTTCTGACCGTGAGCAGCCGGATCGGAGCACTCTGGTTGCAGGCGCTGAAAATCAAGTCGCTGTTTGATGCGAGTTTCTATTCCTGCGAAAGCTGTCAGTGTGCTGTTGTTGCTGTTTTCGTTATGCTTCAAACTCGGCGAGGTCAAATGCCTAAGGCAGGACAGGTGTGCTTCTGCGAATAGACGGTGTCGATGAAGCCGATGAA
>JAHDWG010000187.1 GCA_023384495.1 Caldilineaceae bacterium
TATCGCTCACCAGGCTCACTTCTTCGAGAAAGAGGGCCAGGGCCGTGGTCTCTTGGTGGGCGGCGGCCATGCCGGGGGTATATTGGGCGGCCACGCCGCGCAATTCTTGCAGGTTGGCAAAGCGGTCTTCGCCTTCGTCGGAGCCGTCGCGCAGCGCATCGGCATAGCCTGAGTCCTGCATGATCATATCGAGCAGATCGGCCACCGTGTGATAGCGGTTGAATTCACGCGCCCGCACCCACGGCTCCAGCATCTGTGTAAACTGATTGAGGGCGTTGACCGCGCGCGCGCCCCAATCCGGCGTCTTTTGCGCGGCGGGCGGCAGCGGGCGACCCAACGTCTGGCTCACCGCGTCCGGCCCATGCAGCAGGATGCGCAGCGCCGTGTATTCATTGACCCCTACCTCCGCCGCCCACTGTTTGAGCGCGCCATAGGTTTTGGGGCCGATGCCGCGAGCTGGTTCGTTGATAATGCGGTCGAGGGCCACCGTGTCCGCCGGGTTATGCACCAGACGCAGATACGAAAGCGCGTCTTTGATCTCTTTCCGCTCGTAGAAGCGCATACCGCCAATGAGCTTGTGTTTGATCTGGCGCAGCACAAAGGCTTCTTCCAGGGCGCGGCTCTGGGCGTTGGTGCGATACATGACAGCAAAGTCACCCAGCGTAAACGCGCCGCTGGCCGTCAACTCCTGGATTTCATCACAGACAAAGGCGGCCTCCTCGATTTCGTTGTAGGCTTCGTAGACGCGCACAGCTACGCCGTGGCCGTTTTCGGTATGTAGCTGTTTGGGTGTGCGGTTGCGGTTGTTTGTAATCACCGCATTCGCCACATCGAGGATCGTCTGCGTACTGCGATAGTTCTGCTCCAGCAACACCACCGTTGCATCGGGATAATCGGCCTGGAAATTTTGCACGTTGTGATAGGACGCGCCGCGAAAGCGATAGATCGATTGGTCTTCGTCACCCACCACAAAGAGGTTGCGCTTGCCCTCAGGCCCATTGGCGAGCAGGCGGAGAAACTCATATTGCGCCGTGTTGGTGTCTTGAAATTCATCCACCAACAAATACTGCCACTTCTGTTGATATTTGCGCAACAG
Source organism: Caldilineaceae bacterium (assembly GCA_023384495.1). Classification (GTDB taxonomy): domain Bacteria; phylum Chloroflexota; class Anaerolineae; order Caldilineales; family Caldilineaceae; genus CFX5. The sequence goes on from JAHDWG010000187.1 coordinate 1,097, forward strand.
ATCTTCACGGTCGCGCAAGAGCAGCACGCTCTTCATGAGCAGATCGTCAAAGTCCAACGCGTTATTGGCCTGCAACGCCTCTTGATAGCGTATGTAAACGCGCCCCGCGATCTCCTCGAAATAGGTGGCCGCCTGATACCCTTCGGGCGTCACCAGCTCGTTCTTCTGGGCGCTGATGCGGGCGTGGATGGCCGACGGGCTGTAGCGCTTCTCATCCAGGTTCATCTCGCGCAGCACGTTGCGCACCAGGGCGTGCTGGTCGGCGCTGTCATAGATGATCCAGTTGCGCGCATAGCCGATGGCGTCGGTCTCAATGCGCAGCAGGCGGGCGCCGATGCTGTGAAAGGTGCCGATGGTCAGCCCGCCCAGCCGGGCCCGTTCACCGGGCAGGGGGGGGCCAAACTTGGCCTGGAGCGCCATCTCCACCCGCTCGCGCATCTCGTGGGCCGCTTTGTTGGTAAAGGTGACAGCGAGAATGTGCCAGGGCGCAATCCCAGCCACATCGATGAGATAGGCAATGCGCCGGGTCAACACGCGCGTCTTGCCCGATCCTGGGCCGGCCAACACCAGCACCGGCCCATTCACCGTGGTGACGGCCTTGATCTGGGGTGGATTGAGATTAGCGAGTAGGTTGGTCATGGCAGTGGGCCTGTTCTCACTCTTCGCCGCGCAACAGGCGCAGGTAGCTATCATAGCGTTCGGCGCTGATCTGCCCGGCCTCGACCGCGGCGCGCACCGCGCACTCCGGCTCGTGATCGTGCGTGCAGCCGGGGTAGCGGCAGTTGTGCAAAAATGGTTTCATTTCGATAAAGTAGAAGCCGAGGTCGGCCGGGTCGATGTCATAGAGCCCTAGTTCGCGGATGCCTGGGGTGTCGGCTACAAAGGTGTTTTCGCCAAAGGGCATAGACAGCAGATGGGCCGTGCGCGTCGTATGTTTGCCTTTGCCCTCAAAGCTGCGCAGGTCGCCCGTCTCTAGTTGCAATGTTGGGTGGATGGCGTTGAGTAGGCTGCTCTTGCCCACCCCACTCGGCCCGGTAACCACCGTAATGCGGTCACGCAGCAGATCGCGCAGCGCATCGATGCCTTGGCCCGTCTCGGCGCTGGCGTAGATCACCCGATAGCCAATCGCTTCATAGAGGGCAAACAATGCCTGAGCGTGCGCCAACCCGGTCACATCCACCTTGTTGACACAAATCGCCGTCGCCAGCTCGTTGCGCTCGGCGATCACCAAAAAGCGATCCAACATGCGCAGATGCGGCTCGGGCTGGGCCGCGGCAAAGACGACCAGCGCCTGGGTTGGCAAGGATCACATCTTCGGCGGGCGTGTCCACACCGGGGCGCTGCCGGCTGAGCACGCTGTGCCGCTCTTCGACGGCTTCGATCTTGCCTCTGGCGTCGCCCTCGGGCAACACGGCCACACGGTCGCCCACAGCCACGAGTGTATCCTTGCCGCGTTCGAGCAACAGCCGCCCGCGCACCTCACACAGCCGCACACGGTGGTGGTCGCTGGCGTCGGTCTGCACATCATAATGATGGCCAAGGGCGCGAATCACAACACCGTTGACCAGATTGGTCGACAGCCTTTTGGGTTTCGGTTTGCGGCCCCGCTTTTGCTCATGTTGCAACAGCTCGTAGGGCAGATGTTTCTGGCGATTGGCCAAGGGCAACTCCGTGTGAACGCGGGTCGGAACAAGCAACGACTGACGAAATTATACCACAGGCTGACCATGTTTGGCATCATTCGGTGTGGGTGGGGTGCGCCCAGGATTGAGGGCAGCGCAGGTGACAGTCGCTTCCAACGTGACTGTCACCGCACAGGCTAAGAGGTGGCCAATCGGCAGCAACGGAAGGCTGTGTGGCGCTGGCAGACTGCGGCCACGGCCAAAGCCGGCGCGACGCCATACGGACGGAGCAGGTCACAGAGGTCGCCCAGCGGCAGGCCAATCACGCCGGCGGCGCAACCCGTGAGCGCCGCCACAGGCGCAAATTCGGGGTGCTGGATCGCATAGGCGCCGGCCTTGTCCAGCGGGTCGCCCGTGGCGACATAGGCGGCCAGTTCGGTGTTGCTATAGGGGCGCATGGCAACCTGGGTTGTGTTGATGCATGTGGATTGCGTCCCGCTTTGTGTATCGACCACGCTGACCGCGGTGTGTACTTCGTGCGTGCGGCCGCGCAGTTGGGCAAGCATGGAAGCGGCTTCGACGTCGTTCGCCGGCTTGCCCAGGATGGTTGCGCCCAAGGCCACAACGGTATCGGCGGCAATGACCAACTGCGTTTCCCCGCCAGCCGGTAGCCGGCCGGCTACGGCGCGCGCTTTAGTCTCCGCCAGCCGCTCGGCCAGGCAAGCCGGCGCTTCGTTCACGTGGGGCGATTCGTCAATGTCGGCGACAACAACCGTAAATTCCAGTCCCAGCTCGCGCAAGAATTGCTGGCGGCGCGGGCTGGCCGAGGCAAGGACAAGCTGATGCGTCACGGGCAATGCTCCAGATTGCTTGTGAATTACAGGCTGAATCCGAGATGGCTTCTATTCTCACACTGGCCGGCGCTGCGGCCAAATCGAGCGATTGACTTGCGTGAATAGTTGATTGGTGGCACGATTGGGAAGAGGTTCTTCCTTACGATTCATCAAACGAGCAATTTAGCAAACGAAGCGAAGGAATTCAACATGAGCAACGAGGCCCAACCGCAAACGATTGTGCGGATGGCAATGGTGGGCACGGGCGGCATGGCCCGCCATCACGCAGTGCGGATTGCCCAGCAGCAGGACACAACCCGCCTCGCCCTGGTCTGCGAGCCGTCGGGGGATGCATACGAAGCCTTCTGCTCCCGGCTTGAAGAGCTCGGCGTGGAGCCGCCCCCCAACGTGCCCGATCTGGAGACGCTGCTCAAGCGCCACGGTGACGAATTGGACGCCGCCTTTATCATTACGCCCCACGCGCTCCATCACGACCAGGCCAAAGCCTGCCTGGAGGCAGGGGTGGATGTGCTGCTGGAAAAACCAATGGTGATGAACGCGCAGGAGGCCGAGAGCCTGATTGAGACGCGCGACCGCACAGGCCGGCTGCTAGTCGTCTCGTTCAACGGCAGCCTGTCGCCCCAGGTGCGCACAGCCGTCACCATGCTGCGCGGCGGGGAACTTGGCCCCATCCTCAACGTCAGCGCCACCGTTTGGCAGAACTGGAAGCTCTCCACCACGGGCCTCTGGCGGCAGAACCCAGTCATGTCTGGGGGAGGCTTTCTCTTCGATACCGGCGCCCACATGCTCAACACCGTCACCGACCTCGTGGGCGAAGATTTTGCCGAAGTAGCAGCCTGGCTCGACAACCGGGGCGCGCCGGTCGATATTCTGGGCGCAGTGATGGCGCGCACCCGTTCCGGCGTATTGGTGACCATGAACGCTTGCGGTGAAGCCATCAAGTCGTGCCATTCAGATGTGCGGGTCTTCTGCGCCAAGGCGATCTTGCGCACCGGTGTGTGGGGCGAACGGCTCCAACTCCAGCGCGACGGCCAGGCCGATCTCATGCCGGTGCGCGTCCCCGCGTCACTAGGCCAGTGGGAGCAATTTTTGCGCGTGCGGCGGGGCGAGCTTGCCAACCCGTGCCCGCCCGAGGTTGGCCTGCGCATGGCGCGGCTGTGGGACGCCATCCAGGAGTCGGCCCGCCAAGGGGGCAGACCAGTGGCGTGCGGATAAGCTCGGGCCAGTCGAGCGCAAAAACGCACAGCGTCCGGCGCTGTGCATCGATCATCTCCACACAAACAGCGGGGACAGTCGCCTTGAACGCGATTGTCCCCGCTGTTGGCTTACTTGCTATCTTTCCGTAAACACTCAGCAGTTTTGGCAGCCTATCCGTACAGGGGGCGTCTGCACCGTGTACGGATAGGCTCGTAGCGCTCTCGAACGGCTACCGGCGAACCACCGGCAGGAACAGGGTCGTCTGCCCCTGCACGGGCTCATCCACCGGGTCCAGATTGGTGGGGCTACAGAGACCGGCGTCCCACGTCAGGTCGGTCTGCCCATCGACCAGCGTCGCCAGCGTGGTGCGCCCGATATCCGAGTCGGTGGCAATCGGCGCCGCGTCGCTGTCCAGCGCGATGTTGTCACCCTGCTTGACCGGTGCAAAGCGGAAGTCGGGCGGGCGGACAAACTCCAAGAAGTATTCCCCGGCGTCCAGGTTGTTAAACCGGTAGCGCCCGTTGGCGTTGGTCTGCGTCGCGCCTACCAGTTCGCCATTGGCCTTGAAGAGGCGGACGGTGACGTCGGCTACGCCCTGTGAATTGACCTCCTGCACCCCATCACAGCTCTCATCGAGCCAGACAAAGTCGCCGATGGCGGCCAGCGTCTGGCCGGATTCGCCGCAACCCTGGCAGAGGCCAAAATCGACCGTTGGGTTGTAGTTCGGGTCGTCGTCGGTTGGGCTGGTCGGCTCGCCGCCCACCGTCAACGTCACAGGCAGGGCGCGGATGATGCGCGGGTTGGCCGTTGCGGTGCCGTTGTCATCGTTGTCGACATCGTTGTCTGGGCTTGGCGCAGGCTCGAAGGGCGGATCAGGGTCGCCGGGGGCGCCGCCAGTGCTGCTATTGTAGCCTTCGGGCGCCTCGATCTCGATGATGTACTGCCCCGGGAAGAGATCGTCAAAACGATAGTTGCCGTTGGCGTCGGTGGTGGTCGTCGCAAGCAAGGTGACGCCATCCACCGCAAACAGCCGCACGGGGATGTCGGGCATGCCAGGCTCGCCCGGGTCCACCATGCCACTGTTATTCACATCTTCCCACACCAGGTTGCCCACCGACACCAGGCCATAGATGCCCATGTCGAGGGTCAGATCCTCTTCGCCGGCGGCCAGGACACGACTATTGCCGGTGCGCCCGGTGGCCGGGTCGGCGTCGCTGTCGAGAGCGTCGGATACGCCCGCTGCGTTCTGCGTGGTGACGCTGTAGCCCAGGGGCAGCGCGCCCAAGTCAAAAATCACGTAGTATTGGCCTGGCGCCAGGTCGTCAAAGAGATAGAGGCCGCTGGCGTCTGTCTCTGTGACCGCCACCTGCTGGTCGTCCGCGGCGTTGAAGAGCGTCACGCGCACGCCAGCCACGCCCGGCTCACCCAGGTCTTGCCGCCCATTGAAGTTGGCGTCGACCCAGACATAATCGCCGACGCGCACCGTGGCCAATTGCACCAGGCCCATATCGAGCGTGCGGTCGATAGCCCCACTGGGTAGGAAGGGTGTGGCGGCTGTTTGCCCGTTGCTGGGGTTGGCGTCCGAGTCGATGGCATCGTCGTCACCGACGTTCGGGGTGGTGATCACAAAGCCGGTTGGCAACGTCGTCACATCGAAGATGACGAAGTAGCTGCCCGGCGGCAAATTGGTGAAGAGATATTCGCCATTGGCGTCGGTGACCTGGGGCGGAACGGCGGCGCCGGCCACATCGGTGGCGGGCTGGCCGTTTGCTGTAAAGATGCGCACTGTCACATCGGGTGCGCCTGGCTCGCCGGCGTCTTGCAGGCCATTCCCATTCTCATCGAACCAGACAAAGTCGCCCACGCTCACGGGTGCGAAAAAGCCAAAGTCCACCGTCAGGTTGCCGTTTTGGTCGAGCGCGTTGCCGCTCCCCAGGCTGCACAGGGCTTCACCCGTCGGTTCGCTGTTGAGGCTGAGGGTCACCACATCAGTGCGGATGGCGCCGGCCACAAAGGCGTCATTGCCGTTGTCATCGAGGTCGATGTCCGTGTTGGGGCTGGGCGCCAAGCCGTTGACGCTGTTGCCTGTGCTGCTTAACAGACCAGCCAACGGGCCGCCCGGCGCAAAATTGGACGCAGCGATCTCAACAACGTAGTTGCCGCTGCGCAGATTGTCGAGCAGGTAGCAGCCATCGGCGGCCGAGACCGCGGTGGCCGGCTGGTTGTTAACATTGAGCACCGGGTTTCCGGCCTGGTCGAGCAGATTGACGACAACACCGCCGATCCCTGGCTCATCGCCGTTGAGAAGGCCATCATTCGATACACCGGCGCCGGCGCCGTTATCGAGCCAGATGCGGTTGCCAATCGCAAAGACGCGCCCAATATGGTGGCTGGGATCGGTGTCGGTGACCGGCTTGGTGGGGTCGATGGTGGGCGTACCCGTCACCACCGCGGTATTGGCGTATTGGCCGGGCGAGGCGATGCCGGTGAGCACACAGGTCATCGACTGACCCGGCAACAACTGCGTCAACGGGCAGGTAATGCCGCCCTCTTTGTCGTCGACCAACGTCACATTGGTCAGCGTCACGTTGCCCGTATTGGTAATATCGTAGGTCCACGTCACCACATCGCCCACGCCCACTTCAGGGCCGGTCGGCGTGTCGGCGTCCTCCCCGTTGGTAAACTTCTTGAGACGGACCGACGAGGTCGTACGCCAGAGTCCGGCATCGATGGTCAGGTTCGTTTCGCCGGCGGCCAGCGTCACCGGCCCTGATTTGCCGGTAACCGGGTCAGCATCCGAATCGATAGCGTCGTCGGCGCCCTGGTTGCGCAAGGTCACCGCATAGTTAGCGGGCGGGGTAAACAACACCTCATAGCAGCCGGGCTGCAGGTCAGTGAAGCCATAGATGCCGTTGGCGTCGGTTGTGGTCGTATCGAGCGTGTTTTGCGGCGTGTTGCAGTCGAGCAGCGTGACCGTCACATCAGGAACGCCCGGTTCGCCGACGTCTTGGATGCCATCGCGGTTCAGGTCTTCCCAGACAAAGTCGCCCAGCGCGGCCAGTTGTTGGGGAGGTGAGATCACCACCGTGCTCGCCAACCAGCTAAACGAGGCCGGGAGCCTACCGTTGTTATCATCGTCACGCGAGAATGGCTGGACTGTAATGCTGGTGACACCGGCGGGCACGTCCACATCCAAAATGAGTGTGTCCCATTCGGGGCCTTGGTTGCTGTTGAGGGCATTTTTGATCGGCGGCAGCGCCACATCTCCCACCGTCACCTCGATGGAGCTGGGGCGAATCTGGTCTTTGGCGTTGGGGGCAACACTGCCAAAAAACATGGGGATGGTCGCCGTCCGTGGGAAGGGAGCCGGGGCAAAGGTGTAGGTCTGGGCGACCGCCACACCGCGCGCGCCGGTGAAGTTGGCGAACGCCACGTCGATGCCATCGCGCACAATAATCTCTGCCGGGCTAGAGCCGTCGTCGATGATCACCATAATCCCGGCGCCATTATTCTCGTCCGATCCAAAATCGAGGCCGTCGACCACAACCTCGTTGGGGGTTGCGCTGGGCGACACGACGCCGAGGTTGGTGATATCAGCGCGATAGGTTGAGAAGTAATAGCGGCCAGATGAGCGTGAAAAGAAGAAGGTAGGACCACCGATCAGGACGCCGGTGACGTTGTTGCCGTTGACCAACATGGTGTTGTCGCCGGCATTGCCATCGCCAATCGCGCCGCCCGACCAATAGATCAGCACCTGCTTGACGGTAACGCCAGGCGGAATCGGCAACGTGATCGTTTGCGGTTGCCCTGCTTCCAACCCGACGCCGCTGGCGACAATTCCAGTGCCGGTGGCAATTGGGATGGACGGTGGGCCCAGCACCTCAGTGCCGTCGGCCAGGGCAACGTCCGTGGTGATGGTCAGCGTAAACGCTAGACCCAATAATGTAGCAACTGCAAACAGTGCTAGTCGTGTGGATAATCTCATTCGTGTTTTCTCCTGCAACCTCTGGTCGGTTTCGGTTCCAACGAGCTTGTATAGCGTGCGTGACGCCCTCGATGAATAGGTTGGGTCAAGCGTGTCACTCGTACCGGTATGGGTCAACCCTCAGGGTGAGTCATTCGACCGGCCAGGAAGCCGCTCGAATGCGGAGTCGATGGGGGTCGAGGCGGCATGCAATTCATGGATGTGAATGCTCTGAAAAACAGGAGTCATGCCGGTAGCGGCATCTCCTACGATACCGGGCGCTGTTTGAAAACCGGCGGTAGTCGAAGGGGAAAGCAGCCTCGCAAAGTCCGGTTTTCAAAGCAACCGCAGGATAGCGCCGGCCACCTGCCGCCCAACAGTGGCGGGCAACGGCGTAATGAATGTCGAAACGAGCGTATCACCATTCGTACGCCAATCGATTGAAGTCTCCGGGCATTGTATCGTACTTTTGTCGCATAGCATAGTTCGACAAACTGACGATTTTGCTACGCAATGTCTCCACATTAGCGATCAGTTGCGCCTTCACAATTGGAGCCCCAGGGCCACCATTGATTGCGACAAAGGTATGACCGATGCCTGCCGTAAAAAGCAAGCTAACGCCCCGACGCCTACGACAAATGATGGAGCGCTGCCCTGAACATCATAGCGCAGTTTGCCCCGCGCATAGCTTTCGTTTCGCTGACAAGGTCGAACGTTATTTATTTGACAGGCCGCCCGCAGCCGTCACCGATTGACGGACAAGCTCAAAGCGATTCCTCGCGCGTGCGCCAGTTGACAAGCAAAATCATCTCGATTATACTTCGTACATGCAACAGCCTTATGATACGCACTCCAACCTGGTCGTAGCGATTATTGGCGGGCTTCTGGTCCTTGTAGGCTGGAGGCCATTACTGGTTGGAGAAGTGGCGACAGCATAGCGCCTGCGCCGAGCACGGTCATCGCAGACCCTTCCCAACCGGGAAGGGTCTTTTTGTTTCGTGTTCTTTATTGTTTCGTTCGTAGTGCCGATCCGAATCAGGACTCGAACGCTGATTTTGCGACCAAGGAGAGCTTTGATATGAGGCAACATTATCAGAACGGCCATCACCGCCCCGATGCCGGCGAGGCGCGTGAAATGAAGGGTGGCCAGATGATCTGGGAGGCGATCTACCAGGAAGGGATCGATGTGATCTTTGGTCACCCTGGGGGCGCCATTCTGCCGGCCTACGATTCGCTGGCCCCTTACGAGGCCGAAGGCAAGATCCACCATGTGTTGGTGCGTCATGAGCAGTGCGCCGCCCACATGGCCGATGGGTGGGCGCGGGCCACGGGCAAGGTGGGCGTCTGCGTGGCGACCAGCGGGCCCGGCGCCACCAACCTGGTGACGGGCCTGGCCACGGCTCTGATGGACAGCATCCCAATGGTTGCGATCACCGGGCAAGTGCCCACCAATCTGCTCGGCACTGACGCCTTTCAAGAGTCGGACGTGGTGGGGGTGACGCAGCCGGTTTGCAAACACAACTATCTGGTCACCGACGTCCGCGAACTTCCCCTGATCCTCAAAGAAGCATTCTACATTGCCCGCGAAGGGCGTCCCGGCCCCGTGCTTGTCGATGTTTGTAAAGATGTTCAAAACGCCACCGGCCTCTTCCGCTATGATTTTGCGGTAGATCTGCCCGGCTTTGAGCCATGGCCCACCGTCGAAGAAGAAGCCGTGCGCCTTGCTGCCGAACTGATCAACCGCGCCGAACGCCCGCTGATCCTGTCGGGCCACGGCATTCAACTGGCGGGCATGAGCAAAGAGTTGGTGGAACTGGTCGAAAAGGCCGAAATCCCGGTGGTGACCACGTTGCTGGGCACGGGCAATATCCCCGAAAGCCACCCGTTGAGCCTGGGCATGGGGGGGATGCACGGGGAGGCGTTCGCCAACCGAGCCGTGCAGGGCTGCGATGTGTTGATCGCGATGGGGATGCGCTTCGATGACCGCATCACGGGCCGGCTGGATAAGTTTGCCAAACAGGCCAAGGTGATCCACTTTGAGCTAGACCGAGCCGAGGTGGGCAAAAATGTGACGCCCCACGTGGCCGTCGTCGGCGACCTGGCCGAGACGCTGCCCGCCCTTCTGCCCCAGATTGAACAGCGCCGCCACCAGGTTTGGCTCCAAGAGCTGAACGAGTGGCGCAACGAATCCGCCGGGCGCGACATCCTCCATGTGGAGACCGACAAGCTCATCCCACCCTTTGTCATCCGCCAGCTTTGGCACAGCACCAAGGTGTCGCCCAATGGGCCTACCTTCATCGTCACCGATGTGGGTCAGCACCAAATGTGGGAATGCCAGTACTATATTCACGACCACTCTGGACAGTTGCTCACTAGCGGCGGCTTGGGCACCATGGGCTATGCGCTGCCAGCCGCGATTGGCGCGCAAATGGCCTACCCCGACCGTGTGGTCTGGTGTGTGGCCGGTGACGGCGGCTTCCAGATGACGCTGCAAGAGCTGGCCGTGCTCAAACAAGAGGGCGATCTGCCGGTGAAGATCGCCATCATCAACAATGGCTTTTTGGGGATGGTGCGCCAGTGGCAGCAATTCTTCTATGACAAACGCTACACCGCCACCCCCATTTACTCACCCGACTATGTCAAACTAGCTGCGGCCTATGAGATCCCTGCGCTGATGGTGAATCACCCGCAGGATGTGGGGCCGGCCATTGAACAGGCGATGAACACGCCTGGGCCGTTTCTCATCGACTTTCAGGTGATGGAAGAGGTCAATGTCTACCCAATGATCGCGCCGGGCGCAGCGGTGGACGAAATGATCCGCCGCGAGTCGCCGCGCGTGGTGCAGGGGTATAGCGGGGTGGAGCCAAGTTGGTGAATCGCAGCATATGGATATGGGGTTCAGCCGTATCCGCATGCCAAAGGAGAAATCATGAAACATACATTGATCGCGTGGATGCGCGACAAGCCGGGTGTGCTAAACCGGGTGGTGGGGCTGCTGCGAAGGCGCAATTTCAACATCGACAGTCTGCAGGTGGGGCATAGCGAAACGCCGGGCATCAGCCGTATGACCTTTGTGGTGGATGGCGACGAGCACATGGTAGACCAGGTGATCAAGCAATTGCGCAAGCTGGTCGATGTGACCCAGGTGGACAACATCAGCGACCGCCCCACCGTGATGCATGAACTGGCGATGATCCGGGTGCAGGCCGCCTCGACCAATCGGGGCGAGATCATCCAGTTGGTGAGCATCCACAGCGGGCAGATTGTGGATGTGGCGATTGATAGTCTCATTATTCAGATTGCCGATACCGAAGATAAGGTCAATGCGCTGTTGGGGTTGCTGCAACATTTTGGTATCATCGAAATGGTGCGAACCGGCCCCGTGGCAATGGTGCGCAGCAGCGAGCCGTGGCGCCCACGCGGCACAACCGTCTGGCGCGCACAGGCCAACGGCGTCGAAGCCGCCACGGCAAAGGATCTCTTTTCGATTGGGGGGGTTTAGGCGCGTTGATATTTCACTTTTGAGGGTTAAAACCGCGCCCAGGGAGCCCCGCTGACACAGAAAAGTTGCTGAGGCGACTACGCATTTAGCGCCTATCCGAATAACTCTGCGACCAAACACACCCGTAGGTGTAATTGTCGGGCCCGCAACCGTTATTCGGATAGGTTCTAAGCGCCCGCACCGAGGCCCCCCGACTTTTCACTGTCAGAAGCCGGGTCGGGAGACCCCTGGGCGCTGGTGTGAAGAGCAAATGTCAACAGAATCGAGCTACAACAAGACTTTGACGATTGCCGCTGCAAAGATCTCCGGGAGGCGCCCACAAACCGTCGGGTTGACGAAGTTGATTCTGAGCGCCTCCCGGAGGTCAGGGTGGATCATCACGCAAAGTCTCGCTCGTAGGGTTCGTGACGAAGAACAAATGGCCAGTGACAAAAAACAACCAATACCTGAGACAGGAAAATTATGATGAACTTGAATTTTGAGACCAACATCTTCACCAAAGAGAAGATCCGCATTGGCGACACCGACGAATATGTCGTCCGTGGCGGGCGGCACCTCTTCCCACTGCTGCCCAAGGCGTTCGAGGGCATCAAACAAATTGGCGTGCTGGGCTGGTCTTCCCAGGGGCCGGCGCAGGCGCAGAATTTGCGTGACTCGCTTGAGGGTACCGACATCAAGGTCAAGGTGGGGCTGCGCGCCAATTCCTCTTCAATTCCGCAGGCCGAAAAGGTGGGCTTTACGCGCGCCAACGGCACATTGGGCGAGATGTATGAGGTGATCGCCGAATCGGACCTGGTGCTGCTGTTGATCGCCGACGCCGCCCAGGCCCAAACGTATAAAGAGATTTTCAAGGCCATTCGCCCGGGCGCAACGCTCGGTCTCTCACATGGCTTTTTGCTGGGCTACTTGCAAAGCATCGGTGAGACATTCCCCGCCAACATCAACGTGATCGCTGTCTGCCCCAAAGGGATGGGGCCGTCGGTGCGCCGGCTCTACGAACAGGGCAAAGAGGTCAACGGCGCCGGCATCAACGCCAGCTTTGCCATCCATCAGGACGTCAACGGCAAGGCCACCGACTATGCCCTGGGTTGGTCGATTGCCCTCGGTTCGCCCTACACCTTTATGACCACGCTCGAATCGGAATATAAATCCGACATTTTTGGCGAGCGTGGGATTTTGCTCGGCGCGGTGCATGGCATCGTCGAGAGCCTCTATCGCTGGTTTATTGCCCACGGCATGTCGCATGAAGAGGCATTTCTCAACGCGGTGGAATCGACCACCGGGCCGATCAGCCACAGGATCTCAAAACAGGGAATTCTGGCCGTCTACGAAGCGCTCGATGAGGCCGGCCAGGAACAGTTCCGCCGCGCTTACTCGGCGGCCTATCACCCCGCAATGGAAATTCTGATGGAGATCTACGAAGAGGTGGCGTCGGGCAATGAGATTCGCAGCG
>JAHDWG010000188.1 GCA_023384495.1 Caldilineaceae bacterium
GCCGATTATGTCACTGGGGATGTGATCACGGTGGACGGCGGTGAACGGTATGGGCGTCACAAGTGAAGCAGTGCCAGGCCCGCCCAAACCATCGACAGGGGCCAAGCGTGACCGCCGGCGCTATGGCCAGGTGAGTCGGGTGGGCGCGCCAGAGGAGATTGACAATGATGCTGACGAGATCCGAACTTGAGCAACGTGAGGAAATGTTTCTCGCGCCGTACGCCATGCTCAGTCACGCAAGCCGCGGCCGCGTCTACCCCGAGCATGAGCATGACTACCGGTCGGCCTTTCAACGCGACCGCGACCGTATCATCCACACCACAGCCTTCCGTCGCCTGGAGTACAAGACCCAAGTCTTTGTCTATTCGGAAGGCGATCACTATCGCAACCGATTGACTCACAGCGTTGAGGTGGCCCAAATTGGGCGCACCCTGGCCCGGGCGTTGCGCTGCAACGAAGACTTGACCGAGGCGATCTGTCTTGCGCACGACTTGGGCCATCCACCGTTTGGGCACATTGGCGAGTGGACGCTCGATGAGCTTATGCACCCCCACGGTGGCTTCAATCACCAGAAGCAGACCTATCGCATCCTTACCCACATTGAGCGCCGCTATCCGGATCACCCTGGCCTCAATTTGACTTACGAGGTGCGCGAAGGGGTGGTGAAGCACGATACTGACTATGATGTGGTGGACGCTGTCGACTATGCGCCGGAGGAACGCGGCACACTCGAATGCCAACTCAGCAACTTGGCCGACGAAATCGCCTATAATACCAGCGATCTGGACGATGGCCTGCGCAGTGGGATTCTAAACCCGGTCGAGGTGAGGAAGCTAGCGGTGGTGCAGCGGGTGTTGGCCGATCTAGGCGAGCCCTCAGATGCCGATCTGAGCGACACCATGTTGCGCTATCGGTTTGTGCGACGCCTGGTTGGCATCGAAGTGAGCGATGTGATTGCCGCTACCGCGCATAATCTACGCGCAGCCGGTGTCGATACGCTGGCTGATCTGCGCGGTTTGCCGCAAAATGTCGCCAGTTATTCACCGGCGATGCAGGAGCAGAATCAGGAACTCAAGGCCTATTTGTTGCAGAATTTCTATCGCCATTATCGCGTCATGCGCATGGCGGCCAAGGCGCGCCGTCTCCTGGTTGATCTATTCACCGTTTACACATCCGACCCGGTTCAACTGCCCACCGACGTGCAGCGGCGCGTCAGCGGCGAGGACAACGGCCTCCATCGCGTGGTCTGCGATTATCTGGCCGGCATGACGGATCGCTACGCCATTCAGGAGCACAAGCGGCTTTTCGACCCGGAAGAGCGGGCGTAAGCATTCATCGCGCTGTACGCCGCATTATTCATGGTCACTGCTAGTTGCGTTTGTAGACAGACATCTCTACCTGAACGCTTTGGAACATCCCTTTGTTTGGGCCACTTGCGTGATAGATGGCTTCGGAGATGGTGCAGTCGAGCAGCAGGTTCGGCCCCTCAAGCTGAAACTTGACCCCCGGCTGCGCAGTAAAGGGGCGGGGGTCGTCCTGTCGCTCTTTGAGAAAGGCCTGCTCCAGATTCTGGTCTACCGCGTATTCGCTCAGCAATACACGCGTCTGGTTGCCCAAGCTCTTTTCATTGGCCTTGTCAAAGAGCCAGACCTCCAGGGCCACTACCTGTTCAGGGTTGTTCTGGAGCAGCCCATTTTTGGTGCTCACCCCCATGCCACACTCCCCGATATACTCGCCTGAGGCGGGCTCAACAATCGGGTGCGCCTCATCATAGTCGCGGATACCCATCTGATAGTGCGCGATATAGAGTTCGAGCAGCTTGTACCGAACCGTGCCGCGCACGAGCGTTGCCGCGGCCGCGGTGGGGCGCTGTGCGCTCGCCGCCTTCAGCGAGGGTGCAGCACGCGCGGCAGGGCCGGCCTCTTCCCCACCAGGGGCTGAACTCATCGGAGCATCATGAGGCCGGGGCGCTCGCCATCCCGAATCGACGATGGAATTGGCTTCATCAAGGTCATTATCAAGGTCATCGTCGAGGTCCTCATCTTCAGCCATTGCTGACGAAGCGGGCCTATGGTCTGGTTCAGATTCCAAGGAGAATTGCGTATAGTGACCACGGGCAGTAGGGGCGACCGCGCCTCGAGGCGCCGCAAAGTCTGTGAAATCTTCGGGGTCATCATCAAATTCGTATTCATCTTGCTCCACGGGGTGGCGCACCGGCGCCTGGGATCGCCACCCTGCGTCTCCGTCTTCGGCTTCGTCGCTTTCGAGCAGCCCATTGCGGGCGCGGCCATCATCGAGGTCGTCATCAGGGCCAGTGGCTGCGCTTGGGCCTTCATCCCATGCTACATACTGTGGCTCGGCGACGCGCACGCGCCGATATTGGCGAAACTCATCGTCGATTCGTTCCGCCATCTCTTCTTCGCTGGCCGGCTGGCTGCGGCGACGCGTCACGAATAGTAACACATAAAGACCACCCAAGAGCAGGGCAGCGGCCAACAACGTGGCCAGCAACCATCCTACCCAACCAGGCCCGTCGCCGGCTGATGTGCCTGGGGTATCAACCGGCGCGGCCTGCGCAGGCGCGCTATCCCCCTGGGTAACACCGACCAGATTGGGCAGTGATACGCCTAGGGCGCCGGCCAGTGCGCCGAGATTGCTGATGCGCACCTGTTTGTCGGGGTCGGCGCCAGCGCTGAAATGAGCAATCGCCGCCTCGAACTCTTCGCCCAGCGCGTCGCCAAAGACGGCCACCCGCCGCCGTGCGACTTCCGCTGCTTCAGGGCTGCCGTACATGACATAGCTCTCGGCCACCGCGGCAAGGTAGTCGGCCTTGGCATCCGGGTAGAGCTCATTGAGCGTTGCGCCTTGCCACTGAACAGGCCAAAACACCCAACCGATGAGCAACCCAACCACGAGGCCGATCGCTGCGCCGGCCCCCAGTGCGATGTTTGTGGTAAAGGTGCGTGGTTGTAGCTCTTCCATGGTCGCGTTCTCTTTACAGAAGATCCGTCCGTCCCTGATCGCGTAGCTGTTCGACCACCTCTTTTACGCGCTGCATCTGCGTCTTATGGCCGATGAGCAAGGCGTTGTCGGTCTCGACTACGACCAGATCGTTGACGTCGATCAGCGCAACGAAATATTTGTCACTGTAGACAATGTTACCCTCGCTGCCTATCGCCAGCGTTTCTCCTTTGGCGACATAGTTATTTTGCACATCCTGTTGCAGAACGGCTTGCAAGGCATCCCAACTGCCCACATCATTCCAGCCTGCGCTCAGCGGCGCCATGACCACGCGTTCGGCCCGTTCCATTACGCCATAGTCAATGCTGATGCTGGGCATCTCTTGCCAGGCCTGGCCCAACACAGCCGGCCCCTGTTCCGTGTCCAAGGCGGCGCCAATCTGCTGTAACCGTTGGAACACTTCGGGCAGTTGTCGTTCGATTTCGGCCAACATACGGTCGACGCGACAGACAAAGATGCCCGCATTCCAGTAATAGCCACCTTCATTAAGAAAATACTCGGCTGTTGCGCGATTAGGCTTCTCGAGAAAGCGTTCCACCGTAAAGATGGGTAGATTGTCTGCCTGTTGGGAGGGCAGGATCGCGCCACATTTGATGTAACCGTAACCAGTATGCGGAAAGGTCGGCGTCACCCCCAGGGTAACCAAATAGCCGGCCTGGGCTGCTTCTTCGGCTCGACGCAACGCAGCCTGAAAGCGCTCGCTATCAGGGATCACATGGTCGGCCGGCAGGAAAGCGGCGACGGCATCGGGGTCTCGGTGCTGTAGATGGATACAGGAGAGCCCAATCGCCGGCGCAGAATTTCGCCCGCTTGGCTCGACAATGACCTGTCTATCACGCAGTTGCGGCAATTGAGAATGGGTAATCTCTGCAAACGAGGCGCCTGTGATCACGTACAGTTGGTCGTCCGCTACAAGTTGTCCCAGTCGTTCGGCGGTGGCCTGGATCATCGTTCGGCCCGAACCGGTGATGTCGACAAATTGTTTGGGCTGGCTCTGGCGGCTACGGGGCCAAAGGCGCGTGCCGCCGCCACCGGCGAGAATCACTGCGTACATAAGACTCCTTTGTCTTATTCTGCTATGGGCGTTTTGCTATATCAAATCTACTGTCTCAACAAACGGCAACTGCGATGAGCGAGTGCAGAGTTTCCAGCAACAGGGCTATGCGCGCACATAACTCAACGGTGCAGATTG
Organism: Caldilineaceae bacterium; assembly: GCA_023384495.1. GTDB lineage: Bacteria > Chloroflexota > Anaerolineae > Caldilineales > Caldilineaceae > CFX5. Next base: position 4,214 of record JAHDWG010000188.1, read on the forward strand.
GCGCACCAGCCCTTTCAATTCCATTATGGTGAGCAGGCTGCTTACTTGTGGCGCAGGCAGCGCCGACAGGCGCACCAGGTCATCGATGTGGCAGGGATCGGTAGAGAGATGCGCAAGCAGATTGGCTTCCAGCGGGTCAGAGGCGACGAGGCGTCGCGCGTGCTGTTGGGCGTTCCAGCTAGAGAGTTCCAAATATTCGAGCAAATCCGCGGGGGCCAGCAACGGGATCGCGCCCTGGCGGATCAATTCATTGGCGCCGATGCTGCCGGGGCCAAGGATATTCCCGGGCACGGCAAAGACGTCGCGGCCCTGTTCCGAAGCAAAATTGGCGGTGATCAGCGCACCACTGCGCTGCCCAGCTTCGACAATCACCACCGCCCGGCTTAGCCCGCTGATGATGCGGTTGCGCGGTGGAAAGTTGCTGGCCTCGGGCTTTGTGCCCAACGGGTACTCGCTGACGATGGCGCCATGCTCTTCAATCGCGTTGGCCAACTGCCGATGTTGCATGGGATAGACTTGGTCAACTCCGCTGCCCAGAACCGCAATCGTGCGGCCGCCGGCATCCAGCGCAGCCTTATGCGCCACTGCGTCAATGCCCAGCGCCAATCCGCTGACCACAGTGACGCCATGCCGGCCCAGCTCGGTAGCCACTTGATGCGTCACTTCTCGGCCATAGACGCTGGCGCGGCGTGTGCCTACCAGGGCGATGGCCAGTTCGTCGGTAGGCAACAGCTCGCCACGGACATAGAGCACGGGTGGCGCCCCGTCGATATTGCGCAGCCATTCGGGATAGGTCGGATCGTCCCACGTGAGCGCGTGGACGCCGGCTTGCTCCACCCGCCGCCACTCTTGGTCGGGGTCGATCTGGCGGCGGACGGTGAGGAAGTGTTCCAACGTGCGCCGGTCGAGGTGCGCCGCCTGCAGCTGCTGGATTGAGGCCTTCCAGGCAGCTTCGGGTGTGCCGCACACGGCGAGCAGGGCGGCCAGGCGCGCGGGGCCGATGCCGGCGACTTTGTTAAAGGCAATCCAATATCCCTTGTGATCCACGGCAATCATCAACCAGCCTTATCTAATCGAACGGACGTTCCTAACGGTTGCCAGCATACTGAAACAGCGACGGTTTGTCAAGCGCCCAAACAGAAAAAAGGGGCGCCTCCAGGATTTGGGCATAGCGGTAGTACACCGCAGCGTACGCAAAGGAAGTGTTCGTAGGCGCGACCTGAATGCTGCCGGCCCTCTAATCTTCATCCAGCAACCCGGGCAGGAGGTGTACCACCATCCGCCCTGTATCGAGATCGACCGTGCGCACAACTTCCTCGATGGCGGGCAGGAGCAGGTCGCGCCCGCGGTTGACCGTGGCGGGCGTCTCGACTACATAGACCTCGTTGGCGCCGGTAAAGAGCACCTCTTTGATGACCCCCAGGGTTTGGCCCGTCTCTGTCTCCACGGTCAGGCCCACAATATCATGCACCCAATACACGCCATCTTCCAACGCCACAGCGTCGGATTCGGGAATAAAGAGCCACGACCCGCGCAGTTCATCCGCTTCCTCGCGGCGGTCTACCCCTTCGATCTGGAGCAAGAGATTGTTCTTATGTGGACGGGCGCTGACGACAGTGACTTCTTCCAGCGCTTCGCCCAGATAGAGCGCCATGCTTGGCGCAAAGCGTTCTGGGAAGTCGGTGTAGAGCTCCACGCGTAACTCGCCGTGTAGCCCGTGGACGCCGCTCACATAGCCGACGGCCAGATAGCCATCGGGCACCAGCACGGTGCGGTTGCGATGGGTATAGGTCTGCCCGCGCGGCGCGGGTGGCCGGGCTTTGCGCGGGCTGGGTGATTGTTTACGATGTTCGTTGGTTTCGGGCATTGGCCCCCTGAGTTCCGTCAAATGACAAAAAACAGCGGAAGAGCATCTTCCGCTGTCCGCTGACACGTGCGGCTTGCTAGCGCGAAGGCGAACTGTCTGGCCAATCAGCCGGACAATAGCCAAGCCTGACGGCCTAATCGATTTCGAGGATCACATCCCGGTCATGGTTGCGGGTAGCGACGCGCAAGAGAGAGCGCATGGCGTTGGCGACCCGCCCCCCCTTGCCAATGACGCGTCCCGTATCCCCTGGCGCCACTTGAAGTTTGAGAATGGTGGTGCGTCGAGTCTCTTTGCTATAGACGCGCACCTGCTCCGGCTCTTCCACCAACGTCTGGGCAAGATACTCAATCAACTTTTCCATTTGGCTCTTCCGTAGGGGTAATCCAGGGTCTGTTCCCAGTATGCGATCCCTGCGATGATGAATTACACGGCCTCTTCAGCTGCGGGTGGGGCAATGCGTTTGCCCTGTGCATCCAACAGATTGGCCCGTTTGAGCAGCCGCGCCACGGCGTCGCTCGGTTGGGCGCCCACGCTGATCCAATGGGCGGCCCGCTCATGCTGCAAGGTGACCGTCTCAGGTTCGGTCATTGGGTCATAGGTGCCGATGTTTTCAATAAAGCCACCATTGCGGGCCGCCTGTTGATTGGCGACGACAATGCGATAAAACGGTCTTTTTTTGGCGCCCATCCGGCGCAATCGAATGCGAACCACTATCTTTGCTCCTTGGATATTTGTTACCCACCAAACATTTTCATCATGTTGCCCAGGCCGCGCTGTTTCTTCCCCTTCTTGCCGCCGCCCATTATGCCCATCTGTTTCATCATCTTTTGCATCTCGCGGAACTGCTTGACCAGCATGTTCACATCCTGCACCGTGGTGCCGCTTCCCGTGGCAATGCGCCGGCGCCGGCTGCCGTTGAGCAAGTCCGGGTTGCGTCGCTCCTTGCGCGTCATGCTGTTGATGATGGCTTCGGTCTTTTTAGGCTGCCCTCGGCCTCGCGCGGGTCAAGCTCTTTCGCCATGCGGTTGACGCCGGGGATCATCGAGAGTAGGTCAGTGAGCGGGCCTAGCTTTTTGATTTGTTTTAGCTGCTCGAGGAAATCTTCGAAGTCAAAGTCGCCCTCCTGCAGGCGCTTCTCCATCGCCTTGGCCGACTCTTCGGTGATATTCTCTTGCGCCCGCTCGATGAGCGAAAGCACATCGCCCATGCCCAAAATGCGGCTGGCCAGCCGGTCGGGTTGAAAGGGCTCCAGATCGGCCAACTTTTCGCCCGCGCCTAAAAACTTGATGGGCACCCCCGTCACCCGCCGCACGCTCAGCGCGGCGCCGCCGCGGGCGTCACCGTCGATCTTGGTCATGATCAACCCGGTGAGGGGCACGCGCGCATTGAATCCTTCCGCCACGTTGACCGCTTCCTGGCCCGTCATGGCGTCGACGATCAACAACACCTCGGCTGGCCGCGCCACCATGCGCACTTGCTCCAGCTCTTGCATCATCTGGTCGTCGATCTGCAAGCGGCCTGCTGTGTCAAGGATGACCACATTGTAGGCCTTTTCACGGGCCAGGCGAAGCGCATTCTTGGCGATGGTGGCCGCGCCAACTTGCGTTCCTTCGCTGTGCACCGGCACATCGATCTGCCGCCCCAACACCTCAAGCTGGGTGATGGCCGCCGGGCGGTAAATGTCTGCCGCCACCAGCAAGGGGCGCTGCCCGTTCTTGCGCAGACGCAGCGCCAGCTTGGCCGCCATGGTCGTCTTGCCCGCGCCCTGTAGCCCCACCAACATGATCGCCTGCGGCGGCGCGCCCGACAAGTTGAGCGGCGCCGGCGCGCCCAGCAGCTCGATCAGCTCTTCGTTGACGATCTTGACCACCTGCTGCGCCGGCGTCAGGCTCGACATCACCTCAGCGCCGATGGCGCGCGTCTTGACGCGGTCGACAAATTCTTTCACAACCTTGAAGTTGACGTCAGCCTCTAGCAGAGCCAGACGCACCTCGCGCATGGCAATGTTGACGTCATTCTCGGTCAACCGTCCCTTGCTGGAAAGCTTCTCAAAGACGCTCTGTAATTTGTCGGTCAGGCTCTCAAACACACGTCAATCCCTCAGGCTCAAAACGCACCAAAGATGCCGCCACTGAGCTATAACAACGCTGAGCTATAACAAAGATTGCGCCCATGGGCTGGTGCAGTTTGGCAACCATCCTCCCAGGCGCAAACCAACCTACATTGTACTTGGAGATGACCGGCTGGTCAAATGCGCCGTGTATCGGCACGCGTTTTTCGACTGGCTTGACGGGAAAACCGCACGCGGCGTGCAAGAAGCTCGACCAACCGCTTGACGTCTTTGCTCCTCTGCATCTTTGCGTTGAAAAACTTCAAATTCAGAGCACATTGTCGCCCCAGCCAAGCTGCGCTATAATCGAGCTGAACGTTCAGACGTTTCATACATTGCCGCCAGCCGTCATAAAGCGCGACCGTGAGCATCACCGCCATGCCCAGCCTATTCGACTTTCCTGAAATCTATGAAGCGGTCATGCCTCGCCCCATCAACGCCGTCGAAACCGAAGTGGCCAACATTGAGCGGCTGCTGGCGCAACGTGGGGTGGCGCATGCGCACATCCTCGACCTGGCCTGCGGCGCCGGGGCTCATGCCATCCCCCTGGCGCAACGCGGCCACAGGGTGACCGGGCTCGACGTATCCGCCGCCATGTTGGCTTTGGCGCAGCAGCGGGCGCAACATGCCGGGGTGGACCTGGCGCTCGTTCACGGCGATGTGGTGGACTTTGAGCTGCCGCCGTCGCTGGGTGACGGGCTGTTCGATTGCGCGCTCTTTCTATACGAGACGTTTCAGATCATCAGCGACTATGGTCAGGTCGTCCGCCACTTCGCCACGGTGCGCCGGCGTCTCAGGCCGGGCGGCCTCTACGTCATCGACCTTGCTCCTTGTCGCCATGGCGTGGGCGTCGTCGAGAGCGAGTGGGGCCGGCGCACCATCGCGCTGCCCAGTGGCGCGGTTGAGACTTGGAACATGGATTACCCCGGCGACTGGGTTGAGGGTACGAGCCATCTCGTTGTGCATTGCCGCGTCGAGCAGGACGGGCGCGTGTTCGAGACCGTGGACGATTGGCGGCTGCGGATGTATAGCCCGTGGGAGTTGCGACTGCTGGTGAAAACTTTGCCGGGGTGGGCGCTCGAGGGCTTTTTTGCATGGGATACGCTTCGCCCAGACATCGCGGACTCGCCCCATTATTGGATGGTGCTTACGGCCATGTCTGAGTAGTACAGTGTAAGCCGGTTTTTAGCTATGGCGTAGGGTCATCGCCTCCGGCGTGACCTAGTCCGACCTGAGGCCGAACCTACGCGATCGATCTGCTTTCGCAGTCACGATTTGAATCTGATTCCTTGATTGAATTCTTTGCATGAAGGAGAACCCAACCATGCTTGGCGAGCAAAAGCAGCAAAAGATTCACTGGTATCGCACGCCGGTCGAGCGGGAGACGCTCAACGCGCTAAACCAGCGCAGCGACTGGAAGGGGTTGCAACAGACGCTGGGCCACCTGGGCCTGCTTGCGCTCACCGGCGCGGCGGCCTGGTATGCGGCGGCGAACCTGCCCTGGCCGGCGCTGTTGCTGGCGCTCTTTGTGCATGGCGCCTTTTATGCGTTTCTGCTCAATGGCTTCCACGAGCTCTGTCACAGCACCGTTTTTAAGTCTCGGTGGCTCAACGGCTTCTTTCTCTACCTCTTCAGCTTTCTGGGCTGGTATAATCCCGTCTTCTTCTGGGCCAGCCATCAGGAACACCACAAATATACTCTGCACCCGCCCGATGATCTCGAGGTGGTGTTGCCGGTCGAGTTGACCCTGGCCAGCTTTCTCAAGGCTGCGGTGGTGAACCCGTGGGGCTTCTATGGCCGCCTCAAGGGCGTGATCCGGCTCAGCCTGGGCCGCATCGAAGGCAAGTGGGAGGAGATCCTCTTCCCCGCATCTGACCCGGCGCAGCGGCAGCGCCTCTTCAACTGGGCGCGCGTTCTGTTGGTGGGCCACACGCTGTTGGCTGCGGTCTCGCTCTATTTTGGTTTCTGGCTGATCCCCGTTCTGATTACCCTGGCGCCCTTTTATGGCGGCTGGTTGCTCTATCTGTGTAACAACACGCAGCACGTGGGGCTGCAAGACAACGTGCCCGATTTCCGTCTCTGCACCCGCACCATCATCTTGAATCCGTTTGTCCAGTTTCTCTACTGGCATATGAACTTCCACATCGAGCACCACATGTACGCGGCAGTGCCCTGCTACCACCTCGAGAAGCTGCATCGCGCCATCGAGCACGATCTGCCGCCAAGCCCGGTCGGCCTCTTCGCCACCTGGCGGGAGATCATCGCGATCCTGCGCCGCCAGAAGGTCGAACCCGACTATCAACATGTGCCGGAGTTGCCCGCATCCGCCGCCGCCTGAGCCATCATCATGCCTGTGCGGGCGCCAAAACGGAGTGAACAATGCTCGAGCCGACCATCAATGCGCAACGCCTTCTCGATGATCTCGAAGCGCTGGCCCAATTCACCGAGCCCGACACGCCGGGCTGGACGCGCCGCTTCCCCTCCGACGCCTATCGTCGTGCGCGGCAATGGCTGCGGGCGCGCATGGAGACAGCAGGGCTCGCCACCCAGCTGGACAACGCCGGCAACCTCTTTGGCCGCCGTGACGGCGCAGCGAATATGCCTCCCATCCACGCTGGCTCGCACACCGACACGGTCATGGGCGGTGGGCGCTATGATGGGACGCTCGGCGTGTTGGGTGCGCTGGAGGCGGCGCGCGCGATTGCCGACGCGGGCATCCGCCTGCGCCACCCCCTGGTGGTGGCCGATCATCTTTCAGAGGAAGCAACCGACTACGCCATTGCCTGCCTGGGTAGCCTGGCCATGTGCACTGGCCACTTCCGGCCCGAGTGGCTGGCGCGCCAGGTGAATGGCGTCACCCTGCGCCAGGCCATGCTCGATATGGGCGCGCACCCAGAGGAGTTGGGTCAGCCGCTTGTAAAACCGGGGGAGATTGCCGCCTTTCTCGAACTGCACATCGAGCAGGGGCCGGTGCTCGAAGCGCGCGGGGCCACGCTGGCCGCGGTGAGCGGCATTGTGGGCATCCGCCGGGCGCTGGTGGAATTGGCGGGCAAGGCCAACCATGCCGGCGCCACGCCCATGGACTTGCGCCATGATGCGCTGGCTGCCGCGGCGCGCATCATTGTCGCCGTCGAAGAGATTGCCCGCGCCCACCCCGGCGCGGTCGGCGCCGTGGGCAAGCTGGATCTGCGCCCCAACCAGGGCAATGTGATCCCGGCTCAGGTGACATTGATGGCCGAGATGCGAAGCCTCGACATGGCTGCGCTCGATGCAATGTGGGCGGATCTGTTGCAGTTGGCGCAGGAAGCCAGCGCGGCCCGCGGGGTGACGCTCCACTTCCATAACGAGACCCGGCTCGATTCGGTGACGCCGCCGCGTTGGCTCCACGAATTGGTGCTGGCGGTCTGCCGGCGTCACGACCCTAAGGCGCTGGCCATCCCCAGCGGCGCTGGGCATGACGCCAGCCATCTGGCGCTGGTGACGCCGGCGGCCATGATCTTTGTGCCCAGCGTGGGCGGACGCAGCCACGCGCCCGAGGAATACACCGATCCCGCCGACCTTGCGCGCGGTGTGCATGCGCTGGCCGATGCGATTGTTGCGATCGATCGGGCGTGATATGCGCTGGCCGCCGCGCAAAGTTAAGAGCCCTGACTAAGAAGCGCGCCGCGCCCGTTGACAGCATAGCCGGGTTACGTTACAATAAAGTGGCTCCTTTGCCCATGCTCAATTACAGCCAGGTTCGATGATCGGGGACGGCTTGCTCTTCCTTTGGGGCGATCAATCGGAATGCGCCAGCCAGGATGTGACTGTACATTATCCATGGGTCGTATCTCGTATCACCAGCATTACAATGCAACTGAAGATGGAACCGAAGACCGGGCTTCCGCAGGTCCAGACAAGGGCAAGCAAATAGGGTCGTGCCGGCTGTGTTTTCTCATTGTCACCTTGCGAAAGCCCAATAGTAAACCGAGGAGAAGATGATCTATGCCAACGATCAGTGTAACTGTCAATGGCAAGACCCACACACGCGAGGTGGAGCCGCGACTTTTGCTCGTGGACTTTCTGCGCGACATGTTGGGCTTGACCGGCGCCAACGTGGCCTGTGACACCAGCCAATGCGGCGCCTGCACCATCCACATGGACGGCATGGCCGTCAAGTCATGCACCGTCTTGGCCGTACAGGCTGATGGCAGCGAGGTGACGACCATCGAAGGGTTGGCTACCAATGGCCAACTTCACCCTATGCAACAGGCATTTTGGGATAAGCACGGCCTCCAGTGTGGTTTCTGCACCCCCGGTATGGTGATGGCCGCCGTCAAACTGGTGGAGGCGAATCCCGACATCACTGAGGCGGAAATTCGCCACGGGCTCGAGGGGAACTTCTGTCGTTGCACCGGCTATCAGAACATCGTCAACGCGGTTGCGGCTGTGGCCGGCGCGATGAAGGGAGGGCAATGATGGCAAAGCTCATTGGTGAAAGCGTCAAGCGGGTTGAAGATCCCCGGTTCCTTCAGGGGAAGGGCAAATATGTCGCCAATCTTCAGATCCCTGGGATGGCGCATCTCTTTATCAAACGAAGCCCCCATGCCCATGCCAAGGTAGTGAGTATTGACACCGCGGCTGCCGCAGCCGCGCCAGGCGTGATTGCCGTCTTCACCGGCCAAGACCTGATCGATGGTGGCGTAGGGAAGCTGCCCTGCGGCTGGATGGTGCCTGACATCAAGGTGCCGACGCGCTGGCCGGTTGTGCCCGTGGGCGACAAGGTGCGCCATGTGGGTGATTCGGTGGCCGTGGTGGTGGCTGAAACGGCCTATCAGGCCGAGGATGCGCTCGATCTGATCGATGTGACCTACGAAATATTGCCTGCCGTGGTGGACGCCCGTAAGGCGATGCAGCCGGGCCAACCCCTCCTGCATGACGACATCCCCGACAATGTTACCTATACTTGGGCGCTCGGCGACAAGGCCGCCGTCGACCAGGCCTTCCAGGCCGCGGCCAACGTGGTGGAGCTTGACCTGATCAACCAGCGGCTGATCGCCAACGCCATGGAGCCGCGCGCAACGGCGGCTCAGTGGAACGCCGCCAGCGAAGAGATGACGGTGTGGACCACCAGCCAGAACCCGCACCCCATCCGCCTCCTGTTGAGCGCATTTACGCTGGGCATCCCTGAACACAAGCTGCGCGTCATTTCACCCGATGTGGGCGGTGGCTTTGGCAGCAAAATATTCCACTACCCAGAAGAGATCATCACGCCCTGGGTGGCGCGCAAGGTCAATCGCCCGGTGCGCTGGGTTGCAAGCCGCAGCGAATCCTTCATGACCGACTCGCAAGGCCGCGACCACATCACCCAGTGCAAGATGGCGCTCGATGCCGACGGCAAGATCACCGCGCTGCATGTGGAGACGTGGGCCGACCACGGCGGCTATCT
>JAHDWG010000732.1 GCA_023384495.1 Caldilineaceae bacterium
CCGAAGCCAGACTCAATGCCAGGTTGTCAGGGCTGCGTCACCAGCAGGAGCAGGCGCGACACACCCGCGAACCGAGGCTGCATCCTGATGGCAGTTCATAGTGTTACCCGCTAAAATAAACTAAACCGGCACCGTAAAAATGCCCAGGGGGACGCGCTCTGGGCCTTTTGTTTGCACCGTTGGTGGAACAGTGACAAACGGCTCTCCTCAACAACGATTCTTCAGGCGTCTGTGGGCCATCCTCGGCGCGGTCAGTATTCGCACCAAAGTGCTGGGCATCGTGGTGGGCACTGTCCTGCTGCTCAGCACGTTTGTCACTGTGCAGGTGCGTCGCTCGTTGACCACTCTCCTTCAGGAGGAACTCGAAAGCCAGGCGCTGTCCATCACAGGGCACGTCGCCGAAAGCGCCTCAAATCTGATCGAGGCCGGCCACAGTGACGATCTCGGCTTCCTGCTGCGCGAAACCCAGGCGCATTATTCGGATGAGCGCCATAACACCGAAATCGCCTACCTGCTGGTGACAGCCTCTGACGGATCGGTGCTGGGCCACACCTTCCCGGATGGCGTCCCCGCTGACATCATACAGGCCAACCGGCTGGAAACAGTGGAACGCCAGTCGTTGATGTGGCGAGACAACAGCAAGGGGCGCGTTCTGGACGTTGCAGAACGGTTCGCGTTATCCGACGATCTGGCGGGCGTGGTGCGCATTGGACTGTCTGACCGCGAAATTCGCGCCGCAGTCAATGAGGTCACGCGGCAGTTGATCTTCACCAGCACGATCATGTCGCTGGCGAGTATTGCGGCAGCCGTTTTCCTGACCTGGCTGATCACACGCCCGATCCAGAATCTGGTGCAGGCGACGCAGGCTGTCGCCCAGGGCGATTTCTCGCAGCATGTCACGCCCTGGGCCAATGATGAAATTGGCCGCCTGTCTGAAATGTTCAACACCATGACGAAGGCGCTGGCCCAGGCCGCCCAAGAACAGTCTGAGCGCGCCGCACTGCGCGCGCAGTTCGTGAACCGTGTTATCGCCGCGCAGGAGGACGAACGACGGCGCATCGCCCGCGAACTCCATGACAGCACCGGCCAGGCGCTCACATCGCTGCTGGTGGGGCTGCAGGCGCTGGAACAAACAGCGTCCGGCGAGATGCGCCAGCAAACGGAGAACCTGCGCCAGATTGTCAGCGAAACCCTCGAAGAAGTCCACCGGATCGCCTGGGAGCTTCGCCCCAGCGCGCTGGATGATATGGGGCTGGCGGCGGCGCTTGAACGCTACATCGCCGACTACCGCGAACGCTTTGGCCTTCCTGTTGATCTGGTGATTCACGGTCTGCGGGATGGTCGCCTGTCGCCTGAAGTGGAGACGACCATCTACCGTATCGTGCAAGAGGCGCTGACCAATGTGGCGCGGCACGCTCAGGCCGGGCAGGTCAGCGTGCTGATCGAACACCGCGACGGCAAGACATTGGTGATCGCCGAGGACAACGGGGTTGGGTTCGATGCGAACACGGCGGCCAAAGGCAGCCGCCAACATCTAGGACTATACGGCATTCGTGAGCGGGCCGAACTGCTGGGCGGCAAGTTCTTGATCGAATCGGAGGCCGGGCGCGGCACCAGCCTCTTTGTCGAAATCCCGGATGCACCCCCTGTTGAGAGGCCATTTGAGAAATCCTAATCGGAGGGTTTACCTCACCCCTAAGAGGCCGTTTTGAGAGGTATCTTTACCCCCATCCCCGGCCCTTCCCCCGCAGGCGAGGGAAGG
>JAHDWG010000189.1:0-6774 GCA_023384495.1 Caldilineaceae bacterium
CGGTGTCGTTTGCAACCGCTCGGCAAACCGTGCGTGTTGCCGGTGCAGCCCGGCTGCTACTGAGGCAGTTCGGTCAAACAAGGCGCCATCCAGGTCGAACAAAACGGCTTTGATCATGCTGCTTCACTCGATAACTACTGAGTGCTCACCTTCCGCAATGGAGAATGGCGCCAGGCTGTCAACGGATTCTTGGAGCGGATTGAACGGAATCTGTTCCTCTCGCCCGTCTGGACACTGGAGAGAACGGATTCTATCCGCTCAATCCGTTCTTGAAATCCGTTGACAGCCTGGCCGCTGCCGAAGGTGGATGAGTAATCATTGTTTCACCTGAACAGGTCATCCACCGGCATGCGCCAGCCGGGGACCGCCGGCTCGGCCTCGGCCAGGTCTCCCCGCTGATAGATGGTCGGCTGCTCTGGACCGCTCGCCCGGTAGACCTTGACGACATCTTCGCCGAGCAGATCAACATCCCACACCACGAGTGTACCGGCAGCGAAATAGTCATCGATTTTGCGGGCAATCGCGCGCTCGGCTCTCTGACCATAGTCGCCTTCGCTGCGCACTTCGACGGCAAAGGTTGGCGCGCCCTGCAAAAATTCCATCGTATCGACATCGCCCACGTACCAGGCCGCATCCGGGCTGAAGGATTTGCGGTTGGGCAGATCGACGATAAAACCTACGTTGTCGCCGATGGCATAGCCGCCATTGTGCTCATCCTCGTGTTGCATCAGGCTCATGACAATCTTGAGCGCCGCTCGCCCCGGCTTGCCTCCGGTAGGACTTATACGCACCAGCTTTCCATCGACGATTTCTGCCTTGCCATGTTCGGGAACCCGGTAGAGATCCTCGATCGTTGCCTCGGCTCTTGTCTTTGTGATCATGTTGATACCTCCCTGCGAAAAGTATAACATAGGAGAGCGGTTGGTGCTGAGTCCTGCGCCATTTCCTGCATTTCAGGTAGACAGACGGGATCGCCCTGTTTAGCGGTCTACCTGTTTACCTGTCTATCCATCCTTATAGCCATCAGCACATCGAACGAGAGTTCGAGCGCAGCGACCGGCGTGCGGGCGCCCCAGTTGGTCAGCACCTGCGGCGACAGCTCACCCAGAAAACCCAGCGGGATGGCGCCCTCGTCTGGCCGGTCGGCTGTCACCAGCGCGCTTCTGCCCTCGATGAACGATGGATGGGGCCAGTGCGTCACCCGGAAGGCAATGCCCAGCGCACCCAACAACGCATAGAGAGGGGATTGGGCACTATCAAACGAGGCATCGTCCGCCGCGATGATGGCGCCCAGCCGCGACTCGGTCCGCGAGCCGAGATTGGCGTGGGGGTCAAATACCGCCACCTCGCCCACCTCAAAGACCCGGTGTGGGTAGAGCGCACCCGCCGACTGTGCCTCGATCTCCAGCAGCGACGGGATGATCCAGTCGCGCAGGTGGGAATAGCTCTGGCTCATCACATTGGCAATGCGCACCGCGGCTCCGCCGTGGAAGGGCGGAGCGCCGGTCTCGTCGATTTCCATGTTTTGGCGTAGAGAGGAGCTATTGGTCAAAATGTTGCAGATCACCTCCTCAAAGCCAAAGCCGATCATCAAGTCGCGCACCAGGTCCTCGAACTCGGTCAGCGGGTCGAGCCGGCCCACGGTGAACTCCTGGGCCATGCTAGCCGCAATGGCGTCATAGCCGCGGCTGATGGCGTAATCCTCGATAACATCGACGGGGTGCAGATAGTCTTGCCGGTAGCTGGGAATGGTCGCGACAATCTGTTCTTTATCGGCATGGGCGGCGACGCCGTAGGCCGTCAGCTTGCTGACGATGTCCGCTGCGTCGAGCGGCTCGCCCAACAGCCGCGAGAACTCGCCCAGCGGCACCCTCTGCGTGATCGGCATGGGCTGCGGAACGGTCACGCGGCGGCCGCGCGGTGTATCATAGGGATAGTACGTCGTCACCGGGCGGATCGACCAGCCGCGGTCGGCCAGGTTGGTAGCGAGGATGTTGAGGGCAAGCAGGCAATGCTCCTGTTCGGTACCCGTCACATCGACAAAGAGGCGGGTCATGCCGGGCAGCACTCGCCCCAACCCGGCGCTGTTGATGACAGGGATCAAGGCTAACACAGCCCCCGTGGCATCGGTGAGCAGCGGCGCCCGATCATGCCCGGCGAGAATACCGGCATATTCCTGGCCGGTGGGGTGGCGTTCCAAGATCTCTTGCGGCGTCATCTCCGTGCCGGGCAGCCACTCGGCCGCCCCGCTCGACGGCAGCAGCGGCTCGAAGTGGACTTCGTGACGGCCAACCGCCCGAAAGTGGACCGGAAAGACAATGGGGTCGCCATCGTAGACTCCCATGGAAAAGGTGGTGCGCTTGCGGCCAAAATTGCGGGTGAGCGTCTCCTGCGTCTCGATGAAGGCGCGCAGACTCTCCTCATCGACCACGCCGCCTTCGGCCAGAAAGCCGCCGGCAAAGGGCCGGATCGACTCGAGCGCCGGGTCCACCTCCAGCGTCAACTCGGCAGGCTCAGCCGTGAAGAAGTCGTAGGGTTGGCCGTAGCCGCGGCGGTGGTCGCGCAGGTGGCGGGCGATCCCTTCGACGCTCCAGAGGTCAGGCCGGTTCGTATCCTTCAACTCGATCCGCAGCTTGAACTCTTCGTCGCTCTCTATCCAGCCCGAGCCGGCTGTGCGCAGCGTCAGGCCATCGGAGGTGCGCGAGCCGAGCTCACCCTTGACCAGGGCGAGCGCATCATCCAGCTCGGCCAGCGGATAGGAGGCCGGCAGCCCGCCCAGTCGATAGAGGTCTTGCCGCGAGACGGTAATCGTTGGCATGGTTCAATACTCCCGCAGATCGGCCAGACCATTGGCCAGGTTGTTGGTGAAGAGATGGCGGATGTCGTTGACGCCCAGGGCGACCATGGCCATGCGGTCGAGACCAAGACCCCAGGCGATGACCGGCGCGTCGATGCCCAGTGGCCGGGTCACTTCGGGGCGAAAGATGCCCGCCCCACCGAGCTCGACCCACCCCAAGACCGGGTGCTTCATCGCCATCTCGACGGACGGTTCGGTATAAGGATAGTAACCGGGGGTGGCCTTTATCTCCTCCGCCTGGGCTACTTCGCGGGCAAAGAGCGTCAACATGCCGAGCAAATGGCGCAGCGTGATCTGCTCGGAGAGGACGATGCCCTCGATCTGGTAAAAATCGGGAGCGTGGGTGGCGTCCACGCTGTCGTAACGGAAGCAGCGGGCGATGGAGAAGTATTTGCCGGGGATCTTTGGCTCTTGGGTCAACTGGCGGGCCGAAAGCGCCGTGCCCTGGCTGCGGAGGATCAGCCGGTGGGCGCTCTGCCGGTTGAAGAGATAGCCCCAGCCGCGCGTGCCGTAGTCGCCTCGCCCTTCGTGGGCAGCGGCAACATTGGTGAGCCACGGCACGCCGATCTCTTGGGCATACGCTGGCTCGGCCACAAAATAAACATCATGGATATCGCGCGCCGGGTGAAACTGGGGCATAAAGAGCGCATCCATGTTCCAGAACTCGTTCTCGACCAGCGAGCCACGCATCTCTTCAAAACCAAGCGCCAACAGGGTCTGTTTGAGCTGGTCGAGGAAACGCCGGTAGGGATTGCGGGCGCCGGCCACCAACCTCGGCGGCAGACCGATGTTGTAGCGGCGAAAGCGTTTGCCCCGCCAACTGCCGTCACGCAACATGGCCGGTGTGAGGGGACCGATCTCGTCCGCAATCGCGCTGGCCTGTTGGCGCAGAGCGTGACCCGCAGCGGTCAGCCGGTAGCTGCGCACCCTGGTCTCGTGCAGGCGGAAAAGGTCGCGCAGCCGCCGGTCGCGCAGCCAGCTTTGTTCTTGATCCGTAAGGTCGTCGAGCGATAGGGAACCTGCCGCGTGGACCCGCTCCACCAGTGCTTGGCGGGCGCGCAGTTCACGGTCATCAGCAGTTGGAGCCAGCCGCACCTGTCCCCGATCGAGGACAAAGGCGCCTTGCGTTTTGAGGGCGCCAAAGGCCGCGCCGGCCTCGCTGGCGGGCAGATCGTCGCGGCGCTGAATCTCTTGTACCGGCACCGACCCTCGTTCGGCCACTGCCTGCCAGAGACGCAGTTCGGGCAGGAGCTGGCGGGCGCACTCCTCGCCCAACGGGGTGAGCGTCACCGTCGTCTCGACCCGTTCAGCGGTGGGCGCAACCGCTTCGCGCAGGCGAAGACGTTCCACCGCCGAGCGCACCTGAGCCAGGTCAAGGGCGCTCTGAGCGGCGATCCGCTCCAGCGCCAGTTCTGTGGCGTCATCTGCAAAGGCCAGCAACACCGCTGCTTCATGCGGACTCAGTACAGGGTCATGGGTTGTTGTCATGATGATTTCCTAGAAAAGCCGCTGCGTGAGTTGGGTAACCTCCTGATCGGTCAGGCCAATCTCATGCAGATAGCCGGTCACACCGCCGTAGTGTTGATCCAAATGGGCCAACATATTTTCGATCTGGGCAGGTGGGCAGCGAATCCGTTCGAGGGTTGCTTCCTGTTCATCAGGGAAAGCCGCCAGGTATGGCTCGCGCAGCTTTTCGGTCGAAAGCCCATAGTCATCGATGATCACCTGGGGATCAACATCGGCCAGCGCCAGGAGCAGGGCCGCCACAACGCCGGTGCGGTCTTTGCCCGAAACACAGTGGAAGAGCACGGCCCCTGCCGGCGCGGCAGCAATCGCCCGCAAAACCGAACACGTTTCAGACCGGGCGTATTCGAGCACCCGGCAATTGAACGTCTCCTTAGGGCCAGGCGGCCGGGTAGCGACCCACGCCTCGACGCTCGAACCCAGCAGAGAAATGTGCAGGTGGTTGACCAGGCCGGGCCGCTCATGAAATGGATTGGGGTGCGATTCGGTGTCCGCCGGCCAGCGCAGGTCGATCACTGTACGGATGCCATAGTCCACCAAGGCTTGCGCCCCGCCGGGTGTGAGCCGGTGAAGGTCGTCGGCGCGCAGAAGAGAGCGCTGGCGCAATGGCCGTCCTGCACGGTTTGCATAGCTCCCCAGGTCGCGCACGTTGAGCAGGTTGGGAAACGCCGGGTTGTGAGCCAACTGTTGCACGATACCTTTCTCCTTGCACAAATTGCTTTTATCACCACATCATCCACTGATCGCCATCCACATGCGATGGCTGAACGGCACAAAGCCTTGGCGCGCAAAGAAGCGGCGAGCTTTGTCGTTGAAATCGCATACGTCCAGACCGAGCGTCGTAATCTTCTGCTGGCGGGCGACCTCCTTGGCTGCGGCAATCAACTGTTCGCCGATCCCCCGTTGTTGGGCCTCCTGCTTCACCCCAATCTGATCGATATAGAGCAGATTGAGGGGATAGGTCGCCGGTGTCTCTGGCCGGCGCTGCATGTCCAGCAAGAGATAGCCTACCAGTTCAGCAGCTTCTTCTGCAACCCAAAACTGCTTGTCCGGGTTCGACAGCCACTCGTGAATGGTTGCGAGGGGCAGCGTTTCACCCGTCGCCGGCTTGTAGCGTTGTGGCACAGCCTCAGCATGGAGGCGCTGGACCTCGATATGTAGGGCAACAATGTTCTCGGCATCACCTGCACGGGCCAACCGCACCCGCACGGCAGTGTCTGGGGCTGGCCGTGGCAACACCCCCCGCGCCCGTAGATCATCCAGGGCCGCCTGCCGCATCTTGTCCACCGGTGGCTGTTGGCCCGTCCAGCGTTCAAACGCAATCGCACCCTGCCAGATGAGCATCCCCAGCCCGCCGATGGCTGTCGCGCCGTCGTCAGCCGCCTTACGCAGCAGACGGGTCTGCGGCGGGTTGTAGACCAGGTCGTAAACCACCTGACCGCTGTGAAAGGAGACGCGCTCATCCCACGGCGTGGTCTCCGCATTGGGAGTCATGCCGAGCGAGGTGGTGTTGACGATGAGGTCGGCATCGGCAGCCAGGGCCGCAACGGCTGCGGGCAGCGCGTGGGCAGTAATCGGGCTAGCCGGGAAGCGCGTCCCCATCTCGGCGGCAAGTTGCTCGGCCCGATCCACCGTGCGGTTGGCAATCGCAACCGACCGGCAGCCCGCCTCAGTCAGACCGTAAACTACCGCCCGGGCCGACCCGCCCGCACCCAACACCAGCACCTGTTTCCCCGCGGGATCGACGCCGTTTTCGCGCAAATCGGCCACAAAGCCGGGCGCATCGGTGTTGTCGCCCAGCAACGCGCCATCCCCTTCGACGACAATCGTATTGACCGCCCCGATACCTTCCGCGGCGGGTGACAGCCGGTCCAAATGGGGCATCACCGCCTGCTTGTGGGGCACGGTGACATTGGCCCCGCGCAGGCCCAATGCCAGCAGCCCGCGCACTGCCTCGCCAATTCGGTCCGCCGGGTCGACGGGGACGGGCAGCGGCACATAGCACCAATCCAATCCCAACGCGGCAAAGGCCGCATTGTGCATGGCGGGGCTGACGCTGTGGCTGACGGGCCAGCCGACCACGCCGACGATGTTGGTTTTTCCGGTCAAGTGGGTCCTCATGTTGTTGACTCCAATTGGTTCGTTGGTGGCGCAGTATTCACTGTCAACGGATTTCGGGAGCGGATTGAACGGATTTTTCCACGGGAATCCATTCCCAGAAGTAATATACAGAACGGATTCGCAAAGCATTATCCGTGAAATCTGTTCTCCGAATCCGTTGACAGCCGCCGCTACTCTACTGTCAATTTGGCCCCCAACGCCTGCAAGGTCACCTCGAACCCTGGAAAACTGTCCGCCGTAACCTCAGCCCCATACACCGTCGTGGCCCCCTT
>JAHDWG010000189.1:6784-13480 GCA_023384495.1 Caldilineaceae bacterium
CGCAACCAACCCGGCCACCGTCATCGCCATGGCGAGCCGGTGATCTCCCTGGCTCTCGACCGGTGCGCCGGTGAGCGGAGTCGGCCCGTCGATGATAAAGCCATCTTCGGTCGGCTCGATCTTGGCGCCCATCTTGCGCAGTTCGGTGACAGTGGTGGCGATGCGGTCGGTCTCTTTAACCCGCAGTTCGCCGGCATTGCGGACAACGGTGCGCCCGTGCGCCTGGGTGGCGGCGACGGCCAACACCATCAGTTCGTCGATCATGGTGACGATCTGCTCGCCGCCAAAGGTTGCCCCGCGCAACTCACCGTGGCGCACCACGAGATCGGCCACCGGCTCGCCGGCCTGGTCGCGCTCGTTGGTGTACTCGATCTGCGCCCCCATTTCCAGCAGCGCATCCACGATGCCGGTGCGGGTTGGGTTGACGCCCACGCCGGTGACGGTGATCTGGCTGCCGGGGATCGTGGCGCCGGCGACGAGCAAAAAGGCCGCCGATGAAATATCGCCGGGGACAGCAATGTCAATCGGTTGCAGCGGTTGGGTCGGGCGCTCGCTGGAGACGGTGCGCCCCATGACGTGTATGGGCGCGCCCATAGCGCGCAACATGCGCTCGGTGTGGTCGCGGGCCGGGCCCGGCTCGCGCACGATGGTCAGCCCTTCGGCGTAGAGACCGGCCAGCAACAGGCAGCTTTTGACCTGGGCGCTGGCCACGGGCATGTCGTACTCCATCCCGCGCAGCCGCACCGGGGCAATGCCGAGAGGTGCATACTGTCCATTTTGCCGGCCAATGATCTGCGCGCCCATGCCGCGCAAAGGCTGGACGATGCGCCCCATGGGCCGGCGGCGGATCTGCGCTGTGCCGTTGAGGATGCTGGTGAACTTCTGCCCGGCGAGTAGCCCGGTCAGCAACCGGATCGTGGTGCCGGAATTGGCGCAGTCGAGCACGCTGTTGGGTTCTTGCAGGCCATCGACGCCACGCCCGTGAACGATCAGTTCGGTGGGTGTGACCACCTCGATTTCGGCGCCCAGGTCGCGCATGACGCCAATGGTGGCGCGGCAGTCGTGCCCGTCGAGAAAGTTGCTGATCCGGCTAACCCCTTCGGCGATGCTGGCAAACATCACAGCGCGGTGGCTGATGGATTTGTCGCCGGGGACGCTACAGTGGCCGGTGAGGGAGGAACCGGATTGGAGGTGGATTTGGGTCATGGATGTGCTCCTGGTGAAAGAACAAGAATCAATTAGTAATCGGTAATAGGTAATCGGTAATAGGTAATCGGTAATTGTGAATTTGTCCGCTGTACGAAAATATCGATTACCGATTACAACTTCTTGCCCTGCTGCCACTCATTTCAATAACTGCTCCACCCATTCCGGCTCGGGCAGCGCCCAACGCCGGGCCGCCCATTGCGCCAGTACGGCCAACTGCTGCTGCTGGAATTTCCGCAGGCGCGGCAATTCGGGTAGCTCGGGTCGCCATGCACAGTCGGCGAAAAAGGTGAACCACCATGCTAGCGCGCCATCGACGGCGCCCGCGTCCACGGGAAAGGTCTCGCCGTACCAGGCAAGGATCGTTTCGGGCTGCGGGCCACCTTCCACCGTCACCGTCTGTGCAAAGGCGACCATATCCCACTCAGGCCGGCCCACAGTGATAGCGGGCCAGTCAAAGAGCGAGAGACGCTGCCGGGCAATGCGAAGATTGTCCGAACGCAAATCGCCGTGCAACAGGGCAAACGGCTCGGCCATAAGCGCGGGGTGGCGCATGGTGGCTTCGATGTGGGGCCCTACGTCGCTCAGCCATGCGAATGCCTCGGGGGTCGCCTCACCAGCGAGGGCGGCAATTGCACGCAACTGCTGGGATTCCTGCACGGTGCGTTGCCAATCTTCTGCGGGCAGACGCTGCTCCGGTCGTGTAAGCCAGGGAGGCAACGGCGCCCCAATCGTGGCCCGGTGGAACCGGCCCAGCGCCCGAGCAGTCGAGCGGGCCAGTGCGGGCGTCCACGGCGGGGCGCTCTTGGGCCCCAGGTCCTCCAGCAGCAAGACATGCCAGTCGTCATGACGGAAAGCGACATAGCAGCGTGGCGCCCAACCGGCCAGCAGCGACCCCAGTTCGGCGTAGACCTTGACCTCAAGCGCAAGCGCATTGGTGGCAAACTCGTTGGTTTCGCCGTGAGTCGCCTTGAAGAAGGCGCGCCGGCCATCGGCCAAGGCGAGGCGGAAGGTGGGTGTGGGAGAGTAGCCGCCCCAAATGCGCGCCGCCCGGCGCACGGGTGCGCCGAATGCCGCTTCCACCTGGCCGCGCACCGCGCCGGGCACGCGCCGCCAGGGCATTTTTTCCTCGATCCCTGTTCTAGCCATGTCAGGCTCGCTTCCATGCCGCCCGTTTTGCCTGCGAAAGGGCGAGCGTCTCGCGCAGCGCGGCTTCGTCGCCGGCGGCCAAGAGCGAGCGCAGGTGGGCGAGTTGCGCATCAAATGCATCCAACTGGGCCAACACCGCCTCGCGATTGGTCATGAGGATATCCATAAACATGCGCGTATCACTGGCGGCGACGCGGCTGGTGTCGCGAAAGCCACCTGCGGCCAGCCGCCAGACGAGTTCATCTTCCTGGCCCACTTCGTTGACCGCATGGACCAGCGCGCTGGCCAACAGAAAGGGCAGATGGCTGATGCTGGCCACAAGCCGGTCGTGACGCGCGGCCTCGATCACCACCGGGCGGGCGCCCACCGCTGTGGCCAGTTCGGCGGCCAGGGCGAGCGCGTCGGGGCTGGTGCGGGGTAGCGGTGAGAGCACCCACGGCGCGTTGCAATAGAGATTGGCCTCCGCCGCGCCAAAACCGGCCGTCTCTTTGCCACACATGGGGTGCCCCCCCACCGGCTGGACGCCCGGCGGCAATTGGTTCATCGCAGCGCAGATCTCTGCCTTGGTGCTGCCCATGTCCATCACCAGCGCGCCGGGCCAGACATGCGGCCCAATCTCGCGCAGCATGGTCACAATGGTGCGCACCGGCGTGGCGAGAATCACGATGTCGGCGCCCATCACACCGGTGGCAACGTCATTGGTGGCCAGGTCGACGGCCCCGCCAAAGAACGCTTGCAGCACCGTCTCGGTGCGCCGGGCCACCCCGCGCACCTCGCGACAGTGCTTGCCCTGCACCAGATCCATACAGAGGCTGGCGCCCATCAGACCGAGACCGACCACGGCGATGCGGCAGTCGGCAAGACGTGTAGCCATAGCGACTCTTGAATTTTGGATTTGAATTTTTGGATTTGTGCCGTCTTGCCGACGGCGAGACCCCAGAAATCCAAAATCTGTAACTAGATCTCTCGGCCTACCGCGGCGGCGATAGGGCGCAGTTCATCGACCAGTTGCTTGAACTGGTGTGGGTTCAGGCTCTGTGCGCCGTCACTCCAGGCGCGGGCCGGGTCGGGATGCACCTCGATCATAAGCACATCGGCGCCGGCGGCCACGGCGGCCTTGGCAACTGCGGGCACCAGTTTCACCATGCCGGTGCCGTGGGCCGGATCGGCGCAGACGGGCAGATGGGTCAACTGTTTGAGCAGCGGCACCGCGTTGACATCAAAGGTATTGCGGGTGGCCGTCTCGTAGGTGCGGATGCCGCGCTCGCAGACCATCACCTGCATGTTGCCGCCGCTCATGATGTATTCGGCGCCCATGAGCAGTTCGTTGATGGTGCCGCTGATGCCCCGTTTGAGGAAGACCGGTTTGTTCGTCCTGCCGAGCGCCTTGAGCAGCGAGTAGTTCTGGTTGTTGCGGGCGCCCACCTGGAAGATGTCGGTGTACTCGCCCACCAGTTCGATCTCATCGACGCTCATCACCTCGGTGATGATGGCGAGGCCGGTCTGTTCACGCGCCTCGGCGAGGTATTCAAGACCCTCGCGGCCCAGCCCTTGAAAGCTGTAGGGGCTGCTGCGTGGCTTGAAGGCGCCGCCGCGCAGCACCGTTGCGCCGGCCTCTTTGACCATGTGCGCGGTCTCGATGATCATCTCGCGGCCCTCGACGCTACAGGGGCCGGCCATCACCACAATCTGCTGGCCGCCAATCGCCACCCCGTTGGCGTGGATCACGGTGTCGGAGGGCGCAAAGTCGCGGCTCGCCAGCTTGTAGGGCTGCATGACGCGCATGGTCTTTTCGACGCCGTCCATCACCTCAAACGGCTCTTGCTGAATCTTGTGCTCGTCCGCGCCGATCACGCCGATGATGGTGCGCGCCTCGCCCCGGCTTAGATGCACCTTAAAGCCCTGCTCTTCAACGCGGGCCACCACCGCCTCGATCTGGCTCTGGCCGGCGCCCTGCTTCATCACAATGATCATGGTTGGTCTCCTCAAAAAAGCTGCGATTTACGGTTGGTGATGGTTGGAAATGGCTTAACCCAGCGCTTCCAACTCGGCCAATTGGTCGAGCACATCCACTTCTTCGTTGGGGTCATACATGACGCGGTCGACCGCCTCGGCAATGCGGCGCAGATCGCCCATGAGCCGGCCAAAGGTTTCCATATCCAGGCTCTGGCGGCCATCGCTCACCGCCTTGTCGGGGTCAGGATGGACCTCGATGATCAGCGCGTCGGCGCCGGCGGCTACGGCGGCCTTGGCCATCGCCGGCACGTACTCGCGGTAGCCGGTGCCGTGCGACGGGTCGGCCACCACGGGCAGGTGCGACGACTGCTTGAGCACGGGGATGGCGTTGAGGTCAAAGGTATTGCGGGTGGCCGTCTCGTAGGTGCGGATGCCGCGCTCGCAGAGCATGATATTGTAATTGCCGTTGCTGGCGATGTACTCGGCGCAGAGCAGCAGCTCCTTGAGCAGCCCGCTCATGCCGCGCTTGAGCATGACCGGTTTGCCCACCTTGCCAACGGCGTTGAGCAGGCCGTAGTTCTGCATGTTGCGGGCGCCGATCTGCAAAATATCGGCGTATTCTGTGACCAGGGGCACCTGCTCGACAGTCATCACTTCGGTGATGATCGGCAAACCGGTGATCTCGCGCGCTTCGGCCAGGTGCTTGAGCCCTTCTTCACCCATCCCCTGGAAGTCATAGGGGCTGGTGCGGGGCTTGAACGCGCCGCCGCGCAGCACGCGGGCGCCGGCCTCTTTGATCGCGATGGCCGATTCGATGATCTGGTTGCGGCCCTCGACGCTGCATGGGCCCGCCATGACCACCACTTCGTTGCCGCCAATACGGACGTTGCTGCCCGCAAGGTGAATCACCGTATTTTCGGGGCGGGTGGTGCGGTTGGTCAGCTTATGCTGCTCTTGGATGCGCATGGTGTTCGAGACGCCATTCATCTCATCGAAGACCTCGCGCGCCACCTGGGTCAGGTCGCCGACGAGGGCAATGACGGTGCGCGCCTCGCCAAAAATGGGATGGGGCCGGCAGCCCATCTGCTCGGCGCGACGAATGACTGCTTCGATTTCTGCCTTGCTGGCTTCTGGTTTCATGACGACGATCATGGTTTGCTCCTGTCTTTTTGGGATGCTCGATAGGGGACAGAACGCCATATTCCGTATCCAACATCCGATAGCCTATATCTGTAACAACTGTGATTGCGCCGTAGCGCCGCCATTGTCCGACGGTGTTGCTGCCGGATAGCTGCCCAGCAGCTTCACAAAGGCAGCTCGACCAAGGAGGCCCAACAGCGCCGCCCCTGCATTGGGGTCTTCCCAGTGACCTTCAAAGTCCAGATAGAACACATATTGCCAGGGGCGATTTCGACGCGGGCGGCTTTCGATCTTGGTGAGATTGATACGCCGGTTGGCAAATTCGCCAATTGCATTGTAGAGCGTGCCAGGCTGTTCGGGCACGGCGAAGACAATCGACGTCTTTGCACGCTCGCTCCTGGGCGCGGCCCCATCACCGACCACAAAAAAACGGGTATAGTTGAACTGGATGTCTTCAATCCCCTCCTGTACAATGTCAAGACCGTACGTTTTGGCAGAGAGCTTGCTGGCAATCACCGCCACCCCCTCTTCGGGCTTGGCGGCCAGATCTTTGGCGCTGCCGGCCGTATCATACCAGGGCACGGCCTGATAGCCGGCGCGGTTGAGGAAGCCTTCGCACTGGGCCAATGCCTGCGGATGGCTGCGCACCTGGGTGATCTTGTGCGCATTGCCGGGCGTGGTCAACAGACAGTGACGTACGCGCAACAGCACTTCCCCCTGCACACGCAAATCATGTTCCAGCAACAGGTCGAATGATTTGTTGATGCTGCCCGCGGTGGAGTTCTCCACAGGCAACATGCCATAGGTGGCGCGGCCTTCGTCAATGGCGGCAAAGATATGCTCAAACGCATGGCAGGGCAACGTTGTAATCGACTCGCCAAAATGCTGATAACATGCCTCTTCAGAATAAGCGCCATGCTCACCCTGAAACGCCACAATCGTCATGGTTCCCCCCTGTCAATGCTGACCAAATCAAGTAACAACCGACCGTTGAGCGCCTATCCGAATAACACTGCGGCCCGCCTCACCAACAGTTGTCTCTATCGATATCGTTGCTCTTGTTTTGCAGACTTTTCCATGCAAAGACACAGAGGGGTAAAGGGGCCATGCGTTTGCTCGCGCCCCTTCTTTGCGTCTCGGCATCTTTGAGCCATTGCTTTCAAAGTGCAAACATAGAGAAGTCTGTTAATTTGACTCTAGTTTCCGGTAAAAGGAAGCGGACAGTGACAAAAAGATGACAAACGG
>JAHDWG010000190.1 GCA_023384495.1 Caldilineaceae bacterium
AAAGAGCTCGCCGCTCTTCTCATAGCGGTAGACCGTCCCATAGTCGGCCAGCCGCAGCGGCAGTTCGCGATAGCTGCGTGGCCGGCTGCCAAAGATCTTGTGGTGGAACGGGCAATTCATCGGCTTGACAAAGTAGCGCACCCCCTCCAACTCCATCGGTGGGTACATCGTATCGGCATAATAGGGCAGGTGACCGCTGTGCAGATAGAGGTCCTCCTTTGCCAGGTGGGGCGTGCGCACCCGCTGATAGCCCGCCTCATGCTCCATCTCTTTGGCCAGCTTCTCCAGTTCTTCAATCATGACGCCGCCGTTGGGCAGCCAGAGCGGCAGGCCCGGCCCCACCTCGTCGTCAAAGAAGAAGATCTCCAGGTCGCGGCCAATCTTACGGTGGTCGCGCCGCTTGGCCTCTTCAAGCATCTGGAGGTGCTTGTTGAGCTCCGCCTTGTTGGGCCAGGCCGTGCCGTAGATGCGCTGAAGCATGGGGTTCGCCTCGTCGCCCCGCCAATATGCGCCCGCCACGCTCATTAGTTTGAAGCCATCGGGCGGAATCTGCCCCGTGTGCTCCACATGCGGGCCGCGGCAAAGATCTTCAAACGTATCCTGCCGATAGGTGCTGATAACCGGCTTCTCTTCCGTTTCGTTGCCATATTCGTCGACTTCGCCCTTATCCAGCCCGTCGATCAGTTCGAGTTTGTAGGGTTGGTCGTGGAACAACTGGCGCGCCTCGTCCGCGGACACCTCACGGTAGACAAAAGGGTGCTTGCCGGCAATGATTTGACGCATGCGCTTTTCGATCTGCGCCAGATCATCGGGCGAAAACGTACGCGCCTTACCATCTTCACCTTTGCCCAGGTCAAAGTCATAATAAAAGCCCGTCTCGATTGGTGGCCCAATCGCGATCTTGGCCTCGGGGTAGAGCGCCAACACCACCTGCGCCATCACATGCGCCGCGCTGTGGCGCATCTTGTACAGTTGGTCTGCGTCTTTGCCTTCCATGATAGTATTGTCCTTTAGATTCACACATCATCGGGCTTGCGCAAGCCCTGGCTGAAAGTTTGTTCGTCGACGAAGTTGTCTTGCCGGTTAAGCATCAGGCGCTGCGCAAGTCGTGATCACTCAGGACCGGCTGCTGACGCGCCATCCCCCAGCCAGCCCGCGGCCCACCAGGTCAGTTGGAGGAGATGCATGATCCCCACCGGCAACAAGCTGGTGTTGATCCACTCTTCCAACCGGTGGGCGCTGCCCCCTTCGGTGATCCCAATGCAGACGGCCGGTATGCCCCGGCTGAGTGGGATGTTGGCGTCGGTGCTGCTGATGCTCAGGTTGCCGCGCACGGTGACCCCGCACGATGCAAGCGAGCGATACGCTGCCTGCACCAGCGGGTGTCCCTCCCCAATTTCGCCGCTTGGCCGGTCGCCAATGACAGTCGCCTCAATGGTTACGTGACGATCTCGCCAGACAGTCTGATAGCGCTGGACAATCGCCAGCACCTGGTCGGCAATCGTTTGCAGGGCGGATGCATCCTCGCTACGCAGGTCGAGTTCGAGTTCAGCGGCCTGTGCAATTGTGTTGATCGATGTGCCGCCCTGGATCCTCCCAATGTTGAACGACGTACGCGGTCGCTTAGACGCGTGGAGTTGGGTCAATTCGGCTGCCAGTTGCGCCAACACATGCACAGCGCTGGCCGCGCCAAAGTCGCTCCAACTGTGGCCACCCGGCGCGCCGATGCGAATTCGATAGCGGCGCGACCCAAGCGCCCGGTGCACCACCCGCTTGAGGCCAGTGCCTTCGAGCACAATGCAGGCCCCAACTTGCCCCGCCAGCCGATCCAACGCCGCGCGCATGCCCAGCAGGTCGCCCAACCCCTCTTCGCCGCAGTTTGCCACCAGCCAGACATCCACCGCAAGCGGGGGCAACTGGCGCAACATTTCGGCCAGCCAGAGCAGCCCGGCCACCCCGGTTGCGTTATCGCCAATGCCGGGCCCATAGAGGCGACGGTGCTGCCGGTCGTGGCGGACTGTCAAGTCCGTCCCAATGGGGAAGACCGTGTCGGTGTGCGCGCTAACCAGCAACGCCGGTTTGGGCTGTCGCCCGGGGATGCGCGCATAGACGTTAGGCAGTCCGTCGAGCGTAACATCGGCCAACCGCATCTGTTCATACTGCTGCGCCACCCAGGCCGCGCGGCGATGTTCGTCGCCCGTAGGGGCGGCGATCTGCTGCACGGCAATACACCGCTCAACAAGCGCCGCATGTTTGCCGGCCACCATGCCGTGCGCGGCAACAAGGTCAGGGTATTCTGCATGCTCGTCCATCTGCAAATCGCTCATCAGTCACCGGCTTTGCTCGACATCCGCCACAATCAGCCACAACATAAAAAGCCACAATGCAAAAAACGGGGCGCCAACATAACGCGCCATCAAAAAAAACAAAAAAGCCTCGCCCGCATGGGACGAAGCTTGCTTCGCGGTTCCACCCATGTTGTTCAAGCCCGCAAACGCAGCTCGAACCCCTTGTGGCGCAGATAACGGTGCGAACCGGAACCGGCTATCATCGACCTGAGCCACAAGACGCCAGGGTCGGGTTCACCGATTCACTCTCAGGTGGTTTCAAGCGACTTCTACCACAGCGGCTCTCAGCCGGTGACCGCTGCTCTCTGACGGCGAGTGGGTCGCTTTACTTGCCCTGATCAACGCGTTAAATTGTTGGAGATGAAAGTGGGAGATAGTGGGCTCGAACCACTGACCTCAGCGATGTCAACGCTGCGCTCTAGCCAACTGAGCTAATCCCCCGTTGCAGCCATCTATTTTAGCATATGGGCGATTGTCCGCCAAATTTACAAACCGCCAAACAGGCCACATGGGCGTCAGCGGCTCTATTGAACTCAATCCTCAATTCGGTAAGATATAGCCAGTCGGCCCCATGCTCATCGCCATGATATCGGCGTGGGTGTCGACCATGTGCCCCAGCAGCAAAAGCTCGCGAGAGAGCAGATACAGCTCACGAGCTAACATGTCGGGGATGCCGGCCAGTTCGAGCAGCGCCTGTTTATCCGTATGCCCCAACTGCATTGCGATGGCAACCATGAAAGCAAGCGTGGTTGCATCTTCGGGGAGACGGTCGAGCTTGAGCTGCTGTTGACTGGCCCTGCCGAGCATCTCCACATATTCGATCAGGCGGGGGCGAACTCGATGGGCAATCTCGTCGGCCAGGCGCGTGCCGCCATTGACAATGGGGTAATGCTCCACCGTGCCGGTGAGATAGCGCTGATCAGAATGAAACTCTCTCACTCGGAAGCGTTGCCCGCCGACTGCCGAAATGTTCATGCGACCGTCATCCATCCGCTCGACGCGCACGATGCGGGCTGCCGTACCCACTGTATGGGGTATGGCGTCGCCGCCAACCTCGCGCCCTTCTTTGATGAGGAGCACGCCAAAAGGCAATTGCTCGGCAACGCAGCGGTCGATCATCTCGCGGTAGCGTGGTTCAAAAACGTGCAGCGGAAGCACCATGCCTGGAAAGAGGACAACATGGTTGAGCGGGAAGAGTGGCATGTTCATGATCGTCGCCGGCTTCTCCTCATTAGGGCGTCGGGTGCGCCTGGCCATAGCCCGTTGTTGGCGTCTCACACTATCCTTCTCCATCCAGTCCATCCAGGTCGGGCGTCTCGGCCAGATCAACCTTCATAAACTCCCGAAGTATGGTTGTGGCAAAAGCGCCTTTGGGTAAAGAAAACGTCAGGCAGAGACCGTCTGCCGTCGCGCTTGTCTGCAAATCACCCAGCAAGAGCCGCCCCAAACGCCGCGAGCCTTCTACCCCCACCCGCTGAAAATCACTCAGCGCCACACCCGCCTCGGCGAGCACACTTGCCTCGAGCCGACCGGCCTCATCCTGGGCGGCCCACATCTTTGAGCCAAACAGGGGGGCGGTGAAGCTGATCGCGCGCCTCAAGTATCGCTCCGTTTCAGCGATTGGATCGACGACATTGAACAGCCCGCCAGTATCGGTCTTTTTTGCGACATCCCCAGGCAACAGATAGGCAAAAGCCCCCATCTCAAAGCGTCGCGCCAGATAGCAGTTGCACAGGAAGCTTTGGTAACTCGATAGCAGAAAACGACGTAGCCATTTGTCGCGCTCACGCCGCTGGCCTGTAAGCAGTTCATAACCTCTGATGACGTTTGCTCCAGCGATGCCAAAACGCTGAGGGCCAAAAAAGTTAAGCGCTCCTGCCTGTTGCAGTGCTTGCCCAACCAATTGGGCGCGTTGTGCAATCTCCGCTGCCGGATAGGGACATTCGGTCACCGTAACGGTAAAGCGGTTTCCCAATAGGTGGCCCGGCCGCAATTTGTTGGTGTGACGTCGAGCCCAGTTCACCGTGACCGGTAATTCAGCGGCAATCCGATCCGGCGCCCGCTCGATTGCCTCCTGATTGAACTGCTCAACACAGATGCTAAACGTCTGGGTCGTGCGTGCATGTTTGTCCTTCAGACCCGCATAGCCCACCTCACCCGTGCGAAGCCGAAAGAGGCGCTCCAGACTGCGCTGCACTTCTTTGGTGGTCAGCCCAACCTTGGTAAGGTTGACATAGAGGTGCTTGCCCGCATCTTCCGGCAAATAGAGCGCCACCTCTTCGACCACAAAGTGTTCGGGCATAGCGCGCAGCCGGCCACCCACACCGGGAAACTGCCCCGTAACGTAAGGCAGCTTGTACAGCGCTTCCAAGTCTATCATCATGAGTTCTCTACCACAGGAAGATGGGTTCCAAAACCGAACAGATGTGCATAGCAAGCCTTTCTTGCCGCGGCCATGATAACAGATTTGGGCTGAATATGCTAAGGCGCGATCATGCTCTTCGGGTGACAGTCAAGTCGGGTGACAGTCAAGCCGGGTGACAGTCAAGCCGGGTGACAGTCAAGTGACTGCCACCCGGCTTCGTAACAAAGTCGCCTCAGCAACGGGAGCCCGCTAGGCGCCGTGGTTATGGGCTTTTCCAGCTGCGGCGGCATAGTGGTAGGATCATAGCGGCGCGAAGACATTTTGCGCCGATCCGAATGATTCTGCAACCAACCGTGATATGGATGGGTCCGTAACACACGGTCCAACCGTTGCACAACCACACCAGGAGAAACAGAATGAAGCCATGGAAGGTGCTGATCACCGATTATGCCTGGCCCACCCTTGCCGTAGAAGCGGGGGTATTCGAGCCGTATGGCGCCGAGCTGATCGTGGCGCAAACGGGCGATGAACCGGAGCTTATCGAGCTTGCGCGTGAAGCAGACGCCATTTTGACCTGTTGGAAACGCGTGACGCCAGCCGTCTTGGCCGCGGCGCCACGATGCCGAATGGTCAGTCGCTATGGGATCGGGCTGGACAACATTGCGGTTGATGTGGCGACACAACTGGGCATTGCAGTGACCAATGTGCCCAATTTCTGTCGTGATGAAGTCTCTGACCATGTGATGGCGCTGATCCTCGCTTGGGCCCGGCGCATCGTGACCTTTAGCAACGCCACACGCCGCGGCGTCTGGGATTTGGGCATGGGCGGCGCAATCCCCCGTCTGCGCGGCCAAACGCTGGGGCTGATCGGCTATGGCAACCTTGCCCGGGCCGTGGCCCACAAAGCCCACGCCTTTGGCATGAAGATCATAGCCTGTACGCCACGGCTCACAGCCGATGAGGTGGGGTCGATTGGTGTGGCCACCACCGATCTCCATCGCTTACTACACGAATCAGACTATGTTTCATTGCATGTGCCACTGACAACGGAAACACGGGGATTGATCAACGCCGAACGGTTGCGCCAGATGAAACCATCCGCGCTATTGATCAACACGGCCCGCGGCGCCGTGATCGATGAGGAAGCCCTCGTCGTTTCGCTACGCGAAGGGTGGATCGCAGGGGCCGCGCTGGACGTGCTCGAAGAGGAGCCGCCTCCCCCAGGCCATCCCCTGACGCAACTAGAGAATGTGATCCTTACCCCCCATGCTGCATTTTACTCAATGGCCGCAATCGACGAGTTGGCGCGCACAGCCGCCACCCAGGTGGTGCAGGGGTTGCGCGGTGGCCGCCCCGACAACCTGGTTAATCCCGCAGTGCTGGCCATGCCACACTCTCGCCTTGCGCTTGGATAAGCGATCTCACGCTGCTATGGGGTGGAAAGCCGGTTTTTTCTATGCGAAACGACATGAGTTCTATGCGAAACACATGAGTTTTCCGATTTTGCTTGTATTTTTCCCACAGTTATGGTACTTTCAAAGTCAAGAACTGTGTCCGAGCGCCACCGGTTACTTGCTGGTCCATGGGCAATCAACCGGTGTTCGACCCGTACAACGGTGTGCGCATAGCCATTTCCCATCACTGCCGGGGGCCAGCGCAGGCCATTCAGTGCAAACCGAGGAAGATATTGGAGGATTTTCGAATGAAGTTAGAGCATGTCGCCATCAATGTGCCCGATCCCGCCGGTCAGGCAGCATGGTTTGTTGAACACCTGGGTATGCGAATCATCGTGGCGAGCAGCAGCCCACCCTTTATGCACTTTGTGGCCGATGAGGCTGGCGCCATGGTCGAACTCTACAACAATCCGGCCGCGCCCATGCCCGACTATGCGAATATCGACCCGTTCAACCTCCACTTTGCCTTTGCTTCCAGCAACATCGAGGAAGATCGCAATCGCATGTTGGCCGCTGGGGCAACCGCCGCAGGTGAGATTACAACCAACGCCACCGGCGATAAGCTCTGCTTCTTGCGCACGCCATGGCATGTTCCCTTTCAGTTCGTCCAGCGCCAAAAGCCGTTGCTCTAACGCTGCATTTCTGGGCGCGACTTTTTGCCAAAAAGTTTGTCATCAACAATAGCTACACCTGAAGACAAACAGAATGACTATGCGACGGCGATCAACCTAGTACGAGAGCTCGCTAGCCTTATTGATATTCGTGGGTTGCTACATTGTGTTTCACCTGGTGTTTCACCTGTCTGGGGGTTGGGCTGCGCAGCCAGCACTGGCCATTTGCAGCCTTCTCTACGACAGTTATCTGATCAGATTCATAGATTGTCTTGTTTGTTGGCCCAACAACCGTATCCTGTCTGCGAAGTGTTTCGTTCATCAATCCCATGCGCTATGTTGTGCATGAAAGGAGTAGATCATGTTGCGTAATCGTCTCGTTGGTGGTCGTGGGCGGCGCATCGGCCTGATGCTGGTGCTCGTCCTAACCATTATTTTGGCGGCGCTGCCAGCCGCGGCCATGGCGGCCCCAGCTCACAGCGGCAATATCCATGTGGTGCGCCCAGGTGAGTCGCTTGGGTACATTGCACGCTACTACGGCGTGACGGCTTCGGTCTTGGCCCATTACAATGGGATTTCCAACCCCAACCGCATCTATGTAGGGCAGCATCTGCGCATCCCGCCTGCCGGTGTAGGCCACAAGCCCTACCCAGGCCACCCGCCGGTTGGCTGCGCCCAATACCATCATGTGCGTAAGGGCGACACGCTTTCACACATTGCCCGCTGGTATGGCGTCCAGCTTCATGCTCTGGCGCAGCTGAATAACATCAGCAACCCCAGCCACATCTATGTCGGCCAGAAGATCTGCATCCCCAGCGGCTTCAAGGGTGTCAGCCACGGCTATCACAAGCCCGCGCCGCCAGTTTACCACCCGCCGCAGTACGGCTGTGGCGTCTGCGGTGGCTACCACAAACCCGACTATGGTCACAAGCCAGGCTATGGCCATTACGTGGTGCAAAAGGGCGACAGCCTGAGCAAGATCGCACGCTGGTATGGGGTCAGTGTTCACCACCTGATGCGCGTCAACGGCATCGCCAACGCGAATAAGATCTATGTCGGGCAGGTGATCCGCATCTGAGCGTTGGACTGAGCCTGGTGACAGGGTGAAGCCGACCGGCTCGCCCTATCATCGGGGGAGGTTTCTTATCATCCTTTGCCGGCATCATGCGTCGCCCGGCGACGGGTCACCGCCGATACACGCATGTTGTCCACGCTGCACAGCGCGGCGACACTTCGGATTTCGATCCGAAGTGTCGCTGTGTTTATCGAAGGGGCGCCCTGTTCGTTGCCGGCGCTGAACCGGGTTGCGCCTCACTCACGCGGCCAGCAGCCGGTTATTGGGCATGTTTTCTAGCCGGGTGAGCCAGTAGTGGACGTCAAAGTTGTCGTCGCCCGTGAGAAACCGCCACAGCTTGACCCGATTGACAATCTCAAGCCGGCCACCCGCGTCCTCAAACCACGGCTCCTGACGCGAGAGGATGGTCTGAATGTCTTCCACCGCATTGGTCTCGCGCGTGAAAATGGGCTTGTGCTTGGCGTAGTCTTGCGGCAGATCATCGGTATTCCACAAGCGCAATTGACGCACGCGCGGGTTAAGCCGAATCTTGTACATGTAGCGCACCCGGTCGGTTTTGTTCTGGCGGCCACAATGCCAGATGCCGTGATGCAACGCCAACAGCGAGCCCGCCTTGCAGACCATGGGAATCTGCCCCACAAAGTTCTGGTAGCGGGCAATGTCCATTTCGTTGATACGGCGAAAATGGCTGCCGGGCACGACCAGTGTTCCCCCCATCTCCAGCGGCACATCATGCGGGAAATACATGAGTTGGATGTCAAAGTGCATGCGCGTGTCGATGATCGAGTCGCCGTGCAAGCCTTGGGCGGCATCCTGATTTGGCTGCCGCACATGCACAGCATGATGGTCGAAAAGGGGGTCTGGCCCAACCAGGCTCTGGATGATGCCCTGCACTTCGGGGCGGCGCAGCATGGCGCCAATCGCAGAAGGTGGCGGGTAGCACTGCGAAAGCGGGGTGCCAGCCGGCGCGGCCTTGATGCTGCCGGCGTCGATTTCCGCCATCACCGCTTCGTTGACTTCGTTGGGAATTAACTCGTCAAAACGCAAAAATCCGCGGGCAACAAAGCTCGCCATCTGCTTGGAATCGAGCAGGTATTGTTTGTCCACCATCGAACGCTCCTCTGTCAGATTTCCTTCAATTTTTCAAAGACGAACTCATACATCTGAAACGATGTCGTGTATTCCATCCCCGGATAGGGGGGGATCAGCTGCGGAAACTGGATCACCCGCCAGCCATCGCGTAGCGCATCCAGCCCCGTGGCATAGGGCGGCTGTTCACTGTCGCCAGTGGTGTGATGCTCGCGGCCCGTGCCATCGTACATCGACCACCCCTTGACTCGGCTGTCCAGCGCCGAGTTGGCAAGATAAAGCACCAAGACTTGCTGACGAACGTTTGCCATGCTTACTCCGTTACGGCTTGGGCCGGCGTTGCGGTCTACAGCGCCAGCGGTTGAAATGGAGATACAATTGACCAGATTGACGGGGCGTTACTCGCCTTTGATAGCTTGCAGTTGCGCAAATTCGGACCGCTGCTTGTAAAAGTCATCCAACGGATAGCAACCAGAAACAAGACCATTGCGCGGCGCGGTGGTGCAGTCGCTAAAGGTACGGCAGATGCGCTTGCGCTGAATCCGCTTGCCCGCCAGCACGTCTGCACAGATGTCGGGGTATGAAAGCACCATGCGCCCAATGCCCACAACGTCGGTCTGCCCAGTGCGCACTGCGGCCTGGGCCACATTGGGGAACCAATCCTGTAAATAGGAGTATCCGCTGCCGACATAGACGAGGTGCGGACGTTGACGCTTGAGTTCGGCCACCGCAGCGATCTGGCGAGCGACGCCCACCAGCGGGTCTTCAGGCGGTTGATAGCCGTCCGACGGCGGGAAAAAAGCCGGTCGCTGGATGTGTGGGTTGTAATACGGGCTGCCGGCGGTGATGCAGACGAGTTTGATCCCCAGAGTCGCCAACAAGTCTAAGAAGGCCAATGGCTCTGCCAGGTCGATGGCGACGCCGGTGGGATCGCCGCCAAAGGCGTATGAATAGGCGCCCGGATAGGGCGCAGGCTCACCGCGCCGCCCGTCTCCGGGCTGAAAGGGAATGAAGTCAAAGGCGCTGAGCCGCACCGCGACCCCCAGGCCCGGCGCTTCGGCGCGAATGCCGGCCACAACCTCGCGCAAAAAGCGCGTCCGATTCTCGAAGCTGCCGCCATAGCGCCCAGGTCGATCCACTGCACTGAGAAATTCATGCCCCAAATAGCCGTGGCAATGCTTGACATCGACAAAAGCAAAACCGGCTTGCTGCGCCAGTTTGGCCGCCGCAACAAACTGGCTGATCAACTGGTCGATCGCGTCGTCGCTCAACAAGGGCCCGTCGCCAGGGACGCCGAACTTGCGGTCCAGGATCGGGTGGTGATAGAGAATCAGCGGCTCCATCTGCTTGCCATGAGGGCGGGCAAAGCGCCCCGAATGGGTCAGTTGGAGACCGACCAGCAGGTCATCGCTGCCGCCGTGGCGCGCCGTGTGCGTCTCGACCAGCAGCGTGCGCAGGTCGGCCAGATCACCCACCGTTGCGGGCAGAATCATGAGTTGGTTGGGATTGGCCCGCCCATCGGGGCGGATAGCCACGGCCTCGCAGCCCCAGATCAACTTGGCGCCGCTTTCGCCAAACCGCCGCCAACGCCGCCGCACCAGTTCGGTGGGCCGCCCGTCGGTGGCGCCGTCCCACCCTTCCATGGGCAGCACGGCAAAGCGGTTGCCGACGCGCACGCCATCGACCTCAAACGGTTGCGCCAGCGGCGAATCAGGCCCGCCCTGCACGGTTTCATCAAAGGGCAGGCTGGCCCCCTGTTCGGCCACATAGCGCAAAAAATCGCTCGCCGTCTTCAATGCGGCCACGCGGCGGAAATCGGCCATTACAGCACCCCCAGCCGCTCGGCCATGTCGCGCAGGATAGGGATGTCGCTCTCGGGCCGGCGCATGCCTTGCGGGTGGGGCGCATCCGACTCGATCCAGCCGCGCAATTTGAGGAACTGGGCCGCCGTGTGCTTGTAGGCCGGCACCGGCGGGCGGAAGGCAAAGTGCCCCAGATATTGGAGCATATCGTTGAGTTCATAGAAGGCCGGGTCGCCGGCAGCCCAAAGCGCATCGCGGCGGGCAAAGAGGTCAGGCGCAAAGGTGCTGATGCCCAATAGATAATCACTGCCATACATCACCATGTCGATGGCGAGGTCATTGCCCGTATAGAGCTTGAAATCGGGGCGCACGCGGTCGCGTACCAGCAGCCGCTCCCACTCCTGTTGGCGGCTCAGCGACGAGTGCTTGGCCCCTACACACTGTTGGATCGACAGCAGCCCCTCAAAGGTCTCCAGCTCATAGATTTTGCCAAAGGGGACAAACATCTCGCCCAGTTCAAAAGCAAGAAATTCTGGGCAGTCTGCCGCCAGCTCGTTGTAAGCATCGACGATCTGCTCGCCGGCCATGCTCGTCAGCCCATAAGAAGGGAAGATGATGGGCGTTCCCCCATAGCGCTGGATCAGTTCGATCTGCCGGCGGTAGGCGGCAGGGTTCCACCGATCGCCGGGCCTGTCGGTGACAAAGGCGCCGCCCACAAAGGGCTTGCCCTCGAGCGTCTCCTGGGTGAGCGCCAGCACCTCGCGCCGCGTCTCTTCATCGATGAGGTTGGCGTAGCCCGTGTCCATGTTGACCGCAGGGGTCAGACCGGCCTCGGCCGTGCGCGCCACGTGTGTGCAATAGCCGTCCCAATCGACGCGGCCGTCGTCATGAAACGGCAGCAGCGTGGCCGAGATGCCCGTGATCTTGCGGCGCGGGCGGACCATGTTCAGTGGGTCGATGGCCAGGCTCTGTGCGCCGGCCCCTGTCGGTGTGGTCATCTCTTTTCCTCTCGTCTCTGCTATGTGAAGCCGGGCATCTCTCTGGGTGGGCGATGGGTGCGGCAATCAGCCCGTGGCGGCGTCGCCTGCCGCGACGGGAGGTTGCAGTCAACAATAATGGGATGGATCGGCGAGTCTGCGGTGGCGTCGAAAACCAGCATCCATGCTGAACTCTGTTTGAAAACCGGAGTTACTCGAAGGGGTAAACATCTTCGCAAAGCCCGGTTCTCAAAACAACCGCAGTAGTAAAGACAGATGCTCGCTCGGAATCGGCTGGTTTTCAGACAGAGCCCGGCATAGAGTATAGTGCTCGCATCGATTGGTTGTCAAACTCGATGGATGAATTGCATACATCCATCGACGAACATTGTGCGTCAAGCATCGGTGAAAGACCACCGCAAGCCAAAGCGCAACAACTCGATTTGCCAAGCGAGAATCTGATGACAACGTTGAGAACGTTTCCCAATGCACCCATTCGGCGCGGGGCGCGCAATCTGCTGGCGGCCTTGTTGGCGCTTGCGGCGCTGCTTGGCGCCCACACCGCGCTGTGGGCCCACCCGATGGGCAACTTCACGGTCAACCGCTATGCCCGGCTTGAGGTAGATGACCGGCAGGTCTGGCTCTTCTACGTCATCGACATGGCCGAGATCCCCACCCAACAGGAGATTGCGGTTATCGACCACGACCGCGATGGGCAGATGAGCAGCGCCGAGATCGCCGACTATCTGGCCGACATGACGCAAATGGTGGCGGCCAACGCCCATCTCTTTCTCAATAGCCAGCATGTCACCTGGCGCGTCGCAAAGAGCGACGTCGTATTCCCGC
The DNA here is from genome assembly GCA_023384495.1 of Caldilineaceae bacterium. Taxonomy (GTDB): domain Bacteria; phylum Chloroflexota; class Anaerolineae; order Caldilineales; family Caldilineaceae; genus CFX5. The sequence continues at coordinate 12,568 of JAHDWG010000190.1, forward strand.
CGGGCCAGGCCGACCTGCCCACTATGCGCTTGGAGGCGCGCTTTGTGGCCGACTTGCCGCCGGGGGCGAAGACATGGGATGCCGAATTCCTCGACGACAACTATGCGGACCGCCTCGGCTGGCATGAGGTGATCGTGCGGGCGCTGCCTGGGGCTGCCATCCGCGACTCCAGCGCGCCCGTGGATGACATCAGCAATGCGCTGCGCGACTACCCCGACGGGTTGTTGCTTGCCCCCCCGCAGGTGAACCGCGCCACCTTCCAGGCCCAGGTGGCCCCGGGCGCAACCGGCGATGCGCCGCGGGAGCAGACCGCCCCAGCCGCAGCGGGCCAGCCCAATCGCGCCCTGACGGACATGGGGGATGCCGCCGACCGCTTCGCCAGGCTGATCGCCAGCGAGGCGTTGGGGCCGGGCGCATGGCTTTTGGTGTTGGCCGCCGCCTTTGGTTGGGGGGCGGTGCATGCGCTCTCGCCCGGCCACGGCAAGACCATCGTGGGGGCGTATCTGGTCGGGTCGCGCGGCACGGCGCGCCATGCGCTCTTGCTCGGCGTCACCACAACCGTAACACACACCGCCGGCGTCTTTGCGCTGGGCTTTGTCACCCTCTTTCTCTCTCGATACATCTTGCCCGAAACGCTCTACCCGTGGCTGGGGTTGGCGTCGGGTTTGCTCGTGGTGGCGATTGGCCTCTCGTTGGCGTGGGGGCGGGTTGGGGCCTTGTTGGGCTTTCGCGCCAGCGGCCACGACCATCCGCATGCGCACCACCACGAACACGACCATGCGCATGATCACGGTTGGCCCCACGACCACAGCCACCAACACGAGCACGG
>JAHDWG010000733.1 GCA_023384495.1 Caldilineaceae bacterium
TCAATCCAGCATCCCCGGTGACGCAGAGCTTTACCATATCATCTCAAGGCGGTGGTGGCGGCGATGAACCAAAAGTTTACCTGCCGCTAGTAGCGCGGTAGGAGAACTGTTCACGGCACAGAAAGCCTGCGGAAACCGGAATGTGGAACTCGCCAACTCCGCATTCCGGTTTTTGCATGTCCAAAAGGAAAGATTATGGACACAGAAAAAGTCGCCAGCATTCCTGTTCTGTGGACAGAAGCCAGCGGGAGCGCCGAACGAAAGATGGTCATCTGGTGACCTGGCTTTACAGACGACAAGGAGAACGTCCTGGAGAATCTAGCGGATCTGGCTGCGGCTGGCTATGTTGCGCTCAGTTTCGACCCGGTCGACCCCGGCGAACGCAGCCATCGCTCGCATCGAGCAATGAACGATCTAGCCTCAGGCGCGCATGGCGTGTACAATATCCTACCGGTCGCCTCGGGGTGAATCATCCCACCGCAGGCGCAGCCGGAGGATTTTGTATGACCACTGATTACACACCCGAACCGAGTGGCGAGACGTTGGACGCCCTCTACCGGACCGAGTCGCGCCGGGTGCTGGCTACGCTCATCCGCCTGCTCGGCGACTTCGACCTGGCCGAGGATGCGCTGCACGATGCCTTCCGCGCCGCCGCCGAACAGTGGCCGAACGAGGGAATGCCCGCCAACCCGCGCGCCTGGCTCGTCTCGACCGGGCGCTTCAAAGCCATCGACACGCTGCGCCGCCGCACCCGCTTCGATTCCCTACTGGCCGACCTCGCCAACCAGATCGACCACAACACGGCTGACCTCGCCGGGCTGGACGACGACCAGATCGAGGATGACCGGCTGCGGCTGATCTTCACCTGTTGCCACCCTGCTCTGGCCCCAGAGGCCCGTGTGGCCTTGACGCTGCGCGAGGTCTGCGGGTTGACCACCGAGGCGATTGCCCATGCTTTCCTCACCAGCCCGGCCACGCTGGCCCAGCGCATCGTGCGCACCAAGAGCAAGATCCGCGCTGCACGCATCCCCTATGTGGTGCCTGCCCGCGCCGAGTTGCCCGACCGGCTGGAGACCGTGCTCCAGGTGGTCTACTTGGTCTTCAACGAAGGGTATGCTGCCTCGTCGGGCGACTCGCTGACGCGCCCCGACCTCTCCGGCGAGGCGATCCGCCTGGGGCGGCTGCTGGTCGAATTGCTGCCGGAAGCGGAGGCGCTGGGGCTGCTGGCGCTGATGTTGCTGCACGAATCGCGGCGGGCGGCGCGCACCTCGCCGGAGGGTGATCTGGTCTTGCTGGAGGATCAGGATCGATCACGCTGGAGCCAGCCATTGATTGCCGAAGGGATTGCACTGGTGCAGCGTGCGCTTTCATCCCGCCAATTTGGCGCCTATACGCTCCAGGCCGCCATTGCCGCAGTTCACGCATCCGCACCCACTGTCGCCGCCACCGATTGGGGACAGATTGTTGGGCTGTACGATCTGCTGTTACAGGCAGCCCCTTCACCCGTGGTCGAGTTGAATCGCGCCGTGGCGGTGGCGATGCGTGATGGTCCGCTGGCCGGCCTGGCGCTGATCGATGCGATCCTGACGTGCGGGGAGCTGGATAGCTATTATCTGGCCCACGCCGCCCGCGCCGACTTGTGCCGGCGATTGGGCAGAACAGCGGAGGCGCGTCTCGCATATCAATACGCGCTCAGCCTTGCGCAACAGGAGCCAACCCGGCGTTTTCTGGAACGACGACTG
>JAHDWG010000191.1 GCA_023384495.1 Caldilineaceae bacterium
TAGCGTTGCCACAAAAAGTCGTTCACCCACCGCCACGGGTTGGTCGGCGTCTCATCATCGACTCCCCGGCGATAGAAGAAGCCCAGCGTCACCTCGCCTGGCCCCAAAACCATGCCGCCTGTTTTCTGATAGCGCACATGTTCGGGGATCGTCGTGCGGCTGAGGCCGAGGTAGAGCGCGCCCGCCGGCGCGTCGATATCGAGAAACCAGGGAGCGTCGGGGCTGGCGCCACAGATGTCGAGGTCGGGGATGATCACCAGCGTCTCGGCCCGGCGGGCGGCAATCAGCGCGGGCGAACGAAAGACGTGCTGGGCGATGCAATCCCCCGCGCGCGGCGCCAGATGGGGCGCCCACCAAAAATCGGGCTCGAAATCAAGTGGAAAGGTAATGGCAAGCTCATCCTGCTGCACAGGTTGGTCGAGCCGCCAGACCATGCGCACCCGTTGCCAGCCGTCGCCGGCATTGTCCACTGTTACGACCGGCGCGCGCCCGGCCAACTGGGGTATGGTGTAATGCATATGCTTCTGTACCTTTTCGACCTCTTGGATGATTTCTCTGTTGCTTGTTTTTACCCTTGCAGCCCGGCGAAGGTGATCCCTTCCACAAACTGGCGTTGGGCCAGGAAGAAGACGATCAGGCAGGGCAAGAGCACAACGACCGAGGCGGCCATCAACAGCGCCCACTGGGTGGTATAGACGCCGCGAAAGGTTGCCAGCCCCAGGGTGAGGGTGAATTTGCTTTCGTCATTGAGATAGATCAGGGGATAGAGAAAGTCGTTCCAGTTGCCGATAAAGGCAAAGATGGCGACTGTCGCCAGCGCCGGCTTGACCAAGGGCAGCATGATCCGCCACCAGATGCCGATGTAGCTACAGCCGTCGATCTTGGCGGCGTCGTCCAACTCGGTGGGGATGGTCATAAAGAACTGGCGCAACAAAAAGATAAAAAAGGCGTTGCCAAAAAATGCCGGCACAATCAGCGGCAGAAAGGTGTTGAGCCAGTTTAGCTCCCGGAAGAGGATAAAGAGGGGGATCATCGTCACCTGCGCCGGCAACATCATCGTGGCCAAGAGCAACACAAAGAAGAAATCGCGCCCCGGAAAGCGAAACCGGGCAAAGCCATAGACGATCCAGGTGCAAGAGAGCAATGTGCCCGCCATGCTCAACGCCGTGATCAGCACCGTGTTGTAGAGCAAGAGGGGAAACTTCATCAGCCCCAGCGCGGTCGGGTAGTTTGACCAGAGCGGCGGGTCGGGGATCCACTTGGGCGGGTAGATCCAGATGTCGGCTTCCACCTTGAGCGAGGCTGAGAGCATCCAGATAAAGGGCAGGGCAAAGAGGATGCCTAATCCTGCCAACAAGAGATTGGCGACAACGGTGGATAAAACCACCTGCATCCGTTGTCCGCGCCAGGGGCTGGTTGTGGCTGTGGCCTGCATAGGCGCCTCCTATTCGCCGCCCGCATAATAGACCCAGCGACGAGCCAGGGTCATTTGGACGATGGTCAGGACGAGAATGATCAGAAAGAGGATCCAGGCCAGCGCGGCGGCGTAGCCCATGCGAAAGAGGCCAAACCCTTGTTTGAACAGGTGTAACACATAGAAGAGGGTGGCGTTTTGCGGTCCGCCGCCCGTCATGATGTAGGCCTGGGTGAAGACCTGGAACGAGCCGATCATGCCGATGATCAAGTTGAAGAAGATGACGGGCGACATCATGGGCATTGTCACATGGCGAAAACGAGCCCAGCCGTTGGCGCCGTCCAGCGCAGCCGCCTCATAAAGCGTGCGCGGCACCCCCTGCAACCCGGCCAGGAAGACGACCACCGTGCCGCCCACGCTCCACATGCTCATGAGCACCAGCGCGGGTTTGGCCCAGGCGCCATCCACCAGCCAGCCCGGCCCGGGTAGACCCACCAGCCGCAGCAGGTAGTTGACCATGCCAAATTGGGGGTTGAGCAGCCAGATCCAAAGCAGCGAGATCGCCACCCCCGACGAAACCACCGGCAGATAAAAGAGCGTGCGGTAGACGCCGATCCCCGGCTGACGCCGATTGAGCAGCATGGCCAACAGAAACGCCACGATCAGCCCCAATGGCACGCTCAACACCGTATAGTAGACAGTATTGTAGAGCGAGAGCCAAAAGAGGCGGTCACCGCTGAGCAGGGTGGCATAGTTCCCCAGCCCAATCCACTGGGGCGCGGTGATCAGCTCATAGCGGGTAAAGCTGAGCGCAAACGAAGCAATGATCGGGCCGAGGGCAAAGATCACAAACCCAATCAGCCAGGGGCCAATGAAGATGTAGCCCCACAACGTCTGTTCGGCAATTCGGAAGGGCCGGCCCGTCGCCGCGCCAGCCGAGGGGACGGTCAACTTCGATTCCACTGCATGCTCCCACTAGACACTCTTGCGACAAGGAGGTATCGTAGTAGCGACTTTAGTCGCTCTTGACGAACGCGACTGCAGTCGCCACTACGCGGCTCTACTCGGCTTCTTCTTGCGCCACGGCGTCGGCAATCGCGACAGCCGCTTCGCCAAGCGCCTGCTCCACCGGCACGTCGCCAAAGATCGAGGCGTCGAACGCCTGCTGCAACGCCTCGGTGATCAGCGGATATTGGCTGCTGCGTGGGCGGGCGCGGCCCGTCAGCATCGCATCCAGGAAGATCTGCATCTGCGGCACCTCTTGCAGCCGTTCCTCGGCAATCGAGCGGCGACCGGTGACGGCATAGCCATAGGTGGAGGTGTGACGGTGCCACTCTGGTGTGGTCATAAAGTTCATCACCGCCATGGTCTCTTCCAGATTGCGGCCCCCGCTCCACGCTGAGAAGAGCCAGCCGCCTACGCCGCTGATGGCCTGCGACGCGTTCGCCGGCCGCGGGAAGGGCGCCACGTCCCACGCAAAGTTGGGCGGGTTGGTCTGCGTCAGATTGGCCAGGTCGAAGGCGCCCGTCCAACTCATCACCACCAATTGGCCATACCAGGTGCCCTCTGGCCCGGCCTGCACGGCGCCGGCTCTGGGCCAGATTTGGTGGACCTTGACCAGGTCTGAGAGAAACTGGATCGCCTGCACCGCCGGTTCCTGGTCGATGAGCACCGCACGCGTCCCCTCGTCGATGATATCGCCGCCATTCATCCAAATCCACGGTGTGATCATCCATGTGGCGCCTTCACCCAGACAGCACCACGTCTCCATGGCCCAGCGGGTGATCGTATTGGCGTCAAAATCGGCCGAGTCGGCGCTGTTGCCGTTCTGGTCAATCGTCAGCTTCTTGCCCACCTCGATCAGGTCGTCCCACGTTTCGGGCGCGGCGACGCCGGTCTCGTTCATCAGGTCCATATTGAGGCGCATGGCCTGCGAGTTGGTCTCCAGCACCACGGCGTAGGTCTTGTGGCGATACTGCATCTCAGCCCGCGCCGACGGGTAGTAATCGTCGAGCACATCGGCGGGGACGACCAGCTCGTCCAGTTCAGCGCAAAGGCCGCGCGAAGCATAGGCCGGCACGTTGATGCCGTCCACCGCGAAAATGTCGGGCAACTGGCCGCCCGCCGCGGCAGTGCGGAACTTTTGCTCCCACTCGCTGGGCACGCGGGTAAATTTGAACTCAATGTCGGGATGGTTGGGGGTGAATGTATCGGCCATAAACTCGGTGATGCGGATGTTGTCATCCAGCGGGTGGGGGGCCCACAACTCTACCTGGCGCCCTGCCTGGGCTGGCGCGCTGGTGTCTGCGCCTGTGCTCGGCGCCACAGCTGGCGCGCAGGCCTGGGCTAACACACTCATCCCCGCGATGGCGCCGGTCAGTTGCAAAAACTGGCGTCGCGACAGTGCATTGGTCATTTGCTTGTTCTCCTTTGCATGTCATGCTTGCATTTTCATACTTGCATTGGATTCTGTTTGAAGCCAATGACCCCATTCACCCGTGCGAGCGAAGCATTGGCCATCACTAATAGCGAGCATGAATCTTGATGGTGGCGCAGAAAAGGAAACTGAAAGCGATTATAGCACTTTTTCCAGAGTGAAGCCAAAGCGAGAACCGATTTTGGTCTGCTGGGAGCGGTCCCCGCTTCATCGCAAGCCAGCCTCGATGGCTGGACGTAAGCGTAGCGAATCGCTAAACAGCAGGGTTGGAAACAACACTAGGCCACTTGCAGCACAATCTTGCCAATGTTCAAGTTTTCCGCCATCCGTTGCTGGGCTTCGTTGGCCTGTGTGATTGGGTAGACCGAATCGATGACCGGCTGGATCGAGCCCTCTTCCAGGCGCGGCCAAAATTGCGCCATGAATCGCTCTTTGATCGCAACCTTTTCGTCCAGCGAGCGGCTGCGCAACACCGAGCCGATCAGCCGTAGCCGGCGCCCCATAAGCGCGCCCAAATTGATCTGCGTCTGCCCACCGCTGAGCGTGGAGATAAAGACCAGCCGGCCCTTGAGCTTGAGCAGGCTGAGGTTGCGTTCGAGATAATCCGCGCCCACCATGTCGAGGATCACATCGACGCCGGCGCCACCTGTGAACGCCTTGACCCGCGCGACAAAGTCCTCCTCTTTGTAGTTAATCGCAAGGTCGGCCCCAAGCTCGCTGCACGCCGCACACTTGTCGGCTCCACCCGCCGTTACAATGACTGGGTTGCCCGTGGCGCGCAGCAGTTGGATCGCCGCCGTGCCCACCCCGCTCGCGCCGCCATGCATCAACACCGTCTCGCCCGGTTGTAGATTGGCTTCCATGTAGAGGTTGACATAAGCCGTGAGAAAGACTTCGGGCATGGCGCCCGCCTGCTCGAAGCTCCAGCCCTGTGGGAGTGGCATGAGCATGGCCTGCGGCGCGGCTGCCTGTTCGGCATAGCCGCCGCCGGGCAACAGCGCGCAGACGCGGTCGCCTACCTGCCAGCCGCGTACATCCGCACCCACCTGGCGGATGACGCCGGCCATCTCCAGCCCCAGAATATCGGGCGCGCCGGGCGGAGGGGGATAGTTGCCCGCCCGCTGCATGAGGTCGGCCCGGTTGAGCGCCGTGGCGTGGATGTCAACTAGCACTTCGTCCGGCCCAATCGAGGGATCGGGCGTGGCCTGCCAGACCAGCGGGCGGCCCTCCTTCGTCGCGTCAACGTGGATTGCGTTCATGATTTCTCCTCGAAGTTTGGTGAGATCGGTGGACCATCGTCTATCGTCCATCGTCTATCGTCCATCGTCTATCGTCTATCGTCCATCGTCCATCGTCTATATCGGCCCGATGCGGCGCGGCCCCCGGTCCATTGCCAACATGGACGCATCGAAGCTGCGTTGCAAGAGCGCCAACTTGAGCGGCTGGTGCGCGGGGTCATCCCACAGATTGGTAAACTCGCCGGGGTCGGCATGTAGGTCATAAAGCTCGCCCAGCCCGTGGCCATGATAGACCACCAGCTTGTGTTGCTGGTCACGATACATGGTGGCGAAGCTGCTGTCGGGCAGGGCCAGCGCGTCATAGTATTCGCAGCGCACATAGTCATGATGTTGATCTGGGTCTGTCTGCCCCGTGAGGATGGGCAGCAGCGACCGGCCCTGCATCCGCTCGGGGATGGGCTGCCCCGCCAGGTCGAGCAGGGTGGGCGCGATGTCGAGCAGCGCCACCAGCGCGTCGCTGCGCAGCCCCTGGCGAAAACGGCCGGGCCACGACCAGATGAGCGGCACGCGCACAAGCCCTTCGTAAAAACGGCATCCCTTTTGGATCAAGCCGTGGTCACCCAACATTTCGCCGTGGTCGCTAGTGAAGATGATCACGGTGTTGTTGCGCTGGCCGCTCTCTTCCAATGCCTGCACGATGCGGCCTACCTGGTCGTCGATGAGCTTGATCATGGCGTAATAGGCGGCCTGCAGCGTACGGGCGTCACGGGCGTTTGTGTGGTCGTCCTGCTCCATGCCGGGCGGCTGGGGCAGCACCGGGTTCTTGATATCCAACGCATCGGGGTGGCGCGCCTGCGACTGGAAGTCGATGGCCGCCAATCGCTGTTGCTGGTCGAGATCGCTGGCGCGGAAGAGCGGGCCGGGCATCTGCGCCGGGTCGAACAGACCGCGGTAGGCCTGGGGCGGGTTGAAGGGCGGATGGGGGTCATAGATGTTGACGCTGGCGAGCCACGGGCCTGGGTGCGGTTGGCGAATAAAGTCGATGGTCTTTTCGGCGCACCAGGTGGTCTGGTGTAGCTCTGCCGGAACGCCGGCGGGGTCTTGGATCAGCGCCTTGAGGCTGTGGCGCTGGCTGCGGACCCAATCGGCGTAATCGTGACCGGTAGGCCAGTCGTCGCGCGGCGCGTGACTATATTGCCAATATTGGTATCCGTCATCGACGCGCGGCTCGATCCGCTGGTGGGCGCTGGCCAGGTGCAGCTTGCCGATCAGCCCACAGGCGTATCCAACGTCGGCGAGGCGCCGCGTGACCAGCGGCGGCTGGTCTGGGAACGTATCATTGCCGTTGCCGTTGACATGCACGGCGCTGGGGTGCATACCGGTGAGAAAGCTGGCCCGGCTCGGCGTGCAGATGGGGCTTTGGCAATAGGCGTGCGTAAACGCGACGCCTTCGGCTGCCAGCCGGTCGATGTTGGGTGTGGACACATGGGGGTTTCCCAGCGCCGCGATGGTGTCGTAGCGTTGCTGGTCGGTGCAGATCCAAAGAATGTTGGGTTGCGCGATGGTCATGGTGAAGATGCTCACTGGGTGTTGGTTGGACGATGAAACCTGACCCAGTATAGACCGATTTGACGGCAGCGCCAAGTAGGCATGGGGAAAGCTCAGGTCTTTGCAAAAGCCGGATTTCATCGCTGGGACCCGATACTTGGGCATCCCTGCGCCGAGGTACTGAAAAAGCACTTGACAAACGACATTGATCATGTTATCCTTGTTGAAAGTGCTTTCATGTAAGTGGTTTTCCCTGTTTTTTACCATCCCTGATCTGCAATCTGTACTTGATTAGCTGCCGAATGCCCACAATTCGTGCGCGCCCGAAAGCATGGTTGGCTCTATGACCAACGTCACCATCTATGACGTGGCGCGCGCAGCCGGCGTAAGTATTGCCACCGTCTCGCGCGTGCTCAATTCACCGCAGCGGGTCAATGAGAGGACTCGACAGGCGGTGCTGGTTGCGATCGAGCAGCTCAACTTTGTGCCCCGCGCCGACGCCATGGCGCGAGCGCGGCGCCGGCACCAGCGGGTTGGTGTGCTCGCGCCCTTTTTCACAGCGCCGGCATTTGTGCAGCGCTTGCGAGGCGTTGCCGCCGCCATCGCCAATTCGACTTACGAATTGGTGGTCTATAGCGTGGAAACAGCCGCCCAGTGTCGTGGCTATCTGGAAAGCCTGCCGGTGGCCAGGCGGCTTGACGGCCTCGTCGTCATGTCGCTCTGTGTGGATGACCGCGTGGCCGAGCGGTTGCAGGCGCTCCCCACGGTGCTGATCGAGACGGCGCATCCTGCATTCCCCGGTGTGCGGATTGACAACGAAGCCGGAGGACGCATGGCGGCTCGTTATCTGCTCGACCAGGGGCACACCCGGCTCGCCTTTGTGGGTGGCGACAGTGAAATACCGGGCTATACATTGCACACCAGCGAACTGCGGCTGGCCGGTTATCGGCGCACGCTGCACGAGGCTGGGATCGCCCTGCCCGAGGCCAATGTGCGGATCACCCCCAACACGCTGGAGGCCGCTCGACAACAGGCGCATGTCCTGTTTGGCTTGCCGGCGCCGCCCACCGCCGTCTTTGCCGCCAGCGATCTGCTGGCGATGGGGGTGCTCAAGGCGGCGCGCGAGCGGGGGCTGCGCACACCCGGCGATGTGGCGGTGCTTGGCTTTGATGATTTGGACATTGCCGATTTTATCGGGCTGACGACCATCTCGCAGTCATTGGACGAAACGGGGCGTATTGCTGTGGAGTTGCTGGTCGCCCGCATGGTTGACGCGACGCGTCCGATCCAGCATGTCAACCTGCAACTGCATGTGGTGCGCCGCGAGTCGGCGTGAGGCTGGATGGGTGATCGGGCCTCTCATCGCTCTTATCATCTTCACGGAAAGTTGCGATTTCTGGACGAACCCTAACAGATAGTGGAAATTCCGCTGGTCTATACTATGAATGTCGTCTTTGGGATTACACGAAATACACCGCCCGGTGAAGTCCGATGGGCCATTGCAATTCGGTCTGTCGTTTCCGTTTGTTTAACCGCATTTCCTTTCACAACCATCGTTCACTCATAAAGGAGAATCGCAGATGCAACGAAAACCACTTTTCGTCATCGGCCTGCTCATGTTGGCTGCTTTGGTGCTGGCCGGCTGCCCCGCGCCCGCTGCGCCGGCCCCGACTGGCGAGGCGGCGGCGCCGGGCGCGGTGACGGTGCAGGCCATGTTGGCGTCCAACCCGCGCGAGTTTGACAATGCCGCCGTTGCCTATTGCGCCGAGCAAACCGGCATCAACATCGAAGTGATCAATGGCCCCGAGAGCGCCACCGACCGCCTCGCGCTCTACCTCCAGTTCTTTGGCGCACAGTCGGGGGACATTGACATCATCCAGATGGACGTGATCTGGCCCGGCATCCTCGCCGAGCACCTGGCGGACCTCAACCCCTACCTGGAGCAAGAAGGGGTGGACATCGGCATGTACTTTGACCGGATCGTGCAGAACAACACCGTCGATGGCGCGCTGACCGGTCTGCCCTGGTTCACCGATGCAGGCATCCTCTACTATCGCAGCGACTTGCTCGAAAAGTATGGCTTTGATGGCCCGCCCGAAACGTGGGCCGAACTCGACGAGATGGCGACCGCGATCCAAGAGGGTGAACGCGCCGAGGGCAACCCCGACTTCTGGGGATTTGTCTGGCAGGGCAACAGCTACGAGGGGTTGACCTGTGACGCGCTCGAGTGGCAGGTGAGTTGGGGCGGCGGCGAGATCGTCGAGCCCGACGGCACGATCAGCATCAACAACCCACAGGCCGCCGCCGCGTTTGACATGGCGGCAAGCTGGGTTGGCCGCATCAGCCCGCCCGGGGTGGTGAGCTATCAGGAAGAGGACGCGCGCGGCGTCTGGCAGGCCGGCAATGCCGCCTTTATGCGCAACTGGCCCTATGCCTATGCGTTGGGCAATGCTGAAGACAGCGTCATTCGCGACGCCTTTGGCGTGGTGCCGCTGCCCAAAGGCGAAGGCCCCGATGCCCGCAACGCCGATACGCTGGGCGGCTGGCAGATGGCCGTGAGCCGCTACAGCAGCAATGTCGATGCAGCCGCCAAGGTCGCCATCTGTATGGCCGGCATGGAAGGGCAGAAGATCCGCGCCACCCAGGGAAGCATGTTGCCCACCATCGGCGCGCTCTACGAAGATGAGGATGTGCTCGCCGCCAATCCATTCTTCTCGCAGATGTACGATGTCTTTGCCGGCGGCGCAGTGGCGCGCCCCAGCACGGTGACGGGCGAACTCTACAACGAAGTCTCGACCATCTATTTCACCGAGGTCAACCGGACGTTGACCGGTCAGCAGACGGGCCAACAGGCAGTGGAGAATATCGAGGCCCAGTTGCAGGATCTGCTTCGGTAGCCATGAGCCTGCACCGGCGCTCACCTTACGCCCCACAAGGGGTTCAGATGGGCGCCGCCAGGGCGACTTGAAGAGATTTGGGGGGATGGCTTCGCGATTTGAGGTATAGGCGTCTTCCCAAATCTCATCCATTTTGCCCATCTTAAGCTCTGTTTGAAAACTGGAATTGCTTGGAGGAGTACGCAACTTCGCAAAGTCTGGTTTTCAAATCAACCGCAGGATAACTTCTGTTTTTCCGTATTTCCACACCGGATACAACCTTGAACTCCGTGGCAAAGGAGGTTCACGTTGGCGACCCAACCTATCCAGCGGAAGCCACCCATGACGGAAATGGCAAAGCGCCAGGAGCGTATGGCCTATTTCTTCCTGCTGCCAACCGTGATTGTGGTGCTTGCGGTGGCCTTCTATCCGCTCTTCAACACCTTCTATGTGACCTTTTTCGACGCTCGGCTGGGTAGCTCGCGGGCGTGGGAATTCGTCGGTTTGGAAAACTATGCCCGTCTGCTCACCGATGTCCGCTGGTGGGAGGCAGTCTGGAATACGGTCAAGTTCACCGTGGCGTCGGTGACGCTCGAGTTGGTGCTCGGACTGGGGATTGCGCTGGTGGTGAACAGTAAGTTCCCGGGCCGCGGCCTGATGCGCACGGCCATGCTCGTGCCCTGGGCCATCCCCACTGCGGTCTCATCGCAGATGTGGAAGTGGATGTATCACGACGTATTTGGCGTGGTCAACGACCTGCTAGTCAACGTGCTGGGCATTTTGCCGGTCAAGATCGCATGGATCGCCAATGCCAGCACAGCCCTTTGGGCGCTCGTCGCCATTGATGTCTGGAAGACAACCCCCTTTATGGCGCTCTTGCTGCTGGCCGGTCTGCAACTGATCCCGGCGGACCTCTACGAGGCCGGCTCGGTGGATGGCGCAACGGGCTGGCGCCAGTTTTGGAGCATTACCCTGCCATTGTTGCGACCGGCGATTGTGGTTGCACTTATCTTTCGCACGCTTGATGCGCTGCGCGTCTTCGATCTGGTCTGGATCACCACCAGCGGCGGTTTTGGCACCGAGACCATGTCCACCATGAATCAGCGCAACCTGATCCAGTTTCAACGGCTCGGCTATGGTTCGACCATCAGCGTCGCTATCTTTGCCGTCATCGCCATCTTTGTCATTTTCTACATTGCGGTCATCTTCCGCGGCAATGAGGAGGCATAGACCATGTCCCGAGCAAAGCGGTTCAAGCTGCTGCAAGACATTCTCTTCTGGTTGATCGTGCTTGTGATCGCCTTTTATACTCTTTTCCCATTCTATTGGGCCATTGCATCCTCGCTGACGCCGCCGAGCCTGCTCTTCAACACGCCGCTCAAATATTTCCCCACCCCGCCGACGCTCAATTCGTATATCACCGTCTTTAGCACGCCCGGCTTTCGGCGCGCGCTGCTCAATTCGGCCTTTGTGGCGGGCAGCACCGTGATCCTCTCGCTGCTGATTGGCTCGTTTGGCGCCTATGCGCTGGGCCGGCTCAATTTCCGCGGCAAATCGCTCATCATGTACACCATCCTCTCCATGACCATGTTTCCGGCCATTGCCATCCTCGGCTCGCTCTTCACCATGGTGCGCGCCCTGGGCATCTACAACACGCCCTATGCGCTGATCCTCACCTATATGACCTTTTCGTTGCCCTTCACCGTCTGGGTGTTGAGCAACTTTTTCAAGAGCCTGCCGCTGGAGCTTGAACAAGCCGCCTATGTGGATGGGGCCACCACCTTTCAGACGTTCTGGTTGATCCTCTTGCCGCTGACGGCCCCAGGGTTGGTAACCACGGGGTTGCTTGCTTTTATCGCGGCGTGGAATGAGTTTCTCTATGCGCTCACCTTTACGCTAGGCGACCAGGCGCGCACGGTGCCGGTTGCCATCGCACTCTTTGCCGGCGCTCAAGAGTTCGAGATTCCTTGGGCCGATATTATGGCCGCCGCAGTGGTGGTGACGGTGCCGCTGGTGGTGCTGGTGTTGGTCTTCCAGCAGCGATTGGTCGAGGGGCTGACCGCTGGCGCGGTGAAGGGGTAGTCAATTAACGCTGCGCGTGAAGCGTCACTCGTCACACAGCGAGAACCATTTTCCCACTTGGTGACGCTTGACGTTTCACCCTCAACTCAGGATCAACTGCACGCCGGTGAGAAAGAGAAGCACATAGACCGTGCGCTGCAACCAGGTGTTGTCAAAACACTGATCGAGCCAGGTGCCCAGCCGCCGCCCCGGGTACGGGGATGGTAAGCGCGATCAGCGGCGTGGCGATTATCCTGACGCCCCCACCAAAACCGGCCTTGTCGACGCCCAAGATGGCAATGGCGACCGGCGCAATCACGCCAAAAAGGGGTGGATAGTCTGGCAGGCTAGACATCGGCATGCGTCTATGGTTCCACTAATTTGCAAATGGGCGAAAGACGATTGCTCATGGCCGCTCTCCCTGCGCCAGCCGCCCATTGATGGCGTCGACTATGGTGGGAACATCCCACACGCCGTCGACGACGTAATGCGCGCCCGCCTGGGCCAGCCGCGTACGCGCCCGTTGCACCTTGGCCGCCACGGTTTCGGCGTCGAGCGCTGCAATTTCACTCTCATTCAGCCCCACTTCGTTGCCCGTCTTGGCGACCGCGATGGTCCACACACCAGCGTTCAGCCCGGCCTCGACATCGGGGACGGTGTCGCCGATGCAGACGACTGCCTCTGGCGGGAAAACGCCCAGCCGTTCCATGGTATGGTAGATCATCCACGGCGCGGGTCGCCCTGCCGAGACCTGCGTGGCGCAGATGTTGCTGTCGGGCGCATAGCCCTGGCGCACGGCGGCGGCGACGACGATCTCCGCCGCGGCGTCGAAATAGCCGGTGGTGGCGCCGATCATCACCCCGGCCTGGCGTAGATGGCCCATACACCCCAGCACGCCGGGGATCAGCGCAGCATATTCCGCCAACGTTTCGAGCAGCAGGGGCGCAAAATCGGCGTATAGCTCGTCGATGTCCTCCTCGGTGATGGCGCGGCCATGTACCGAGCGCCAGGTTGCGGCCACTTCGTCCATGGCCGCGATGACAGCGATGTGCGCCCGCTTTTCCATCCCCATCGGCGCACGCGCCTGCGCCATGCTGATCATGACGCCCTTGCGGCGGAAGCCGGTCATAAAGACCGCGGCCGGCGCGCAGCAGCCATAGTCCACCGTAGTACCGGCCCAATCGAAAACAGCCAGCTTGATGCGCCCATGATAGGCGCGACGAAACACAAAGTCCATCCGATTTCCCTCTCGTCGATCACGCCGGGAACGCAACGCTACCCCAGATTGGGGCGCACTGCCGCTAGCAGTGTGTCCACTTCGTCCGCCGTGTTGAAGGCGGCGATGGAGACGCGCAGCCCCGTATGCTCTGGCTGAAACTTGATGAGAATACGCTGCTGCCGGTAGAGCCGCTCCACCAGCGCCCGGCAATCGTCCGCCGACCAGCCGTGGACGGTAAAGCCGACCAGCCCGGTGGTGCGCGCCGGGTCATCCGGCCCCAGCACCTGCACCGGGCAGAACTGGCGCAATCCATCGCGCAGACGCTGCGTCACCTGGCGGCAATGGGCAGCCACCGTCGCCATCCCTACCGTCTCGATCTGCGCTAGGGCCGCGCCCACCCCGGCGCGCTGGGCCAAATTGGTGGTCCCCACTTCGCCCAATTGTGCAGCGGTGAACGCAGCCCGGTCGGCATCCGGCAGCCAATGGGGGTTGAAGCCGGCCAGCCGCTCACCCCGCACATGAATGTAGCCCACGCCACTTGGCCCCAAGAGCCACTTGTGGCACGAGCCGATGTAGAAATCGGCCCCAATCGCACCCA
>JAHDWG010000734.1 GCA_023384495.1 Caldilineaceae bacterium
CAGAGGGGCCACACCGCCCGCTCCCTCCTGGCCGCGCACCCCAAGCAGTGCAATCAGAGCATCACCGGTGACCCCAGCCGGCGCGAGCGCCGAAATGCGCGCCACATTCGCCTCATTGGTATTACAGGCCATGGAATCGAAACGGCTATCGGGGGCCGGCGTACAACCCTCGACGCGCAATTGAGCTGGATTGTAGCCGATGGCGACGCTCACCGCGCCCAGTTGCGTCTCGGCGGGGATGTTGATCACTTCCAGCGCCACAGTCGTGGTGACCGGCTGCCCCGGCTCGACCAATACGGCGCCCAGGCGGACAATTGCCCCGGTTGGGGTCGGCGTGGAGGTCGACGTTGCTGTCGGCGACGCGGTCGGCGTTGCTGTGTTGGTCGCCGTGGGCGTGTCCGTTGGCTGCGTCGTCGGTGTGGGCGACGGTGTGGCGGTTTCGGTCGGCGTTGGGCTTGCCGTGGGCGTCGCAGTGGGGGTTGGCGTGTGAGGGACGCCCGCGCCGGTGATCCGGTAGATTTCGCCCGAATAGTAGCCAATATAGAGTTCGCCTTCTTGGTCCTCGCCAAACGTGCTGGGGTTGTTGCCCCCACCGGCGGCGATCCACGTCGTCACCGCCTGATCCGCCGGCGCGCCGCTGATGGAGCGGATACTCTTGTTACAGAAGTCGCTAAAAAAATAGTGGCCGTTCAGATTGGGAAACGCGCCGCCCCGGTAGACATAGCCACCAGTCACCGAGCAATCACCCTGACTGCGATCAAATACGTAAAGCGGCGCCACATAACTGCTAGCCGGTTGGCAGCCCGTTGTGTTATAGGGCGTCACGCCTTCCAGGCAACGCCAGCCATAGTTTTCGCCCCCTGCGCTGGCGTCATCTCCGCCGCCCGCCGCAAAGTTTATCTCCTCAAAGCGATTCTGGCCCACATCGGCGATCCACAGATCGCCCGTCAAGCGGTCAAAGCTAAAGCGCCAGGGGTTGCGCAACCCGGTGGCCCAGATTTCGTCACAGAGGCCACCGGCGCCATCGGCAAAGGGGTTACCCGGCGGGATCCGATAGTTGCTGCCGCTGCTGATGCTACAATCCGGACCGTTGCCCGTTGCGCCATCCACGTCAATGCGGAGGATTTTGCCCAGCAGCACGGTGTTGTTCTGCCCATAGTTGTTGGGGTCGCCGCTGCCGCCGCCATCACCCGATGCAATGTATAGATAGCCATCCGGCCCAAACTGGAGCTGCCCCCCGTTGTGGTTGTCGGCGGGCTGGCTAAATTCCAGCAACACCAGTTCGCTGTTTGGGTCGGCCACATTTGCATCCCCGGCGGAGACGCTAAATCGCGAGACGCGCGTCCGTAAGGGGTTGCTTGCGGTGTAATAGACATAGAAATAGCCGGCATCGGCATAGCTGGGGTGGAAGGCGAGCCCCAACAGCCCCGTCTCGGTTGTGCCGCCACCCGATGCAACGCGCCCGCTGATATTGAGGAAGGGGGCGGGGAGGCGGGCGCTATTTTGAACAATGTGGATTCGCCCTGCCTTTTCGGTCACAAAAAGCCGGCTGTCACCGGCGTGGGTAATGTTGGTGGGCTGCACAAAGCCGCCGACAACCAAATTCAGCCCCAGGGTGGCCGGCGGCGGTGTGGGGCTGGCAGGCGGCGGCCCCCCCACCCCCCCCGTGTCCTCGATGGCGAGCGTGGGCGCGCCAAAACCCAACCCCCACCGGTTCTGTTTGCCGGCAGACGAATTTTCC
>JAHDWG010000735.1 GCA_023384495.1 Caldilineaceae bacterium
GCAGTGAAACGCTATCGAACCCTTGGAACCAATTGAAATTATCATCGCCCCTCATGATAACTGAACAATGACCCATGCTGACCTCCATCCTCCTCACTCTCATCTCAGAAGCCGACGCCATCCTGCCTGCGCACCTGGGCCGCGCCAACTATGCCGAAACGCTCAAGCGTCTGGGGCAGGTCGATGCCGCGCTGGCCGCCGCCATCCACGCGGGTGATGGCCCCAAGCCGCTGACCTGCTCCGGCCTGTGGGGCGGCGCCTGCCACCGCGAGAGCGTGACGATTCGCACGGGTGAGCGCTACACCGTGCGTATGACTGGACTCAGCGCCGGCATCAGCCAGGGGCTGCATAGCGCCCTGGTGGAGGATCGACCCGCAATCTGGACCCTGCACGGCCATCCCTTCACCGCGGAGACCGCCATCTGCGACCGGGCGCAAGACCCTTGGAGCGGCTCCACCACCTACGAAGAACTGGCCGCCGCCCAACTGCTGCACGGAGAACGCCCACCCCGCCAGGTCAAGTTGGAATTTGCCAGCCCCACGGCCTTCAAGTCTGCCGGGCTCACCGTGCCCGTGCCCATGCCCAATCTCGTCTTTGGCAGCCTGGTGGAACGGTGGAACGCCTTTAGCCCAGTGACGCTCAGTCCGGAGATGCGTCGTTTTGGCGAGGAAATGGTGGCGCTCAGCCGCTACCGGCTGGAGAGCCGCGTAGTGGAGCAAAAGAACAACGCCCTGCGTATCGGCGGCGTGGGTCAGGCCACCTATGTAGCGGTCGGCGGCGACCGCTACTGGCTCGCTGTGCTGCAGATGCTGGCCGACTTTGCCCTCTACAGCGGCGTGGGCGTGCAGACCGCGACGGGCATGGGGCAGTGCCGGCGTGTACGCTAGAGCAGCTTGTGCGAATCTCAACAAATCGATGCAAGTCTGCGCCACCCGTGGGGCTATGCAGAAGGGAGTGACCGCCCGTCGGCGCCAGGACGAGAAGGCGTCTTTCTCTCTATCAGCGGCGACCGGAACAACGGTTTCCACAACCCCCAATAGGCGCAACCAGGCGCAGGCGTGTTCTACCGCCTGGTCCACCTGGGCAAGCGACTCAAAATGGACTGCAAAGAAAGTGTTGAGGCCAGTTTCTTGCCCGATGAGCGCATCGGTGAGGGTGGCGGAGGTAAAGGCTGCCGGCTGGCGAGCCAGATAGCGCCAGAGGGTGGGCAGCCAGGGAACTGGAGGGGTGGGCGGCTCATCATCACTCTGATACGAGTGGCGCAGGGTGAAGTCAGCATCGCGCCAGGCGTAGACAAGTGTACGCCACTGGGCTACAGGTGATTCAGCCAGCCAGCACCAGCCGGCAAGGGTCACCTCGCCCTGGTGGAGCAGCTCGGCAGCCACGGCCAGCAACATGAGCCGGCGCAGATAGGGGGTCTGCTTGTGCGTGGAGCGAGGCGACAGTGCGAGGGGCTGGCGCAACTGCCGGTTAAGTTGTTGTAGCGCAGTGGGTTTGAGCCAGCGCGCCGCTGGCTGCTGGCAGACCCCTGGCGCGAGGCAGAGGATGAGGAGACGGCTAATGTCATGCAGCAACGCAAGCGGCACCTCAGGTTGGCCGGCGGAAGGCGGCAACGAGGGGATGGGGTCACCCGGCAAGTGCGGCTGTAAGCGAGGGATGAGGTCACCCGGGATACCCAGCCGGGTGGTGCGTGACCAGGAGCGATTGTCAGCAGGACAGAGGAGACCCCGTTCATAG
>JAHDWG010000192.1 GCA_023384495.1 Caldilineaceae bacterium
TCGGTAACGGTGGGCTTGCCATCGCCGTCGTCATCGGGGTCGAGATAGTCGGGCGTACCATCGCCGTCGGTGTCCTGACAATCGGGGAAGGTGGGGCACTCGAATTCCGTATGGACGCCGTCGCCGTCGTCGTCCCGGTCGAGATAGTCGGGGATGCCGTCGCCGTCGGTGTCGGGGCAGGCCGGGAAGTTCGGGCACTCGTGGCTGGTGGGGACGCCGTCGCCGTCGTCGTCCGGGTCGAGATAGTCGGGAATGCCGTCGCCATCGGTGTCGGGGCAATCGGGAAAGGTGGGGCATTCGTTTCCGTTGGGAATGCCGTCGCCATCGTCGTCATCGGTGGGGCTCCAGATTATAAATGCACGGGTGCTCGGAGCGCTGGTATTGCCGGCGGCGTCCGTCGCGGTGGCCATCACCGTCCATGAACCTTGTTCGAGTGTGATAGTGGAGGCGCAGCTCCAACTGGCATCGTCATCGGCTTGCACTGTGCAAAGCAACTCGCCGCCTGTATGGACCGCGACCGTGCTTCCCGGTTCAGCCGCGCCGGCAAAGACGGGCATTGTCTCCGTAATGGCGCTGCCCGCCGCCGGTGAGCTGATCGTGGGTGGGGCCGGCGGTGTCGTATCAATCGTAAAGGTGCGTGTTGCCGGGGTGCTTTCTGTGCCGGCGCCATTGACGGCGATGGCGCGGACCGTGTGCGGCCCCTCGCTGAGGGGGGCGCCAGGCGTGCAGCTCCACACGCCGTCGTCATCCGTGGCTGCCGCGCAAAGGATGTCACTATCCCCACGGACGGTCACGGTGACTGCTGCGTCGGCCAGCCCGTTGATTGTCGGGAGGGGCTGGTTGATGTGGGCGCCGGGGGTGGGGCTGAGGATGCTGGGGGTGCTCACCGCGCTGGAATCGATGGTGAAGGGGTGGTTGGTGGGTGCGCTGGTGTTGCCGGCGGCATCGGTGGCGCTCGCGGCCACCGTGTGTGCGCCCTGGGTCAAGGGCGAATCGGGCGCGCATTGCCAGGCGCCGGCGCCGTCTGTGGTCGCTGTGCAGAGCGCCGCATCGCCCTCCGTCACCGTCACCTGGCTACCCGGCTCGGCAACCCCGGCAAAGGTGGGCGTATCGTCGCTGATGACGCCGCTGGCGGCGGGGGCAGTGACAAGCGGGGGCGCAGGGGGCAGCGTATCAACAGTGAAGGTGCGAGTGGGGCTGGCCGGGCCGGCGCCGCCGCGATTGGCCGCGGTGGCTTGAATGGTGTGTACACCATCGGCCAGGGGCGTGCTGTCGCAGTTCCATTGCCCGTCTTCGCCCACGGTTGCCTGACAGAGGGTCGTCGTCCCTTTGCGAACAGTAACCACGCTGTTGGGCTGAGCTGTTCCGCTGGCGGTCGGCGTCTGGTTGTTGGTGATGCTATGCTGGGCGGGCGTTTCGATTACAGGCGCCGGTGGGGGTTCGCAGTGCTCAAAGACGCCATGTACGGTTGCGCTCATCGCACCCAGGCCGACGCCAAAGGCCTCGAACAGTGGGTCAACCAGGCCGCTGAGCGCGGCGTCGAGGATGGGCGCCACGCCGGTGGTTGTATCGATGAGCGCGCCCAGTAGGCCGTCGAGAATGGTATTGAGCAGGTCGAGGAGGGCGGGGGGCAACACGCTTGTATCGACCTGCACCTGGAGATTGCTGACCAGGCTGGCGACCAGATCGTCACCATATCCGCTGCCCGCCGCAACCGACACGCTGGCGGGATAGGGCGGCGACAGATGCGCCGTTTGCGCTGCCGTTGCGCCGCCTTCAGCAAACGATTTGGCGCGGATGGCGGCAGAGATGTTGTCGATGCCGAGCACGGGCAACCCCAAGACGGTGGCATTGACGGTGAGGAGGCCAATATCGGCAAATTCAACATCGGCGGGCGTCAGACTGTGGCTGCGATCCGCGAACAGGTTTGGTTCGATCTGGCCCAAATAGACATTGGCGGCGCCGGGGTCTAGCTCCAGCGTGACGGCCTGGGTGACGGCATCGATAGCTTGGATCACGCCTTCGCCGCGCGCCATGTCTATGTAGAGCGTCAGGTCGGTTGCCGTGGCGCTGACATCCAGATTGAGCAGCCCCAGGACGAGCGCATCCAGCGGGCCGAGCAGCGCGTTGAGCAGATCGCCGGTATCAAGCCCCAGATTCAGCCCGTCGAGATCGAGTTGTATGCGCAGCGCGGCGCTCGTAAACACCGCGCCGACCTCGTCGCAGACGATGGTTGGCGCTTCGATCGCCGTCGCGCGCAGTGTGATCTGGCCCAAACTGGCGATCCCCAGGTCTGCGCCTGCGAGCGTGGTGTGAAAGCCCGGGCCATCCTGGTTGGCAAGGTTATACAGTTGGACGCTGCTTGCCAGCATGTCAAAGGCGTTTAGCGTCACCGCGGGCGGTTGGCCGTTGTCGAGGCTTAGGTCGAGCATCTCACCCAGTTGGATGGTTCCGTTGAGGTCGCTGAGCGAAGCGCTGAGATCGAGCAACTCTAGGCTCAGTTCGTCTGGGCTGATGGCGGCGGCGGCGTTGAGCAAGTCCGAGAGCGTTAGATTGGTGTTTAAGACAGCCTCCACATCCCCTAAGCCCAGGTCTGCACCGAGTTGGTCGATGAGTTGCGAGAGGTCGAGCGCGCCGTCGAGGATGGCCTGCCAGGCATCGGCGTTCAAGTCCAACTCCTCGCCGACCAGCGCCGAGAACAGCGCGTTGAGCAGCTCGCTGCGCTGGGGATCGACATCGGCGATGTTGACCCCGCTGCTGACACAGGCGCCCATCGTGCAGGTCTCTGCTTGGGCGGTGCGCGGGGCGCTGAACAAACCGAGCAACACAAGGCATAGCCCTACAACCGGCAGCGCCAGACGCCCTGGGCAAGCTGAACATGGAAGACGAAAGGTAGACCCTTGGAAAGACATAGTGGCTCCTTTGATACGATTCATCAATACATGATTCTGAGATGCCGTGACGCAAATACGGTGATGAAATTGGATGCGCGCACGGTGGCTGTGTCGGCGCCCGGCCATGCGCGGGGCGGATGGATAGGGTTCGGCGACAACCACAATGAGGATGGAGTGTTTGGCGGGCAGTAGCGCGGCTGCGAGGATCTGAAGCGTGGATTACGATGGGCTACGGCGACCGTCGATGGCTTTAGTAAACCGTAGGGTCTTCCAAGTTGCAATAGGGAATATGTACTACGAGGCTACGACATATAACGTAGGATAAGGCTCGACTTTATATCAACCCCATATATCAATCCCATGCCAATCCTTCCCCTCGATACTGCGGTTGCTTTGAAAGCCGGAATTTCTGTGGTTCAGAAACTCCGGCTTTCAAACAGCGCTGAATAGAGATGCCTTGGCGATGCGGCTAATCGAGGTTGTTGCGCCAGTAGCGCCCATCGCGGCCAAGCAGATCGTCGGCCTCGGTGGGCCCCCAGGCGCCGGCTTCATAGCTGGGCAGCGAGAAGCTCATGCCGCGGCTGTGTGCGCGCGCTTCTTCGCGCTGCCAGCCATCGAGCACGCGCGTGACCCGCTCCCAGGCGACTTCGATCTCATCGCGGCGAATAAAGAGGGTGCTGTCGCCGAGGACAGCGTCGAGCAACAACCGTTCATAGGCATCGGCCGGCTCTTCGCCAAAACTGCTGTAAGGGAAGCTCATGTTGACCGGGTCTACCGCAACCACGGGGCCCGGTCGTTTGGCGTCAAAGGTCAGACAGATGCTCTCGTCGGGCTGGATGCGCATGCGCAGGATGTTGCTGCGCACGTTGAGGCGGTCATCCAAAGTTTCGAAGAGACGCATGGGCGGCTTGCGAAACACAATGTTGATCTCGGTCAGTTTGTGCGGCATGGCCTTGCCCGTGCGCAGATAGAAGGGGACGCCATTCCAGCGCCAGTTGTCAATGGCAAGCTTCCAGGCCACGTAGGTGTCGGTGGTGGAATCGGGCGGGATTCCCCGCGTTTCAAGATAGCCCCGAATCGACTGGCCGTCTATCTGGCCGGCGCCATATTGCGCCCGCACCACCTGGCGCGCCACTTCGTCTGGCTCCAGCGGGCGGATCGACTGCATCACGTTGACCTTTTGGTCGCGCACGGCCTTTGCGTCCATGGCGACGGGCGGCTCCATGGCGGTGAGCGCCACCAACTGCATAACATGATTCTGCACCATGTCGCGAATCGCGCCGGCCTGGTCGTAATAGCCGCCGCGGTCGCCCACCCCCAGGCTTTCGGCGACGGTGATCTGTACATGGTCGATATAGTTGCGGTTCCAGACCGGTTCAAAGATGCCGTTGCCAAAGCGAAAGACAAGGATATTCTGAACAGTCTCTTTGCCCAAATAGTGGTCGATCCGGTAGAGCTGCTCTTCAGCAAAGAGCTGGGCCAGGTGGTCGTTGAGCGTCTGTGCGCTGGCCAGGTCATGGCCGAACGGCTTCTCGATGATGAGCCGAACCCACGCATTCTCTTGTTGCGCGGCCATGCCGTGCTCATGGATGAGCGTGGTCACCGCCATAAAGACTTCGGGCGGCGTCGCCAGATAAAAGAGGCGGTTGCCTTGGGTCTGGATTTTTTCTTCGACATCCGCAATGCGCTCGGCAAGGCGGGCAAAGCTGTTGTCGTCATCATACCCCCCCTGCTGGTAATAGAGATGCTCAAGAAAGGCTGCCCACTCCTCTTCGTCAACCGTGGCGCCGTTGTGCTCGCCCGCCATATGCTCGCGCAGGCTTTCGCCCATCAAGGTGCGGAACTGCTCGTCGCTGTATTGGGTGCGCGCAAAGCCGAGCAGCGCAAATCCGTCGTGCAGCAGTCCCTGGCTATATAAGTGATAGAGCGCCGGGATCAACTTACGTTTCGCCAGATCGCCAGAGGCGCCAAAGACGACGAGTAAGACCGGTTGGGCGACGCGTTTCATTGTTTCTCCTGACTTTGAGGTGACTGTCACTTTCAGAAGTGACTGTCACCTTTCGATACGCTGTGCCCTGGTCAGCGGGGGTCCGGCTGGCGTTCGAGCTGGTTGATCTTCTCCAACCGGCGAATAAAGCGCTCTTCTTGCTCGAAACGGGCATGGACAAAGGCATGCACCAGTTCGCGCGCCACGGCCTCGCCGATCACGCGGCTGCCCAGGCACATCACGTTCATACTGTCATGTTCGACGCCCTGGTGTGCGCTATAGGTGTCATGCGTCACCGAGGCGCGGACGCCCGCCAGCTTGTTGGCGGCAATTGCCATACCCACCCCGCTGCCACAGATGAGGATGCCACGGTCGGCTTCCTGCGCCTGGAGCGCGCGGCCCACCCGTGCTGCGTAATCGGGGAAGTCGACCGACGTGGGGCTGTCTACCCCCAGATCGATTGCCTCGATGCCGATCTGCGCCAGCACATCGAGGATCGGTTGTTTGAGCGGAAAGCCTGCATGGTCACAGGCAACGGCAATGCGCATAGAAACCCCTATGTTGCTAACGCTAGGATAAACTGCGCGGCTCTAACTGGCCCGCGCCCGGCACACGCCAAAGAATACACCATGTAGCCCGAAATCGGAAGTGATTAATCTTTGCATTGTGCGCACCGTATTTGACCAAACATCGCGGGTTGGGTATACTCGCTAATCAGCGTAACTTTACCCGTCGTTAGCCAAAGAATGTTGGCCGTTTGCCCATGGCCCAGCCTGAAATGTTCGTCCATCCGCTGTTCGCAGTCGTTTCTGTCGTCACGCTTTGTTGTTGTGGCTGTTGTTGCTTGGGCAAAATCAGTCGATGGTGCACCGACCGTTGAAGGCGCTTTCAACCCAGTTTCGCAGCCCATCGCACACTCGATGGGCTTTTTTGTTGTCTGTCATCGCCATTCCTGGTCTCAAAAGGAGCCATTCATGTCACAATCCACCACCTGGAAAGAAGCGCTGCGCGACCGGATGCCCGATCGGCTGGCGCATGAGATTGACATCTTCGAAGGCCAAATCGAACTCAAGAAGCAGCGCAAGCTGGATGACAAGGTCTTTGCTGAGACCCGCCTGCGCCGCGGCACCTATGGGCAGCGCTATGACAATGGCCAGCGCCATGACGGCCTGCGCAGCCGCACCCTCAATTTTCCCGCCGGTGATCTGACCAAAGGGCCTGAGACTTTGTGGGACGCCCCCGGCATGCAGCGCATCAAGATCCCCTATGGCGGTCTGACGCCCGACCAGCTCGATGTGGTGGCGCAAACCGCAGATGAGTATTCGGACGGCATTCTCCACGTCACCACCCGCCAAGATTTTCAGCTTCACTTTGTCCATATTGAAGATACGCCCGACCTCATGCGCCGTTTGGCTTCGGTTGGCATCACTTCCCAGGAAGCGTGTGGCAACTCTGTACGCAATGTGACTGGCTGCCCGCTGGCTGGCGTCTGCCGCACCGAGGCGTTCGACATCACCCCCTACGCCGACGCCATGACCTATTTTCTGCTTGGCCACGACGACGCCCAAGATTTTGGCCGCAAGTTCAAAACCGCCTTCTCGGGCTGTGAACATGAAGCGTGTGGGTTGGTGATGATGCACGATCTGGGCTTGCTGGCCCGCGTGCAGGAGGTGGACGGCAAGCTAGTGCGCGGCTTCGCGGTCTATGTTGGCGGGGGGCTGGGCACGGTGCCCTATCAGGCCAAGGTGCTCAAGGAGTTTGTCACCGAGGACGAGATTCTGCCGCTGGCGCAGGCGGTTGCCCGCGTCTTCGCCCGCCTGGGTGAAAAGCGCAACCGCAACCAGGCGCGCATCAAGTTTCTGATTGCCAAGCTCGGCATCGAAGAGTTTCGCCGGCTGGTGGATGAAGAACGCAAGATTCTGCCCCACGACGACCGCTGGACTGCGTACCTCAAGAACATCCCATCGTTTGAAGAGGCGCCCTCCCGCCCTGCCGTGGCGCTCAATGGCAGCGACAAGCCGGCGGGCTTCCAGCAGTGGTTCGAGACCAATGTCTACGCCCAGCGCCAGCCTGGCTATTATGTGGTGACGGTCAATCTGCCGCTGGGTGACCTCACGACCGAGCAAGCCTTTCGTCTGGCCGACATTGCGCGTGAGTTTGTGGGCGAAACCATGCGCACCACGGTGGAGCAAAACATTGTGCTCCGTTGGGTGGCCGAAGCCGACCTTCCCGCCCTCTACAGCGCGCTCAAGGCCATCGGCCTGGGCGAGCCGGGCGCCGGCACGATTGTGGATATTACCTCGTGCCCCGGCACCGACACCTGCAAGCTGGGCATTGCTTCGTCGCGCGGGCTGGCCGGTGAGTTGCGCACCCAGCTTGCGGCCCGCAACGCCACCCTGCCCGAAGCCATCAAAGAATTGAAAATCAAGATCAGCGGCTGCTTCAATTCCTGTGGTCAGCACCATGTGGCCGACATTGGCTTTTTTGGCAATAGCCGGCGCCGCAACAATCGCACCGTGCCCCACTTCCAGGTTGTCTTGGGCGGCAAGTGGCGCGACAACGCCGGCAGCTATGGGCTGGCCGTGGGCGCGGTGCCGTCCAAGGTGGTTCCAGAGGTGCTCAACACGATTGTCAACCGCTACGCCAACGAGCGCGACCGCGAAGAGAGCTTTCAGGATTGGGTCACGCGGCTGGGCAAGAAGCAGGTCAAGGAGATTCTCGACCCGTTCACCGAGGTGCCGCTTTACGAGACCAACCCAGAGTTTTACAGCGACTGGGGCGATCCGCGCGAGTTTGGCATCGGCGACATTGGCGTCGGTGAATGCGCCGGCGAGGTGGTGTCACTTTTCTCGATGGAAATTGCGCGCGCCGAGGCCGAGCTTTTTGACGCCATGATCGCGCTTGACGACGGTGATTACGTGTTGGCCGACCAGCGCGCCTATAACGCCATGGTGCTGGGCGCCCGCTCGCTGCTGCGCGGGCAGTTGGTCGATTGCAGCGACGACCCCGATCTGATCGTCGCGCTTTTCCGCAATCACTTCTACGACACCGAACTCTTCTTTGACAAGTATGCCAAGGGCAAGTTCGCCGAATATCTCTTCGAGCGCCACGCCGACCCCAACCCCAACCCCGACGAGGATTCGGCGCACCGGCTGATCGAAGAGGCCAACCTCTTTATCGAAGCTGCGCATGCCTGCGACGCCCGTGTCGCTGGCGTTGTCACCGGTGGCGTCGCCCTGTAACCAACCAACGCTGTAAGGAGCCTAACCGATGGATGCACCTCGTCGCATCAAAGTCAAATATTTTGTCCAAGAGCCGGCCGCGGTGGATCTGCCCGCATTTACCCCCATCTTTCATCGTTGGATCCAAGAAGAACAGGTGGAGGGGCTGCCGCTCGATGTGGCCGACTACGCTCATGTGGTCGATGGGCCAGGCATCTTGCTGATTGGCCATGAGGCGGATTACAGCATAGACATGGCCGGTGGTCGTCCCGGCCTGGTCTATGACCACAAGCGTGAGTGGGCGAGTGATTCACTGCCCGATCGCCTGCGCACCGTGTTTGGGCGGGCGTTGAAGGGATGCCAACTCGTGGAAAGCGAAGAAGCGCTCGGGGGACGCCTTCGATTTTCGCCGGGCGAGGCCGAGCTTAGCTTTGTCGACCGTCTACGCACGCCCAATCAGCCCGGCGTGTACGATGGGTTGGTGGCCGAGGTCCATTCGGTGCTCGACGAGCTCTATGGGCCCAATGGCTACACGCTCGCTCGAACCAACGAGGATGAGCGCCGCCTGCTGACGATTCACATCCGCGCCAATGCCTCCCCGCCATTGGTCGACCTGGCCAAACGCCTTTCTTACTAAACGGGGTACTTTACGATTCTTGCTCAAGACGGGTCCGTGACCCGTCGTGAGGCCGGTCACGGACGGGCCCGGGGCACATGAATCGGAGGGTCTTGGCGTGCGTCGCACGCCAAGACCTTCGCCACGCGATTCCGTGGCGCTACCCCGTTGCTTTCAATCAACTACAAGTCATGACATCAACCTTTATTCCGTTCATCAAGGCGGTGGGGCGGGGGGAAAAGCTCAAGCGCGACCTCACCTATGAGGAGGCGGTGGCCGCGCTGCGCATGATTCTCCGCCGCGAGGCGACCGACGCCCAGGCCGGCGCATTCCTGATCGCCCAGCGGGTAAAGGGAGAGTCGGTTGACGAGGTGCGCGGCTTTG
Organism: Caldilineaceae bacterium; assembly: GCA_023384495.1. Classification (GTDB taxonomy): domain Bacteria; phylum Chloroflexota; class Anaerolineae; order Caldilineales; family Caldilineaceae; genus CFX5. The sequence goes on from JAHDWG010000192.1 coordinate 9,103, forward strand.
CCGATGTTGCGCGTAATGAGTTTATGCACCCCTTGGCGCCACGCGTCGAGAACCTGCTCGACCTGGCGCCGCCCTATGACGGCAAGGTCAAGACGGCGCAACTGGCGCCTGCGATTGCCATTGTGCTGGCCGAAGCCGGTGTCCCGGTGTTGCTGCACGGCGACGAAGAGATCCCCACCAAAGCCGGTGTGACACCCGGGCTGGTATTGGCTGCGTTGGGCGCCCCGGTGGGCCTGGCGCCGGCTGGCGTTGCGCGCATGGTCGAGCGGGTGGGGGTGGGTTATGTGTCGGCGCGCCAATATATCCCCGCGTGGCATGCGCTGACGCCGTTGCGCAGCCAGTTTGGGTTGCGCACGGTGCTCAACAGCGTTGAGAAATTGCTCAACCCGGCCAATGCACCCTATCAGATCAGTGGCTTCTTTCATGGGAACTATATTGACCGGCTGCGCACCACGCAGACGGGCCTGCGCCGCAGTTGGATGGTGCAGGGGGAAGAAGGCGCCATAGAGATGGCCGCCGGACGTAAGACCCATATCTTTGCGGTGGATGAGGCGGACGATGTGATCTTGGAGCCGGGTGCGGTGGGGTTAGGCGAGCGGGTGCGGGTCGAAGCCGGGCCAGACGTGGCCGAACACGCTGGCCTCAATGGGGGGGTGTTGGCGGGCAAGGCGGGCCCGGCGACCGAACAGGTAATCTACACCGCGGCCACGATCCTGTGGCTGCTGGATGCAACGCCGGATATTGGGACGGGGATGGCGAGTGTGCGACGTACGCTTACGACAGGCGCGGCCGGGCGGCGCCTGGATGCGCTACGTAACTTCGTGTAGTAATGAGAATTCTACCCCAACAATCTAGATTTTGGTGACATTTACCCACAACCACAGCGCCAGTTGGGTGCAGGCGCCTTATTTACAGTCACTGAGGCGACTTTGGGCTGTCAGGCGTGGGGTTTTACCCTGCGATCGCACGAAGACGCTGGCCTCCTTGCCGGCTATCCCCCCTCGGGGGATGATTCTTGGGGGGGTATTCCTGGCGATCCTGGCTCGTCGACAAAGCCGTAGAGGGAGCGCGTCTTTGGCCAGAGCAGCCAAAGGAGGCCGATCACGGGCTGGAAGAGGGGGAAGTATCCATAATCCTCGCCAAACCGTCGCCAGACCGTGCTGCCGACGGTCACAGGGTCAACCAAACTCCACACGCCGACAATCAGCGTTAGACACGTCTCCAGCGCCAGCACGAGGAGCGAGAGCCACCATGTCCAGCGGCGGCGATAGGCAAAGCCGATGGTGGCGATCAAATAACAGGCAGCGGCCACTGCGCTCATGGTTGGCGGAAAAAAGTCGACCACATCGTCCTTGAGAAATAGTTGAAAGAGCGCGCGCACACCGGTTGAAAGCGCCAGCACTGGATACGAGACCGCCAGGATGTAGCCAGCAGGGCTTACCAGGCCCTCATAGAATGGAGCGGACGAATTATTGTTTCGTGTAGTCATAAATACGCCAATTATCTCAAATAGACCAAAAAATCAATGGTCAGATAAAAGTGCTTCCGACCTGTGCTTCGCACGCCACGGTTTCCTGTGGTGCTACCCATTACAAACCAAACTCGACTATTAACTGGCCTACCCACCCGGCTATCCTACCTGCTGTCAACTCAGGTTGGTTGTGCTCATCCAGCACCAGCCCCAAGAAGTCCTCCCCGTCAGCGGCCCACGACTGGCGGAAGTGATACCCGTCTGTGGGCCAGCGCCCCACCAATTGGGCGCCCCGTTCGCGCATCTTATCCGCCACAAAAAAGAGCGCATCCGCAAACGTATCGGGGTAGCCCCGTTGGTCACCAAGGCCAAACAGCGCTACCCGTTTGCCGGTAAGATCGAGTTGGTCGAACTCCTCAAAAACGGATTGCCAATCGGCCTGAAGCTGGCCTATGTTCCAGGTCGGGACGCCGACGATCAGCAAGTCAAATGCAAGCATCTCGTCCAAAAAGTAATCGGCAATATCCAATATCTCGACATGCACGGTGCTGCGCAGCGCCAATACCTGTTCGATCATCTGCGCAACGCGCGCCGTGTTGCCGTCGGTGCTGCCATAGAATAGGCCAATTTCGACCATGACGCCCTATCTGGTAGCTTACATCACGACCGGCATCCGCAAAAACTCGTGGGCCAGCGCTTTGAGGCCCGTATAGTCATTGGCAACGGGAAACTGAGGAAAATCCGCAACCACGTTTGCCGGCGGTTTGAAGAGCGCGCCAAAGTCTGCTTCATCCAACATAGGGGTGTCGTTATACGAATCGCCAAAGGCCATGACGCGAAAACCAATCTCTTTGAGCGCCCGCACTGCCTTGCGCTTGCCGTTTTGCAACCGCAACTGATAGCCGGTAACCGCGCCGTCGCGGTCCAGCTTGAGCGAATGGGCAAAGATGGTTGGGAAGCCCAGCTTGGCGTTGAAGGGGGTTAAGAATTCATAGAAACTGTCAGTGATAATGACAAAACGCGTACGCTCGCGCATCCACTGGATCAATTCGACGGCGCCTGGGAGCGGCTCCATGGTGCTGATGACCTGTTGGATGTCATCTAGTTTGAGATTGTGTTCCGTCAGACAGCGGAGCCGGATGCTCATCAGTTCATCATAGTCGGCAATCTCACGTGTTGTCAGTGTAAGCTCCTTGATGCCCGTCTTTTCGGCTACAGCCACCCAGATTTCCGGTATGAGAACACCTTCCAGATCAGAGGCTACAAACGTGGGTCGATAGTCATGAGTCATGATTTCATATTCCTATTTTACGTATTGTTGGATGGATAATGGCAGATCCGCCTGCAAACCGCCCAGGGGTGGCCGTGACGAGGCGTTTTTGTGAAGCATATCACAACCGCGATTTTACACTGAATACGCCACTCTACGCCAAAACCATTGCCACCATTCGGCACATTGAATTCACGAATGTAGCCGCAGCGCCCGTGCAAGACGCACCGCATGGCGGGCTGCGAATCGCTCAAAAGCGTCCATTGCATTTGACAATTCACCAGAGGAGCAGTAGACTTTACGCGTTTCTATACAACGTCTAGTATACAACGTTGGTGTCTAGTGTCATGTTGATGACCATCAGCCTGGTCGGAGAGATTGCCATGAACCGTTTGCTTGCTGCCGCATCGCCAGGGTGGCGCACCACCCCGACGAGTCAACCACAAAGCTATCCACCGCCTGCTGTGTTCGGCGCCCTCTCCACCCTCTGTTGTACCTCCTGTTGTTGCCCCTGTACTTGTTGCACTTGTTGTTAGTGCAGCCGACCTTTTCCCTTTTCTCTGCTTGAGCACGCAATCGCATATCGCGCCACCGGCGTAGCTTTTCAATTATGTTTGATTGGAAAGCGTCCAGCGTCTGTTTTGTAGCAACGCCATTTCTTGATCCGGCGCCTGTCTACGAGGATCTGGGCATGTAACCTGTCTACGCGTCCATGCGCTCAATCGCTCAACAGAGACCTGAATGACCCGACAAGTACAATACACGACTGGGAGTGTTACCTTATGGATATCGCCGTTGCAGCATCACAACCGACCGCACAACCCACCATCGCCATGCCGCCGACGTCGACCCCAGTAAACCGCGTGCGCGAGGGTTCGACATCGAATACCACGACCGGCATGAATGACTGGACCAAGTTGGTCTTTGCCCGTTTGAGCAATCGCTTCCAGCATGGCTCCGGCATCGATCTGTTGGGTTGGGCAATCGAAACCTTTGGCAATGGCCTGAGCATCGGCACCGGGTTTGGCGCCAGTGGCATTGTGCTGATGGACCTGGCCCTGCAAATCAACCCCGACGTCGATATTTTCTACATTGACACCGGCTATTTCTTCCCAGAAACGTTGGCGCTGATCCGGCAGCTAGAAGACCATTATCAGCGCAGCCTGCGCCGGGTCGCCACTGATATCACGGTTGAGCAACAGGCAAAGCGCTATGGGCCGGATCTCTACGCCAACGACCCCAATCTCTGCTGCCAAATTCGCAAGGTAGGCCCGCTCAAGAAGGCGCTCGCAGACAGCACAGCCTGGGTTACGGCGTTACGCCATGACCAGTCATCCACCCGCCGAGATGTGAGTATGGTCAAATGGAATGAACGCTACAACGTAGTCAAGATTGCGCCACTCGCCTATTGGACCGAAGCCGACATCTGGCAACATGTGCATGAGCGTCGGCTTCCC
>JAHDWG010000736.1 GCA_023384495.1 Caldilineaceae bacterium
GGGCGGCGGCCCAGGCCCGGCGCGCGGCGTGGGGGATGGGGGCGCGCCCTGCGGGGGGCGCTACTGGTGGGGGGGGGGGGGCCGCGCCGCGGGGGCGCGGGGGGGGCGGCGCCGGCGCCGCCGCGGCCCACCATCTACGGCGAGACGGTGGCCAGCATCGTCAGCGTGATCGCCCAGGAGCTGGCCCCGCGTGTGACGGGCCTCCCGCTGGCGCACGTGTCGGCGCGGCTGGGCGAGGTGGCCTTCAACCACACGGCCAAGGGCGCCATTGACATTGCGCTGCACGACGCGCTGGCGCAGTCGCGCGGGGTCACGCTGGCCGAGCACCTGGGCTGCACGGCGGAACGGGTGGCGGTGAGCTACATCCTGGGCATCGGCGACCGCGAGAGCGTGCTGGCCGAGGCGCAGCGGGTCTACGAGCAGGGGGTGCGCGTGCTCAAGGTCAAGGTGGGCCGCGAGTGGGACGAAGACCTCGCGCGCATCCGCGACCTGCAAGCCATGTTCGGCGACGCGATGGCGTTCTACGCCGACGCCAACGAATGTCTTACGCCCGACAACGCAGCCTGGAAACTGGCCCATCTGCGCGAGTTGGGGCTGCGCTATTGCGAAGAGCCGTTGCCGGTGGAGCTGATCGGCGAACGCGCTGCCTTGCGCGCCGCCAGGGTGATGCCGCTGATCGCCGACGACAGTTGCTTCAGCGTGCGTGACCTGCGCCGCGAGCTGGCCTGTGGCACCTTCGACATCCTCAACATCAAGACCGCCCGCACCGGCTATACCGAGTCACGCCAGATGCTGGCCTCGGCGCGGGCCGCCGGCAAAGGGGTGATGGTCGGCTCGCAGGCCAGCGCCGGGTTGGGGACCGTGCGCGCGGCGCTCTTTGCCGCTCTGCCCGGCATTGACCACCCCAGCGAGTTGAGCTTCTTTCTCAAACTCAAAGAGGACATCCTCGACCGTCCGCTTGCCATCCGCGATGGCTTTCTCACCCTGGCCGAAGTGCTCGATGTACGTATCGAGCCAAACCTTCTCCGCACCGCGACTGTCCGATAAATGACCAACCACCATTCCCCACTTCCCACTCCCCACCCCCTAGTCCACATCCGCCCCGCTACGGAGGCTGACCGCCCGGCCATTCTCAACCTGATGCGGTCCGGTGACTTCAACCGTATCAACCTCAACCCCGCTTGTTTTCTCGTGGCCGAGGAAGAAGGCCATATCATCGGCATCGGGCAGATCAAGCGCCACCGCGACGGCGCGCCAGAGCTGGCGTCGCTCGTCGTCGTTGCCGACCGCCGCGGCGCAGGGGTCGGCAGCGCCATCGTGTGCGCCTTGCTGGCCCGGCACACGGGCGACCTCTATCTCTTCTGTCTGGCCGAACTGGAAGGCTATTACGAGCGGCTGGGGTTCCGCCGCGTCGAGCGGCCTGGTCTGCCCATTTCGCTGGCGCGCATCCACCGGTTGGGCAACTGGGTGGGACGCCTGCCGCCGCTAGTAGGCCGGCCACGCCTGCGCGTCATCGCCATGAGGACCACCTGTCCACCCTCAGTTTGAACCTCTCGCTTTCGTCGATTTTCCAGCCCGGTGGTACACTTATTGTTCAGACTTAGCCGCAGATTGCGCAGTTTGCATAGTTGAAAAGCTGCGCAATCTGCGGATGAACATTACTTTGTGCATAGTTCGACAACGTTAAATTTCGACAAGACCTCCGGGAGGTGACCGCAAACACGTTGGTTTG
>JAHDWG010000193.1 GCA_023384495.1 Caldilineaceae bacterium
AACTTTTATAAGTTGCCGGGCGGCGCTCTCAACGCCGGCGAGCACCTGGCCGACGCTGCGGTGCGTGAGGTCTTGGAAGAGACCGGGGTCAGGACCAGATTCGAGGCGCTGGTCTGTCTGAGGCATTGGCACGGCTATCGCTATGGCAAGTCTGACATCTACTTTGTAGCCCGGCTGTCTCCACTCACCACCGAAATCGTTCAGGATACCGACGAAATCGAAGATTGTCGCTGGATGCCGGTGGACGAATACCTGGGCCACGAGACGGTGCATAACTTTAACAAGGCGATTGTGCGTGCAGCACTCAACAGTGATGGGTTGCACACGACCTGGCTCGAAGGCTATGACGACCCCACACAACGGGAGTTCTTCATGCCGCATATGGAACGATAACGCAAACTCTATGCCAAAACGAACTGATATTTCTTCGATTTTGATCATCGGCTCTGGTCCGATTGTCATCGGCCAGGCGTGCGAATTCGACTATTCCGGCGCCCAGGCCTGTAAGGCGCTGCGCCAGGAAGGCTACCGGGTGGTGCTGGTCAATTCCAACCCGGCGACGATCATGACCGACCCCGAAATGGCCGACGCCACCTATGTGGAGCCGCTGACGGTGGAAGTGCTGGAGAAGATCATCGCCAAAGAGCGCCCCGATGCATTGTTGCCCACCGTGGGCGGGCAGACCGGGTTGAACCTCTCGGTGGCGCTGGCCGGGGCCGGTGTGCTCGACAAGTATGGCGTGGAGCTGATTGGCGCCAATCTGCGCTCGATGCAGGTGGCCGAAGACCGCTGGCTCTTCAAAGAGGCCATGACCAGCGTCGGGCTGGAGTCCCCACGCAGCGGCATTGCCCACACGCTGGAAGAAGCGCGGCAGATCGCGCGCGAGGTGATTGCGCGCTATCCGATCTTTGTGCGGCCCAGCTTTACGCTGGGTGGCAGCGGCGCCGGCACCGTCTTTACACCCGATGAATTTGACGAAAAGGTGAGCTGGGGGCTGCGCGAAAGCCCGGTTCACAGCGTGCTCATCGAAGAGTCGCTCATCGGCTGGAAGGAATACGAACTCGAAGTCATGCGCGACGGCGCCGACAACTTTGTCGTAGTCTGCTCCATCGAAAACCTGGACGCGATGGGCGTTCACACCGGCGACAGCATCACCGTGGCGCCGGCGCAGACGCTCACCGACAAGGAGTACCAGCGACTGCGCGACCAGGCCCGCCTGGTCATGCGCGCGGTGGGGGTGGAAACGGGCGGCAGCAATGTGCAGTTTGCGGTGGACCCGGCCACCGGGCGTGTGGTGATCATCGAGATGAACCCGCGCGTCTCGCGCTCCAGCGCGCTGGCCTCCAAGGCCACCGGCTTCCCGATTGCCAAGTTGGCCGCCAAGGTGGCGGTCGGCTATACGCTGGACGAACTCAAGAACGACATCACCCAACAGACGGTGGCCGCGTTTGAGCCGTCGATCGACTATGTGGTCGTCAAGATCCCGCGTTGGGCCTTTGAAAAGTTCCCCGGCGTGGATCGGGAGCTTGGCCCGCAGATGAAGTCGGTGGGCGAGGCGATGGCGATGGGGCGCACCTTCAAAGAGGCGCTTCAGAAAGGCATCCGCAGCCTGGAGATCGGGCGCGACGGCTTTGGCCCGGTGGAGCGCGACGCCGACGGCCATTTCAAGGGGTATGGCGCCGGCGCCACGTTGCACGACCTGTTGCGCATCCCCAACCGAGACCGGCTCTTTGCCGTCTATGAGGCGCTCAAGCAGGGCGACAGCCCCACCACCATCTGTCAATTGACCCACTTCGACCCCTGGTTTGTGGCCCAAATCGGCGAGATCGTCGAATTCGAGCGCACGCTGACCCGGCTCGACGCCGAGACCCTGCGCGCTGCCAAGCGCATGGGGTTTAGCGACAGCCAGTTGGCGCGGATTGTCAATGAGAGATTGGAGATTGGAGACTGGAGACTAAATGACAAAGACTCCTCGGTTCCCAGTCTCCAATCTCCAGTCTCCGAGCACGATATTCGTCGTCTCCGCCACGCCCTCGGCATCCTGCCCACCTATCACCAGGTGGACACCTGTGCGGCGGAGTTCGAGGCCTTTACGCCCTACCTCTACAGCAGCTATGAAAGCGAGAGCGAGGCGCCGTCGACTGACCGCCCCAAGGTGATCATTCTGGGCGGCGGGCCGAATCGGATTGGGCAAGGCATTGAGTTCGACTACTGTTGTGTCCATGCCAGCTTTGCGCTGCAAGAGCTGGGCTACGAGACCATCATGGTCAACTGCAACCCTGAAACGGTAAGCACCGACTATGACACCAGCGACCGCCTCTACTTCGAGCCGCTGACGCTGGAGGATGTGCTGAACATCGTCGATAGGGAGGCAGGGAGCAATCCAACATCCAACATTCTCGGCCTCATCGTCCAGTTTGGGGGGCAGACGCCGCTCAACCTGGCCGGGCGGCTGGCCGCGGCGGGCGCGCCCATCTTGGGGACGCCACCCGAGGCAATTGACCTGGCCGAGGATCGCGACCTCTTTGGCGCTCTGCTGGGCCGGCTTGACATCCCCGCCCCGGCCCACGGCAGCGCCCGCTCAGCCGATGAAGCCGTGGCGATTGCCGAGCGCATCGGCTACCCTGTGGTTGTGCGCCCGTCTTATGTGCTGGGTGGGCGAGCGATGGCGATTGTGGATGACGAACCGGCTTTGCGCCGCTATATGGCCGAGGCGGTCAGCGTGGCCGACAACCGCCCGATCCTCATCGACCAGTTCTTGGAGGACGCCATCGAAGTCGATGTGGACGCCGTGTGCGACGCCGAGCGAGTGGTCATCGGCGGGGTGATGCAGCACATCGAAGAGGCGGGCATCCACAGCGGCGACAGCGCCTGTGTGTTGCCGCCCTATAAGATCAGCCTTTTTCATTTGAACATCATCCGCGAATACACCGAAAAGCTGGGGTTGGCGCTAGGCGTGCGCGGGCTGATGAACGTGCAATATGCGATCAAGGATGATGTGGTCTATGTGCTGGAGGTGAACCCGCGCGCCAGCCGCACCTCACCCTTTGTCAGCAAGGCGACAGGCGTTCCCCTGGCCAAGGTTGCGGCGAAAGTAATGGCGGGTAAATCGCTGACAGAACTGGGCCTCACCCGCGAGCCGGCGCTGGACGGCTTCTTTGTCAAGGAAGCGGTGTTGCCGTGGAAAAAGTTCACCGGCATCGACACCATTCTGGGGCCTGAGATGCGCTCCACCGGGGAGGTGATGGGGCACGCTTCCACCTTTGGGCACGCATTTGCCAAGAGCCAACTGGGCGCGGGCACCGGGTTGCCGCAAGAGGGGGGCGTGTTGATCACGGTGAACGACTATGATAAGGCCAGCGCGCTCAAGATCGCGCGCGACCTGCACCGATTGGGCTTTACCATCTATGCCACCGAAGGGACGGGTTCGCTCATCGAACACGCGGGCACACCGGTGACGCTGTTGGGCAAGGCGAGCAGCGGCGAACCGGGTTATTCCACGCTGGACGCTATGCGCGACGGCAAAGTGCACCTGATCATCAATACCCCGCTGGGGCCGCAGAGCCGGGACGATGGGGCGCGCATCCGCAGCGTGGCGACGCGACTGGAGATCCCCCTCATCACGACGTTGTCGGCGGCGCAGGCGGCAGTCAACGGCATTCGCGCTTTGCGCCAGAAAGAGTTACGGGTGCGTAGTCTACAAGAGCACTACCGGGCGCAAAATCACAATTGAGCCATCGTGTTTGCAGTCGCTCTTCTGATCGCCGGTTTGACCCTCTGGCTGGGGCTTTGTCTCCTCCAGCCGGAGGCGGGGGAGATAGATGCGGCGTGGGTGGGCGCACTATTGGTTGCCTATACGACGGTAACAGCTGGCCTGGCCACAGTGGGCAGCCCGTGGGCCTGGTGGCTGGCCGGCATGAGGGTGTTTCCGTGGGCGCCTAACCTGCATTGGCCCGGCGCGCCGCTGAACCCAAGCAACTGCTCCACGAGGCAATTCTCCACCTGAAGCCTGCAAACGAACTGGGCTTCGCTGCATCAGATGCCTGGCGTCACGACAGCGCCCTCTATTACCCCTATGTGATTGGCCTCAAGCCATACAGCCGGCGCAACCCTGCTGCGCACCGGCCCCATTCGCGCCTGCGCGCAGCGCCATATAGTACAAACATATGAACATAAACCCTCACAATTGCCGATGCGCGATCTCTCTATTTCGTATATCCTGTAGAGACAACGGTGATTCGTGGCACTGACGGCCTATCGTATATGATCTATGCATATGATGGAACATCGATCAGCAAGCAATAGAGTGAGCTGTATCAGGCCATAGTATCGAGCAGACGAGGAGGAGCGTTGACTACTCAACCAAATCATGCATCGAAGCCTCCAGTGTTCAGCGTTCTTGTTGCATGCTCCATCTTGGCGGCGAATCTGTTGCTCACCTTTGCCGTCGCCGAGGAGCACCTTCGGATCTTCCTGGTCAACATAACTTATCCCTTTTGGGATCTACTTGCGGCTGGCGCGCTCTTCGCCGCGGCGAAGACAGTCGCGCCATGCTCTCGCCGGCTCATGTGGGCCTGGGGCTCGCTGGCATCGGCGCTGTTGGCGGCGGGAATCGGCAACATCCTCTGGGCTATCTTCGAGACGAGCCAAGAGATTGTCCCCTTTCCATCAATTGCCGACGGGTTCTATCTGGCCTACTATCCTCTCGTTCTCGTCGGTGTGTTGCTGCTGCCGTTCAACCGGTTCGAGCGTATGGATTGGTGGCGGCTTGGGATCGACATCAGCATCATCATGGTTGCGACGACCATTGGCCTCTGGGCATTCTGGCTTGGCCCAATCGCTGCCTCTGTATCTGAGGCGCGGATCGTGGTGTGGCTTCTATCTCTGGCCTACCCGGTAGGCAGCTTAATCTTGTTCTTTGCGCTCCTGTTACTCCTCTACCGCAAACGTCAAGGGCAAAGGCTTGGGCCGTTGGCGCCACTGGCGCTCAGTCTGATTGTCGGGGTCGTCGGGGATATGATCTACGGCTATCAATCCATGACGGGGAGCTATCAAAGCGCAAGTTGGTTGGATCTCACCTGGCTTACTGGAACTCTCCTCTACTTTATAGCGGGCGCCTGGCAGGCAAGCAACGTCAATGGTGGCTATCTCCGGCGCAGGCCGGAGATAACCACCCCGCAGGGGGTCGGGTACCCCACGCCATCTCGGTTCCATACAAAATCTGCCTCCTGGCTAACCTATCTGCCATATGCTTGGTCGATTGGCGCCTATGTGGTGTTGATACAGTACTATATTCATAACCAACAGACGGTGGTCTGGTTGACAGGGGGTGTAGGCGCCGTTACCGCCCTGGTGTTGCTTCGTCAGATGATGGCGTTGTATGAGAATCGGTTACTCATTGCAGAAGTTCACCGCCAGGCGCTGGAACTGCGCCAGATGAATCACGAGCTTCAACTTGAGGTGGATGAGCGCAAGCGCGCCGAGGCGCAATTGGCGCACAATGCGCTGCACGATTCATTGACCGGGCTGCCCAATCGGGCGCTCTTGCTGGATCGGCTGCACCACGCTATCGAGTTCGCCAAACGGCATGCAGAATATCGCTTTTCGGTGCTCTTTCTTGACCTGGATCACTTCAAAGTAGTGAACGACAACCTGGGTCACGCCGTCGGGGACCAATTGCTGATTGCGATTGGGCAGCGGCTGCAACAGTGCCTCTGTGCGGGCGACATGGTGGCGCGCCTGGGTGGCGATGAATTCATTGTTGTGCTTGAAGGCATGGGCGATTCAGAGTACGTCAATACAATCGTAAATCGCATCCAAGCCAGCCTCAGACAGCCCTTCAACCTGTCTGGCCGTCAGCTACTAGCCGGCGCCAGCATCGGCATCGTCGCCAACGGCGAACAGTATGAACAGGCGGGCGACATTTTGCGCGATGCTGATATGGCCATGTATGAAGCCAAAATGCAGGGTAAAGCGCGCAGCACACGCTTTCATGTCCAGATGCGCCAGCAGGCGCAGGCCCGTCTGCTGTTGGAACAAGACCTGGATCAGGCGCTTGACCGCGGTGAATTGGAGTTGCACTATCAGCCGATTATGGCGTTGGACACCAACCGCATCTCTGGTTTTGAGGCGTTGCTGCGCTGGCGTCACCCGCAGTATGGCCTGCTGGCGCCAAACGAGTTTATACCCCTGGCGGAAGAGACGGGCGCAATTCTGCGCATCGGTTGTTGGGTCCTTGACCAATCCTGTCGCCAGTTGCGCGAATGGCAAACTCGTTTCGCGCAGACGCCGCCCCTCACCATGAGCGTTAACATCTCGGGCGTTCAGCTATTGGCGCCCGAGTTCAACGAGCAGGTAGCGGAGATTCTGAAGAGGGTGGGGATTGCCCCCTCCACGCTCCGCCTTGAGGTGGCGGAGAGCGCCTGGCTCAACAACACGGATGAGGCAGTCTCTTTCTTTCAGAGGCTTCACACCATGGGGATACAACTCCATATCGATGACTTTGGCGCTGGCTATTCCTCGCTGGCCTATTTGCGCTATTTCCCGGTTCGCATGCTCAAAATTGATCAATCTTTTCTGAGCAACAGCGATGATGATAGAAACCGAGATATCGTCAAGGCGCTGATTGCCATGGCCCACGATCTGGGGATGGAGACGGTGGCCGAGGGGGTTGAAACGGTGGAACAACTCAACCGACTCAGAAGACTCGGTTGCAACTTTGGCCAGGGCTACTTGCTTAGCCGCCCGACGGACAAGGCAGGTATTGGGCAATTGCTCGAAGCCCAGCGTTCACAACAGACGCCTCAAAACACGTTGAAGCAGCCTGGGCGATTGTGCCTTCCCCAATTGAACGAAATGAGATAGCCAATTCGGTCTGCAATCGAGCTTGCGCTCCCCGAGTGATGCAGACGGTGGAGATGCCCACACCATTCAATTCGCCACGTTGGGAAACGGTCCGAAATCTATCCAGTGACGCAGGTTTCACGCTGGTATACTGATGACAAGCGCTGTGTGGTAGCACACAACGTGTGAGTGATCTGCCCCATTGGTGCAATTTGCTTTGTCGGCCATAATGCCGGCGATTGGCTCAACTTCCCGCCGTGGAGAATTTCGTATGAACGCTCTCGCATTGATCTTGATGGCCACCATGTTGCTGGCGCTCTATATTACGCCGGCAACCGCAAACGATGATGTGGAGCCGTCACACTGACGAAAGGCAATATACAATATGAATACCCCGACTTGAACCCCCACGCGGCTTGCAGTGGGGGTTTTGATTTTTCGTTGCTTGGCGTTTTACCATCCGAACCGTTCTTCGAGCCAGGGATCGCCCTGCATGTGGTAGCCGTGGCGCTCCCAAAAGCCGGGCCGATCGCCGCTCATAAACTCCAGCCCACGCAGCCATTTGGCGCTCTTCCAGAAATACTTCTTGGGCGCCAACAGTCGCAGTGGGTAGCCGTGGTCCGGCTCAAGGGGCTTGCCGTCGTAGCGGTAGGCGAGCATGGTGTCCTCATCATCCAGCACAGCGAGCGCGATATTGGTGGTGAATCCCTGCTCGCAGTGGGCCATGACATGCGTTGCCTCGGGTTTCACCCGCAACCCAGCCACGAACTGGCGCCACGGAATGCCCGTCCACGTCGTGTCGAGTTTGCTCCAGCGAGTGACGCAGTGAATGTCCACCGTTTGCGTCTGTGTGGCCATCGCCATCAGATCGGCCCACGAAAAGGTTTGTTCTTCTTCCACCAGCCCAAAGACGCGCAACGTCCAATCATCGAGCGTGGCGTAATGGGGCGTTTCGCCATAGTGCAACACGGGAAACTTGTCGGTAACAAACTGGCCGGGCGGCACTCGGTCACCCTGGGATTCCTTCGGCGCGTTCTTGACGCGCTTGAGTTGTTCAACGCGTTTCAACGGGTTTTCAAAGCGCATGATCGCCTCTTATCCAACGTTTGTGTAGGTAATGGCGCGAAAGCTGTTTCAACCAAAGTGGAAGCCATGCCTTCGCGTTTTCAAAGCAACCGCGGTTTATACTGGTAAAAAGTATAGCAAGGTGCGCCGGATGGCCGCGTAACTAGGCTTCCGAACCACCTTTCGGTTGTGCGCGCCCAGCGCTTCTCAAATTGCCCATGCCGGTGGTATGATGGGGCAGATCAGTGAAGCATCCCAACCAGCAAGGAATGAACATGACCACACGCACATTGGCCCGCCATGGCGGCCTCTTTTTTGAAGAATTTGCAATTGGCGATGAGGTGGAGAGTGTCGGTCGCACCATCACCGAAACCGATATCGTCAACTTTGCCGCACTTTCCGGCGACTGGAATCTGATCCACAGCGACGCCGAATACAGCAAGAGCCAGATGTTTGGCCAGCGCGTAGCCCATGGGCTGCTTGTGCTCAGCATTGCCAGCGGGCTGGCGGTGCGTCTCGGTTTTATGGAAGAGACGGTCATGGCCTTTCGCGGCCTGGAATGGCGCTTTACCAAACCGGTCTTTATCGGCGACACTGTTCGCCTGCGCGTCAAGGTGCAAGAGAAGAAAGAGATGGCCCGGCTCGGTGGCGGATTAGTCACTTTCGAGATGGCGGTGGTGAATCAGCGTGACGAGGTTTGCCAGCGCGGCGCGTGGGATCTGTTGTGCAAAGCGCGCGGAGCCGATTGACACGCATCGATCGTCTATCATCACGGGCCATTGACCCGAGCCCAGCGCCAAAGGTATTTCGTCTATGTGGCTCTATTTGCTCTTTGCCGCTGTTGTGCTGGGGTGCGTGGGGCTTGCGCTCCTCTGGCTGGGCCGGCAAGCGTACATGAAGACCGGCTTGCCGCTGGGCGAGGTGGTCTATAGCGACACCGGGGCGTGGCAGCGCCTTGAGAAGCCGCTCATCAGCCGGCGCTATGGGCTGGTGGGCAAACCCGATTATCTGGTGCGCGTTTCCGAGCGTGGGCGCACCGTCACCGTGCCGGTGGAGGTGAAGAGCCGCAACCGCCCGCCGACGCCGATTGAAGGACACATCCTGCAATTGGCCGCCTATTGTCTGCTCGTCGAAGAACATTTTCACGCCGCCCCGCCCTATGGCCTGCTGCGCTATGCCGACGCCACGCTTAAAATCCCTTTCACAGACGCGCTGCGACGCCAGACATGGGAAACCGCAGACGCCATCCGGCGCCAACGCCACGCCGCCAATCTGTCGCGCAGCCACACGGAGGCGCAGCGCTGCCGCCATTGCGGCTACCTGCACGCGTGCGGTGTCGAGGCGCTGCCCGTGCAGGGCGACCCGTGATAGCCGGCCACGGTATTCCGCAGGGCAACCCAATCGGCGGGCAGATCAACGTCAAACGCCAGTGTGGGCGATTGGTGGACCCGGCAGGGCAGATCAGCCGCCTGGGCCAGCAAACAATGGCGCGCAAAGCTTTCAACCCCAAAGCCAAAGGGGATAGCGTCCGGCGGGCGTAGGAGCAATGCGCTGGTGCCGCCCATGCTGCTCGGCGCAATGACAACGCCCGGCCCTGATTGCGCCAGCGCTACCAATGCGTCCAGATCGGCGACGGTGAGTTGGGGAAGGTCTGCCGGCAGCACGAGAATGGCTTCGGCATGCGCACCGAGTGCGGCCTGGCGCGCCTGTTCCAGCGCTGCGTTCAATGTGTGGCCATCTTCGCGAAGAACGCCGACACCGGCCAGATGGGCCAATGCCCACACCTGGGGGTCGCGGCTGATGACCATGATCTCGGCAAAACAATCGGCCGCTTGCGCAATGGTGAGCACATGTCGCAGCAGCCGGCGCATGAGCCCGGCGCGCTCACCGACAGGCAACACGGTAGCCAGCCGGCTCTTGCTCTCGCTGAGCGATTTCACGGGCACAATCAACCATAACCTCATGGAGCCGGGCTACGGAGATTTTGGGGTTGAATCGGCGCCGGCGCGCTGGATGGCCCCCGAAGCTGGGCGCCAAAGTCCATGATCTCAGTGGCCAGCCGCTGCTTGCTTGTCTGGTCGGTCATGATGGTATCTGTGACCAACACGGGCATGTCAATCTGGTCGCTCAGATGCGCGTCGCACATATCCACCACAAAACCGTCGAGCACATCTTGATAGTGATGGGCGACCGTCACGGGGCTGATTGTCATGCCCATTTCGCGCATCATTTTGGCGGCCGGTCCCTTGATCGCTTGACCGCCTACAATGGGCGAAACGCCCATTTTGGGCGCAGGGTGGGTTTGCAGCCGCCGCCGCAACCCCGGCATACTGAGAATGGGGTCGATGCTCAGGTAGGGGTTGCTGGGGCAGAATACAATCAGATTGGCGTGGCGCAGGGCCTCTTCCACGGCAATCGGGAGCCGCGCTGACGCAGCGCCCACATAGGTCACATCGATCACCACCGGCTCGCAGCGCAGGCGGACGAAATAGTGCTGGAACGGCAGATCGCCCTCGTCGGTGTGGACGAGCGTGCGCACGGGGCTGTCGCTCATCGGTAGGATCACCGAGCGCACGCCGAGCGCACGCCGCAGGCGGTCGGTCACCTCGGTCAAGGTTGCGCCCTGCCGTAGCCACTCACTGCGGCGTAGATGGACGGCCAAGTCTTTGTCGCCCAGGCGAAACCAATCCTCGCCCCCCAACTGACCCATGCTCTCTAAAACACCAAACGTTTCGCCGGTGCGCCCCCATCCGGTCTCTGGGTTGTGGATGCCGGCCAGATTGTACATGACAGTGTCCAGGTCGGGGCAGATGGTCAACCCCCAATGCTCAAAATCATCGCCGGTGTTGACAATTACGGTCAGGCGGTCTGGGCCCAACGCAGCCTGGAGGCCGGTGGCCAGCTTTGCCCCGCCGACGCCGCCGGCGAGGGCAATCACGTGCTGTGGGTTCATGACGGTCTGTTGTCCAAAAATAAGTGCCGGGAATGAACTGCGCAATGAATGCAAATGCTAACGCCAGACCACACGGCTGGCAAGCGGCGCCCGCTCTTTGTGCTTTGTTTCCGCAGGGTAGCCAACGGTGAGCAGCGCCTGCGGCCGCCACGTCGCCGGTAATTGTAACACATCTTGCACCAAATCGGGCGCAAAGAGCGGGGCGCACATCCAGCACGCGCCCAAGCCATAGTGATGCGCCGCCAACAGGAGGTTTTGGCAGGCGAGCGCCACGCTCTGCACCGCCATCGTCCATTCGGCCTGGTTGCGCTGTTCGTCGGGGTAGACGTCCATCTCTTCCATGTTCGCTGCGGCAATGATCAGCGCAGCGGCGCCCGTCAACCGGGCGTGGCTGATGGCGATGCGCCGCTCCACAAAGGATGGGTCTGCATTGTCCGCGTTGAGGTCTTGTCGCCAGCGGTCGGCCATGCGCTCGCTAAGATGCGCTTTGGTTGCGCCGCCGGTGACCACACAGAAGCGCCACGGCTGCCGGTTATGCGCCGACGGGGCCCAGATCGCCGCCTCGAGCAGCTTCTCCAGCAGCTCGGGCGCCACTGGTTGCGCCGTGTAGCGCCGGATCGAGCGCCGACCCGCCATGAGCGCCCAGAAGTCCGCATCGGCCAATTCAGCGACCATTTGTCTGATCCAATTCCAGGTTACACCCGTTCAGGCGGCTCGTTGCCCGCTTCGACAATGGCGCGGCGCACGTTGACCAGCGGCAAGAGGATCAGCCCGGCAGCGAAGAAGATCGCCACCGAGAGAATAGCCACACGGTAGCTCCCGGTCCACTGGAGCGAGAGGCCAAAGAGCAGCGGCCCCAGCCAACTCGTGCCCCGCTCGCTGACTTCGTACAGGCTGAAGTATTCTGCCTCCCGGCCTTTGGGGATCATCTGCGAGAAGAGCGAACGGCTCAATGCCTGGCTGCCCCCCAAGACAATGGCAATGACGGCAGCCAAAACAAAGAACTGACCCACACTTTGCAGCAGCCCATAAGCATAGACCACCACGCCAAACCAGATGACCAGGCTGATCAAGATGGCCTGTTTGGCGCCAGTCATGCGCGCCAGATAGCCAAAGGCCAACGCGCCCAAAAAGGCGACAAACTGCACCATGAGCACCAGTTGCACCAGCGACGACTGCGCCATCCCCAGTTCTTGCGCGCCAAACTGCGCCGCCAGCGCAATCACCGTCTGGATGCCATCATTGTACAACAGATAGGCCACCAGAAAGAGCAGCGTTTGGGGAAAACGCGGCAACTCGCGCAGAGTGCGCCCTAGCTGCTGAAAGCCAATTGTGAGATAGCGTTCACCCGGCGCAAGGTGTTTGAGCGGTTGGCGGACGCGCAGCGTCACCAGTGGGATCAGGGTGAAGACAGCCCACCAGACCCCAGCCGAGGCGAGACAGATGCGCGCCGCCAGCGCCGTGCTGATCCCCAGCGCCGGCGCCGTAAATTGCACGAAGAGCAGATTGAACAGCAGCAGCAGCCCGCCCCCCAAATAGCCCAACGCCCACCCCTGCGACGAAACCTTGTCCCGGTCGTCGGGTGCGGCAATTTCGGGCAGAAAGGCATTGTAGAAGACAATCGACGCCCCAAAACTCAAGTTTGCCAACACAAAGAGGCCGCCGCCCCAGAGATAGCTATCGCCTTCGACAAAGAAGAGGGCCATGGTGGCGAAAGCGCCCAGATAGGCGAACGTTGCCATCATCTGTCGCTTGAGATTCGTATAGTCGGCGACCGCACCCAAGATCGGCAAAAAGAACACCTGTAGCACCACCGAAAGAGAAACCATGTAGGGGAAGAATGCATCGGCCACCACAGGGACGCCAAAGGGGTAGACATACCCGTCTGCGCCAGCGGCGCTTTGGGTGACAGCGGTCAAATAGGGGCCGAGAAAGACGGTGACAACGGTCGTGGCAAAGGCGGAGTTCGCCCAATCATAAAAATACCAGCCAACTTGTTCGCGACGGCTATAAGGGTGAGAAGAAGGGAACCCAATCGGCTGGTTCGGCATGAAGGCTCAATCGGATATTGGATGATGGTGGTGCGATTTTGGATTTGTGGCCTACAGTGTGGCCGGCGTGTGGAAGCGCAAGGGAATCCATCACTGCCCCTCGACGAAATGCTCGCAAATCCAAAATCGTAGGCTGTTTACGCGGGGACGGGGAATTGGCGCACCAACTCGTACACCGCCTGTTTGGTCTCTTCTTGCAGCGCGCGATTGTGCGGGTCATGCGCGATGGCCGCAACCCAGCGCCCGATCTGGGCGAATTCGGCCCCACCCATGCGGCCGAAGCCAGTTTCAACAACCACTGGGGCGT
>JAHDWG010000194.1:0-8075 GCA_023384495.1 Caldilineaceae bacterium
ATAAATAAAACCGTTGAAGTTGCGGTCAACCGTGCTATACCAGGCGAAGCGCTGAATTAATCGGTATCCGTCGTTGGGGTCGCCCAACACCGGGTCTACCTCGGTGCGGAGATAGTCAAAAGTTCTGTTCATAAAGGCGTTGACGCGAGCCGCGTCAAACTTCGGCTCTCCATAGTCCGGCGGCATCAAGATCCCATATTCGGAAAGAAGCACGGGCTGGCCCCCATAGCCTCGCTTGTGCATCCACAGTCGGAAGGCGCGAATCTGCTGGGTAAAGAGATCAAAGTTGTCGTTGTCGTTGACGGCCACGCGCATGCCGTCGGTTTCGTCGATGCCGGGCGGGATGTCCGCGCCCCAACAGATCTGCAAGTCACCATTGTAGTGCTGGCAACTCGCCTCGTTCAAGATGAAGTTGTGGATGGCCCAGCCGTCGGCGCGCAAGGCGGCGCCAAATTGCCGGTAGTGGCTTTCCAGCACCATATCGAGATAACGCAAGCGTAAGGGCGTCGCCTGCACAATCGCCCCGGCGTAGACTTTGGCCGTTGGGTCCGCGGCCTTGATCAGCCCATAGAGGTGATGGTAGGCGGCTGCATAAAGATGGGGCTCCATATCGTTCTGAAAGATACGGCGATCCGGCTCATTGCCTACGATCCAGGCGGCGCCCCGGTTGGCGCGCACACGGTTTTGTAACGTTGTCCCATTCGGTGAGGCGGTATAGCTATTGGGGCCGGTTTGGCGCAGGTGAATAATGCTGACATATTCGATGCCATCGGGCCGCGCAGGCTCAGCGGCCGCGCCGTAGTCGATATACCACCCAAGCCGCAGCGGCCGCGTATCGAATTCCGTAATCGGCGTCCATGGGGCATTGATGCCAAAGCGGCACGAGAGACCTGCATCGGATGAGGCAAACGCCAAGGCTGTGCGGGCATCATACAATGCAAAGAGCAGCGCGGCCAGAATCGTGCATAGTGGGATCAGGACCGTAACCGCCACGCGAACGCGACCGATGGGCTGGCGAATCCGCCCTTGTTGCTTATGGACAAGTTGTTGAAATCCAGACATTCTCAATCCTCAAATTCAATTGGCGAAACTGGCTCTCCCGGTTCGAGCGGGAAATGCTCTTGGCGGATAGGGCAATCCGCCGTCGCACTCCTGGCTTTGGCAATCCAGGTAGCGCGCAGGCCCGTTCAAGGCCGGAGAGCCGCAAAACCTACTGCAAGACAACGGGCAAGTATGAAAATTCAACATAAGGGGGCCTCAATTCGGCAATCGACTCACCGGTCACCCAGATATGCCCCGCTGTATCGACCGCTACACCCCACAGCGCACCCATTTCCACAGGCAGTGGATACTCCAACAGCCGCATCGGTTCGGCGTTTGGGAGCACCAACAACTGGCCAACCTTCCGGCTGGCGGTCTCGACAAACCAGAACTCTCGGTTGGCGCCATTTTTGCGATAGGCGAGTTGGGTTGGGGCGCTGTCTGGCGTAGGCAGCCGATAGGGCCGCCAGTATGAGAGCGTTCCCGGCGAATAGCGCAGAATGGCGTTGGAGTCTCTGACCGTCACCCACGGCACACCGGTGTCATCCACCACCATGCCGGATGGCCGGCGAAAAAGCTCGAGCGGCGAGCTGGTGGCGACCATTTGGAAACGGGGCGGCATGGACGAGACAACCGGCAGCCAGACCGCCCACTCGCCCACGCCCTCGCCTGGTGGGGGCTGGGGGCCGCCGGCGCCTAGGCTCAGGCTTAACTGGACCACTTGATTCAGGCTGGGTGCCGTAACCCACACTTCGACAATCGGGCCGCTGCTGGTGCTTCGTTCGTGCAGGGCAACAGTCTCAAACTGCGCATTGGGGGTCGTGTAGAGATACTCTTCCATGCGCCCTGTGGTTGGGGTCAAGCGGGCAAGCCGGTTGCCCTTGCGCTGCGCAAACCAGACTTCACCATTGGAAGCAACTGCAATGCCGGTAGGCTCGCTATTAGGGGTCGGCACGGGAAATTCTTCGATATCGCCCGACGCCACATCCAGTCGCCCAATGCGGTTGCCAAGCCGCTGAGTAAACCAGACCACGCCGTCGGCAAGGGCCAGGTCGTATGGTTCGCTGCCGGCGGCAGGCAAGGCGTATTCGGTGAAGCGCACCGGTTCGGTCAGCACATCGCTCACATGCAGCGCGCCGATTGCGTCGCGGTCGGGCATGGTGAACCAGACGCGGCCCGGCTCTTCAGCTACGATATTGAGCGCCCGGCCAGGGATCGCGTGTTCGAACAGATGGCGACTGGAGGGGGCTTGGGCGAGAGCCGGCGGCCCATTGATCAAGAACCAGGCTGCCCAAAGCGGCATTAGCGCAAGAGGGGCCAACCAGAGCAAATGGCGGCCACGGTCAGAGGGGACCAACATGATTATCCATCTTATTATTATGCGAATAAACATTATGCGAATAAACATTATGCGAATAAACATTCGTGCGTTGTATACGTTCTATGGCTATCGTTTGAAAGCCTGTGTCTACGGCATACAGGCTACTGGTCTGTGGGTGGTTAAGGTCAAAACCCACCATCGACCAGCAAGCTCAGATTGGCTTGCATATAACTCCGAAACCGGTCTCCGGCAGGCAGCATCTGGCGCGTCTCTGGGTCATAAAGCCGGCCATGCGGGTTGAAATGGCTGGCGTGGTCGTCCAGGCTGAACCAGTTCCAGCGCTGCACAAGGCGGCAATCATCTGGCGGGTACCCCAGCGCGCAGTCCCGCGTATGCAGAAAATGATCGAATGTGGCCACCATAAAGTCATGAATCGGCTCGCCATCATGCGCGGGCAACCCCAACAAATAATTGGCGTATAGCACGCCATACTCGCTGACGATCAGGGGCTTCTCCTGTTGGCCTCGCTCCTTCATCCACTGGCGGAAGGCGCGAATCTGCTCGGCAAAGCGCGCCATATCGATATGAGTTCGGGTGTCGCCGATATAGGCGCCCTCCTCCAGCACAGCGCCGGGTGGCGTATCGGCGCCCCAACTGTTGCGCTTCTCCTGCAAGATGAAATTATGCACATTCCACACGTCCACCGGCATTGGTTCGCCATAGCGGGCAAGGTAGGCGTCCCATACACTGGTGAGGTAGGCCAGCCGCAACGGCGTTGCCTGGATCACCCCACCGATAGCAATCTTTGCGCTCGGGTCGGCGCTTCGAATCAACTCGGCCAGATCATGAAAGGCGACGGCGTAGGTTTCCGGCAGCATCTCATCCTGGCCGTCATACGCCACCTGGACACAGTGGTTACCGTCCCATTGCCGGCAATAGGCCCAGTCACGCCGGTCCATTTCGTTGCCAATCATCCAGAGCGCGCCCGGGTTGGCCTGTGCAGCCTGCACAATGACGCCGGCGTTAGGGCGAAAGACATAATCATGCGGCTCGGCATAGGGGCAAGCCTCGCGATCACTATGGCGCCAAACGCCACAGGCCAGCCGCTGGTGAACGCGCACCACCTGAGCGAAGGCCAGGCCGCCTTGGGTGGTCGGCGTCACTTCAACCGACCAGTTAAGATACCAGCCGGCATTGAGCGCGTCCCAATCGGCATACCGAGTGAGCGAAGGCCCTGTCAGGCCATACCCCAATCGAGCTGCAACGGGGCGAGCGCGATTCACAACCCAAGGCAAGTGCAATGTATCAGTCGCGAGCGGCGTCGCCGCCACGGAGCCAACCCCCGCTTGTGCGCGTAGCGCGTTCGCGTGGCGCGACATGAATGCGCCCAGGGCGACAAAAGTCGCCACGAGTAGAATGCTCATGGTCAAGGTCACGACCTGCGCCACGCTCAGTTGCTGATGAAGATGCTGCATCGACGCGTCACTCTGTCATTTCGCCGTGGAGGCCACTCGTTTGCGATTGGTCAACTGCGTGTACACCTGGACAATCTGTTCACCGGCGCGGCCCCACGCAAAGTGTTGTTGCGCGCGCCGCCGCAAGAGCGCCCCGCCTGACGGCTCATCCAAAGCGGTGAGCAGTTTCTCAGCAAGGCTTGCGGTATCGCCCCGTATTGCATAGAGGCCATGCGCGCCCAGATACTCGCGCGCCACTGGCGTATCAAATGCAACCGTTGGCAGCCCCATACCCATATAATTGAGCAGCTTGCCGTTGCCTTCGGTCAGGCTCATCTTGGGCGCCACGCCTACGCGCCCCAATGCCAAATGCAGCGGCGCCTGGTGATAAGAGACGCGCCCGGTAAAGATGACATGGTCTGCAATGCCTAACTGTTCCGCCTGGCGTTGATAGTATTCTACGCCGGGAAACCCCATCAACAACAGATAGACGTTTGAACGCACGTCTAAGATACGCCGCATCGCTTCCAAGAGAACCCCTGTTCCCTGGTATTCAGCCAACAACCCCAGATAGACAATTACCTTACCCCCCTCAGGCAGGCCGAGCCGCTGGCGCAGCGCAGCCAGCTCGAGGGGTTCAAAAGTGCTGGCAGGTCGAAACTGGTCGGTGTCCACACAGTCAGGCAGGGGGATGACCTGCTCGGGCGCGCACCCGAACTCGTCGATGAGCAGACGTTGCGCATGGGTGGTGCTGGTGAGGATGACAGGGGCGGCGTGGTCGATCCAACGTTCCAGCCGGCGCAGCGGGCCATAGACCAGGCTGTCGCGACGGAGGAAGTGGTGGTCGATCATCTCTTCGGTCAAGCTACCCTGGAAGTCGAAGACCACGGGCACGCCAAAGAGACGCCCCAACACCAGCCCAATCAGCGCGCCCTCATGCAAGTGGGCATGGATCACGTCAAAGCGTTGGCTAGCCAGCAAGGTCATCGTCTTGAGGCCCAACAGCGCATCAAAGACAATCTTGTGGCGGCTAGAGCCGACCTCATAGGTGGTGCGCCAGGGAATGGGCAACGTGCGGCGGATGTCCAGGCCAGGCACAGGGTTGCCGTTGCGATAGGTGGCGACTGTCACCGTGTGGCCGAGCCGCTGGAGAATCCGAGACTCTTCTAGAATGCGCACGTGACAGCCGTAGTCGGCAAAAAAGCTGGTGGGGGCGATCATGAGCACGCGGAAGCGGTCTGTGGGCCCGGCTGTGCGGTGCGCGGCCAGCCTCGATTCGTCAGATGAATGTTCAGCCATGTTGGGCGGTTACAGATTCTTTCAGGTTACAGAAAATGTCCAGATCATTCGGGCAAGATCCCACGCTGCACAAAGCGCTATCAAAATTGCCGTGCGCCAGTATACTGTAATCGACTCGGTGCGGCAAAGCAATTTTGACGGCTCATCCGATCGCGGCGCGACGAGTGACGTTCATCCGCAAGACAGAGATGCCCTCAGGGCAATCGCAAATTTCGTGATGGCGCCGTGCGCCCAGTCCGTAAAAGCAACAATTGAAATCGGGCTCTAACAGTAAAAGGCGCCTTTATCCGGAGCTCTGTTTGAAAACCGGAGTTGCACGAAGGAGAAAACATCTTCGCACAGTTCGGTTTTCAAAACAACCGCAGGTTAGGCAAGAAAAACCGAGTCGCCTCAGCGACTTTTCGCTGCCAGTCGCGGGTTTTGACCCTGCTCGTTTGCCTCAAACAACGCGCGGCCAATTTGCAAAACAGGATGACGCATGTTACCATGCCTCTATCCCCCCCCTAGGGGGATGGGCTGAGAGATTGGTCGACAACAAGGAATGCGGAATGGAAACACAACGCAAAGAGGAGATCATGCGCCGGCTCAAGAGCGTCGCCGGCCACCTAAAAGGGGTTGAGAAGATGGTCGAAGAGGACGCCTATTGCATCGACCTAATCAACCAGGTGCAGGCGATCCAGGCAGCGCTGAGCAAAGTCAGTGTGCAGATTCTGGATAGCCACTTGCATAGCTGTCTCATCACGGCCGTCCGCGGGGACGACGCCGATGAACGCGAACGCATGCTGGGCGAGATCGCCACCGTCTTTGCAAAGTCAACCAAGTTGTAACCGATGCAAAGGCAGCGGATTGGGCGCCCTTCCCTGCCATGCGCGCCGTACAGACAGCCATTGATCAATCTATCAAATACAACACGCTTAGGAGACACCCATGAATACACTCACAGTCAAAGCCCCGGCCATTTCGTGCGGTCATTGTGTCCATACCGTTCAGACGGAAGTCTGCGAGTTGGCCGGTGTGCAGCAGGTAACCGCCAACGAACAGACCAAAGTGGTCACCATCCAGTTCGAGGCGCCCGCCACCGAAGCGCAGATCAAAGAACTGATGGCCGAGATCGGCTATCCGGCGGAACCGGCGTGAAACGTGAGGGGTAGAGAATGAGGAACGACGAGTGAAAGGTGAAGAGGGAAACACTGGGTTCACTCCTCATTCATCACCCTTCACTCCTCACGTCAATGTATTGAACGATTCGCAACAGGATCACATCCATGTCCACAAAACAGATCACGCTCCCCGTGACGGGGATGACGTGCGCCAATTGCTCGGCCACCATCGAACGCAACCTGAAGAAGCTGCCTTCGGCCCAAGATGTCGCGGTCAACCTGGCCTCAGAACGAGCGTCGCTTAGCTTTGACCCCACCCAACTCAGCCAGACCGACATCATCGCCCGTATCGAACGAGCTGGCTATGGCATCGCCCTGGGCGAGGCGACGCTGCCCATCCGCCGTCTGAGCGACGAAAGCGATGCCCAGCGGCTGGAAAAGGCGCTTGCCGCTGTCGAGGGCGTGGTGGAGGCGCGCGTCAGCTACGCCACTGAAAAAGCCACCGTCCGCTACATCCCTACCCTGGTGAGCCAGCATGAGCTGCGCCGCACAGTGGGCGAGGCCGGGTTTGAGGCCGTTGTCATTGAGGGCGAGGCCGAGGATGTGGAACGGGCAGCCCGCGAGCGCGAGATCGCCCACCAGCGCCATCTGTTGTTTGTGGGGCTTATCTTTACGGTTCCGCTTTTTGTGCTCTCCATGGCGCGCGATTTTGGCCTGCTTGACCGCTTCTTTGGCGGCATGCCCGGCATGTTGCACCTTATGCCCAATGGGATGGCGATGATGGCGGCGCCCTGGTTCAACTGGTTGTTGCTGGCGCTGGCGACGCCAGTGCAGTTTTACGTGGGCTGGCAGTATTACGTGGGCGCATACAAAGCGCTGCGCAACGGCGCCGCCAACATGGATGTGCTGATCGCCATGGGCACCACCGTGGCCTACTTCTACAGCATTGCGGTGCTCATTGCGTTGGCCCTGGGCAACCCCACGATCGGCGACCATGTCTATTTCGAGACCGCCGCCGTCATTATTGTGCTGATCGTGCTGGGGAAATATCTGGAGGCGCGCGCCAAAGGGCAAACGTCGGAGGCCATCAAAAAGCTGATGGGGCTGCGCGCCAAGACTGCACGCGTCATCCGCAATGGCGTCGAAGCCGACATTCCTGTCGATGATGTGCGCGTGGGCGACCTGGTCATCGTGCGCCCTGGCGAGAAGATCCCGGTCGACGGCGTGGTGATCGAGGGCAAGTCAACCGTAGACGAATCGATGCTGACCGGCGAGCCGATGCCGGTAAGCAAAACGCCGGGTTCGCCCGTGGTGGGGGCCACCATCAACAAGCAGGGGTTGCTCAACTTCGAGGCCACCAAGGTGGGCAAAGAGACGGCGCTGGCGCAGATCATCCGCCTGGTGGAAGAGGCCCAAGGCAGCAAGGCCCCGATCCAAAAGCTGGCTGACCAGGTGTCGGCAGTCTTTGTGCCGGTGGTGATTGTGATTGCGCTGCTGACCTTTGTGGGCTGGCTGGTGGTGGGGGGCGCCGGGTTTACTACTGCACTCATCAACATGGTGGCTGTGCTGGTTATCGCGTGCCCCTGTGCGCTGGGGCTGGCCACGCCCACCGCGATCATGGTAGGGACGGGCAAGGGCGCCGAGCGAGGGCTGCTCTTTAAGTCGAGCGAAGCGCTGGAACGGGCCGGTGGCATCCGAACGGTGGTGCTCGACAAGACGGGCACCATCACCGAAGGCCGCCCCACCGTAACCGACATCCTGACCGCAGCGCACGCAACGCAAGAGCAGATGCCATCGTCTGCGGCCCAACAGCAAGCGTCTTTGCTCCAACTGGCCGCTTCCGCCGAAAAGGGTAGCGAG
>JAHDWG010000194.1:8085-13216 GCA_023384495.1 Caldilineaceae bacterium
TGGCTGCCGCCACCTCACGCGGGCTGACCTTTGGCGAGCTAAACGCGTTCCAGGCCATCGCTGGTCAGGGCATTAACGCCAATGTGGATGGGAGCGAGGTGCTGGTGGGCAATTTGCGCATGATGCAGAACATGGGCGTGCAGCTAAACGGGCTGGAGCAGGTGGTGCAACGCCTGCAGGGTGAGGCCAAAACGGCCATGATTACGGCAGTCAACGGTGAGGCCGCGGGTGTGATCGCGGTCGCCGACGCCATCAAGCCTGGCTCGGCGGAGGCAATCGGCGCATTGCACAAATTGGGTCTTGAGGTCATCATGCTCACGGGCGACAACCAGAAGACCGCCGAGGCGATTGCCCGCGCCGCCGGCGTCGACCGCGTCATCGCCGAGGTGCTGCCGGGCGACAAGGCTGAGGTGGTGCGCCAATTGCAGGCCGAAGGCAAGGTGGTGGCGATGGTGGGCGATGGCGTCAATGACGCGCCCGCACTTGCTCAAGCCGATGTCGGCATCGCCATCGGCACGGGCGCCGATGTGGCCATGGCCGCCGCCCCGGTCACGCTCATGAGCGGCGATCTGCGCGGCGCCCCGCGGGTGATCGCGCTTTCACGCGCCACCATGCGCACCATCAAGCAGAATCTTTTCTGGGCCTTCTTTTACAACGTGCTGCTGATCCCAGCGGCGGCATTGGGTTATCTATCACCAATTTTGGCGGCGGGGGCCATGGCCTTCAGCTCGCTCTTTGTGGTGCTCAACGCACTTCGCCTTCGGCGGGTGAGGCTTTAAACCGACTTCTCCCCTATGGACCATACACGTCACTCTGGATAAAAGCCGGCGTTTCTGCTCGTGTAGAAACGCCGGCTTTCATTGCCGCCGTCGTCTGACCATAGTATAATGGCGAAAAGTAGCGCAGCTCGATAGCGAGTACTGCTCAAGGTGCTCCATCTCCCTTCGGCAACAAACAGAGGACTTTTGATACAACACAGGCGCCAAGTGACACGCCTCCGTATGATACGACCAATCCCGAGTTCCGCGCTTACCGCGATGCTGGACGAGTGCAAGGGATCAAATCGCCGACAAGCAACGTACGCTTGCCGCGCACGCGCCTCATCGGGCGCGACCACGAGCTTGCCGCTGTCCAACATCTGCTGCTCCAAGAACAGATCAGCCTGCTCACCCTCACTGGTCCCGGCGGCATCGGCAAGACGCGGCTGGCCATGCAAGTGGCGTCGAACCTGCTCGCCCATTTCGTGGATGACATCTATTTCGTTTCACTTACTGGATTCGGTCTGACTGACACAGAGCACAATGATTCAAAGGAACGCAGGCAATGCCACCCCTCCACATCCAACTGCTGGGCGAATTTCGCCTTGTTTATGACGACATGCCGGTGACAGACTTTCATTCCCCGCGCTTGCAATCATTGTTGGCCTATCTGATCCTCCACCGCACCGCACCACAATTGCGCCGCCAGTTGGCCTTTCTCTTTTGGCCTGAATCATCAGAAAGCCAGGCGCATAGCAATCTGCGCAAGCTCTTTCATCAATTACGCCAGGTGCTGCCTGAGCCAAACAGCTTTTTGCACTATGACCACCTCACCATTCAATGGCAAGCCAATGCGCCGGTAACGATTGATATCGATATACTTGATCAGCACCTCACGGCAATTGCGCAGATGCCCTTTGATCTGAACTTGTTGACGCGTATCGTCGAGTTATACACTGGGCCCCTTCTACCTGATTGTTACGATGACTGGATCATGCCACTCCGACAAAAATATCAGCGCGCGGTTGAACAGATCTTGAAAAAACTGGTGACAACGCTCGCCAATCAACATGCTTATGCCGAAGGCGCGCGCTATGCCCAACGACTCTTGGATCTTGAACCATTGGAAGAGACCGGTTACCAACACCTGATGCGCTTACGCAACTTGCGCGGGGATCGGGCCGGTGCGCTCCGCGTCTATTATGATTGTGTACGCGTCCTCAAACGTGAATTGGGTGTGGAGCCAAGTGCAGCAACCCAGAAAATTTATGAGCAGATTGTCAATTCAACTCAATCCATACCCGCTTTAGGGCAAACACTACCAACGCGAACTGATACACAGACCCGATTAGCGGCTACTGTTCCCCTCGTGGGACGCGGAGAGGCCTGGCAACAAGTGCAAATTGCCTGGCAGAAAGCCAGCCAAGGCGTACCGCACCTGCTGGTAATTGCCGGCGAAGCAGGGATCGGCAAGACAAGGTTGGCGGAAGAACTGCTAATGTGGGCCAATCAACAGGGTGTACGCACCGCCCGCACCCGTTCGTATGCCGCCCAGGGTGAACTAGCCTATGCCCCCATCAGCGAATTACTGCGCTCCCCCACGTTACACCCATATTTGAACAACCTTAGTGATCTGTGGCGGACGGAGGTGGCACGGCTCTTACCAGAGTTGCTGACCGAATGCCCCACCCTCACACCACCGGGACCACTGGCTGAAAGCTGGCAGCGCCAACGCTTTTTTGAGGCATTGGCGCGGGCATTCCTGATCGATGAACAACCACTCCTGTTGCTACTCGACGATCTGCAATGGTGCAATGAAGAGACCTTACGTTGTCTACACTTCCTCTTGCACTTTGCCCCAGAAACGCCCCTGCTGATCGTCGGGACATTACGTATTGAGGAGGTTGCTCAGGATCATCCTATCCATGCCCTACAGCTTGAGCTACAGTGCAACGAGCAGTGGGCTGAAGTAAACTTGTTACCGCTTACCCAAGAGGATGTGACCAACCTCGCAAGACAGATGAGTGGGGCAACAATCACCGCAGCCGAGGCGGAGCAACTTTACCGCATTACGGAAGGCAATCCCTTGTTTGTAGTAGAGACCATCCGTGCTGATACCTGGCGCACCACAGCCATGAAAACAATTGTCAGCAACCATCACCCTTTGTCACTCGATCCAGCACAGACGTTGCCACCCAAAGTCTACGCCATTGTTCGTACACGCTTAAACCAGCTTTCAACAGCGGCCCAGGAATTGGTGAGCATTGCCGCCACGATCGGTCGCGCCTTCACCTTTGAACAATTAGCGGCTGTGAGCAAACAGGAGGAAGGCAAGCTGATTAACAGCCTCGACGAATTATGGCAACGCCGCATCCTACGCGAACAAGGAGTGAATAGTTACGACTTCAGTCACGACCGTATTCGCGAAGTTGCGTATTCGACCATCAGCCGAACGCGGCAGCGGTTGTTACATCAGCAAGTAGCTCAAGCTTTTGAGACCATCTATGCGAATCGGCTACAAGAAGTTAGCGGTCAATTAGCTACTCATTGGGCGCAAGCAGAGCGACTTGAAAAGGCTATGAATTATTATCAACAGGCGGCTGAGGCTGCACGGCAGATTCATGCGAATAGCGTTGCCGTTGGCTATTACCGCCAAGCGATTATTTTGTTGGAGCAGTTGCCGACTGCCGATGAACATGCCCAGTACAAATTGCAACTCTTGATCGGCTTAGGCTCGGCAATGCGTGATATTAAAGGATTTGCCTTATCCGAACTCGGATCCATTTACACGCAGGCACTCGAATTAAGCCAGCAAATTGGGGCTGGCCCCGAAATTCTTCCTGTGTTGCACGGGTTGGCAGAGTTTTATCGCGTACGCGCGGAGTATGCTAACGCCCTTGCGATTGGCGAGCAAATGATTGCGTTGGCCGAACAATTGCAAGCTACCCACTATCTTGTAATCGCCAACTTTCAATTAGGGGTATCTTGGTTTACCCGTGGTGAACTGGGTAATGCCTATACGTATCTTGAACGGAGCATGGCATTTTCGATCGCACGGCAATCCTATCCACGCGTTTATACGAGATTTGCGCATGTGCTCTGGATGCTCGGCTATCCACAGCGCGCACTAGCGTTGGTACAAGAGATACGCCGTCTGCCACAGGAGCTGTTACGTCCGTCAGATGTGGTTGATCTGCTCGGCGAAGGACTCGAACTCCGGCTTCTTTGCAATGAACTTTCCTATATCGAGCAAGATCAAGATATAGAGGCCATGTTAGCGTTGATCCGTCAGTATGATATGGAGCAACAGGTAAGTTGGGCCACTTATTTACGTGGCTGGTCGCGAGCGCTCCAAAATCAGTGTGAAGGAGTTGAGGAGATGGAGCAAGGATTGAACAAAAATCTGTCAATGGGTGGCTTAACCAGACGGACGCGTTTTTTCGGTTGGCTAGCGGAGATGAGTATGCATGTTCACCAGCCGCAAAAAACGGCAGCGTATCTGGACGAAGCGAATGTGTGTATGCAGAGAACCAATGAACGTTTTTGGGAAGCTGAACTCTATCGACTAAAGGGAGAATGGCTACTTATCCAGCATGAAGATCAACAGATTCTGGCAGAAACTTGGTTTCAGCGTGCTTTGGCGACAGCGCGCCAGCAACGAGTCAAGTCGTTAGAACTCCGTGCTGCCATAAGTTTAAGTCGCCTATGGCAAAACCATGGAAAGCTGGCCGATGCCCAAGCTTTGCTGGCGGAAGTCTATGGCTGGTTCACTGAGGGCTTTGAAACAGAGGATTTGCAGACGGCCCAGCGGTTGCTGGCGACAGGAGCATAAGTTCATTGGTCACAGCACTGGCGATCCGTTGAACCCACAAATTTGGATCGCTAAAGGTGTCAAAAGAAGCGCCTCATTCCACCCCATCCAACGGATACGGATCGCCCGATTGGTTATCCTACAGCAACCATCAGTAACGCTGTAGCTTCACCCGATCATCAATCAGGAGGATCGCCATGACCACAACCCCCTCACCAACCCGTACAGCCATCGACCAGACCAACGCCAGCTTTAGCGCCGCCTTTCGCCGTAGGGATGGCGTTGGCTTAGGCGATGTCTACACAACGAACGCTCAGATTTTTCCGCCTAATGGTGCAAGCCGACGTGGCAAAACTGACATCCAGGCGTTTTGGCAAGGCGCGCTTGACATGGGCATTGCCGCCGCTGATTTGGAGACTGTAGAACTTGAGGAACATGGCGACACCGCATGGGAAGTCGGCAGAGGGGTGCTTAAAGCCAAAGATGGACAAATCATTGACGAGGTTAAACTCTAGTTTCCGGTAAAAGGAAGCGGACAGTGACAAAAAGATGACAAACGGCG
>JAHDWG010000737.1 GCA_023384495.1 Caldilineaceae bacterium
TCGTCCATCGTCCATCGTCCATCGTCCATCGTCCATCGTCCATCGTCCATCGTCGCAGCCATTGGCTTACTGGCGCCGCTCTATACGAGAGGATAGCAGGCGGCGCTGACCGGGGCGCGACGAGCCGGCACAACTTGCGCGACGAAATGGTGACGACCTTCCCGGCGGAGAATCTGATGCAGAAAAAGCTGGAACTGACGCTCCTGGGTGCGCCAGCTGTGCATCTCGGCGGCGAGCCGGTGACCGGTTTCCGGTCGAAGCGGGCCCAGGCGTTGCTCGTCTATCTTGCCGTTACCGGGCACCCCCACACCCGCCCTGCGCTGGCCGGGTTGCTGTGGGGCGAGTTTGCCGAGAGCCAGGCGCGGGTCAACCTCAACAAGACGCTGTCGAATCTGCGCGAACTGGTGGGGGACCACCTACTCATCGACCGTGATACCGTTGCCTTCGATCTGGAAAGCGCGCACGAGCTCGATGTGACCCGATTTGTCACTGCGGCAACGGCTGCCCTCGCCCAGCGCGACCGGATGGCGCTGATTCAGGTTGCCGATTCCTATCGCGGCGACTTTCTGGCCGGGTTCTATATCGACGATGCGCCGGCTTTTGAGACATGGATGCTACACGAGCGCGCCCGGCTGCGCGAGCAGATCCTTCAGGTGTTGTATGCCGTAGCCGACCAGGCCGCCGCCGAGGGCGATCTGGCGCAGGCGCTCGACTACACCCGCCGCATCCTGGCGCTGGAGCCGTGGCGCGAAGAGGCGCACCGGCAGTTGATGTTGCTGCTGGCCCAAAGCGGAGAACGCAGCGCCGCCCTCAACCAATATGGCGTCTGCCGCCAGATCCTGGCTGACGAACTGGCCGTGGAGCCGGCAGCCGAAACGACCGAGTTGTACTACCGCATCCGTTCGGGACAGATCGAGCCAATCGCCCGCACGGCTCGTCCCGCTCCGGCGGAGGCCCTGCCGGCCCGTTCGCCGGCACCGCCACCGCCCCGTTTGCCACCCCAGTTGACGCCCTTTGTCGGGCGCAACGAGGAAGTGGCGCTGCTCGTCGAGCGCCTGTGTGATCCGGCCTGCCGTTTGCTGACCCTGGTGGGGCCGGGCGGCATCGGCAAGACACGCCTGGCGGTGGAAGTGGCGCAACGGCTGGTGGATAGGCAGCCCGACACCGGCGACTTCCCCGATGGGATCGTCTTTGTGGCGCTGGCGGCGGTGGATTCGATCAACGGGGCGGTGGCAGCCATCGCCGCGGCCCTGGGCTACCACTTTCAGGGTCAGGATGGGGCGCAACAACAACTGCTGGACTTCCTGCGCCCGCGGCAGATGTTGGTCGTGCTCGACAATGTTGAACAATTGCTTGACGGCGCAGGGTTGCTCTCGGCGCTCCTGGCCGCCGCGCCGGGTATCCGCCTGCTGGTGACGACGCGCGAGGCGCTCAACCTGCAAGAGGCGTGGTTCCACCCGCTGACCGGCCTGTCCTTCCCCCAGCGCATCAGCGAACCCGGCCAACCCGTTGCCGCCTACGACGCCGTGCAACTCTTTGTGCAGAGCGCCCGCCGGGCGCGCAGCGACTTTACGCTGGACGGCGACGAGCAGAGTGTGGTGCGCATTTGCCGTCTGGTGGGGGGGATGCCATTGGCGCTCGAGTTGGCCGCGGCATGGCTGCATCTCTTGCCGACGGCCAAGATCGCCCACGAGATCGAGCGCGGCATCGACATTCTCACTGCCCG
>JAHDWG010000738.1 GCA_023384495.1 Caldilineaceae bacterium
ACGCCATCGATACCGACGGTGACGGCATTCCTGACTATCTGGACCCGGACGACGGCGCCGGCGGCTCGCTCCAAATCCCCATCTATTTGCCGCTTATCTACGAACGAAACCTGTAGTTCCCTTGCATGCATGAACGACTAGACCAGAAACGCCCAGGCAGCTATCCGGTTGCCTGGGCGTCTCGTTTACGTACAGTTACTCCTGGTGGCAAGGGCTGGCATTGCCTCCCTATGCCGGCCAACCTTTGCAGGGTCAAAACCCGAGCATGGCATATAGACAAAAGTTGCTGTCAGAGGCGAGATTCCAACCTTGCATAAGCACAAACATGAAAAGTGCCCGGTAG
Source organism: Caldilineaceae bacterium (assembly GCA_023384495.1). Lineage (GTDB taxonomy): Bacteria > Chloroflexota > Anaerolineae > Caldilineales > Caldilineaceae > CFX5. The sequence continues at coordinate 344 of JAHDWG010000738.1, forward strand.
TGAATGCTAGGATTGATTTGACGAAAGCGGGTAAGTTGGCTATGCTGGCGACGGCCTATGATCATAATGCCGATTCACATGGAACAGGAGTCCGCAATCCTATGCAAGTTTTACTCGTTGGCGGCGGTGGCCGGGAACACGCCCTGGCCTGGAAACTGACGCAGTCACCCCAGGTGGAGCGACTGTTTTTGGCGCCGGGCAACAGCGGCGCGTCCACGCTTCCCAACACCACCGCCCTCGCCATCAGCGCCGACGATGTGGCGGCGCTGTGTGAATTTGCGCGCACGCAGCGCATCGACCTGACCATTGTCGGCCCAGAAGCGCCGCTGGTGGCCGGCATCGTTGACCAGTTTCAAGCCCAGGGCTTGCGCATCTTTGGCCCGACGAAAGCCGCCGCCCAACTGGAAGGCTCGAAGGCCTTCTCCAAAGCGTTTATGCAACAGTATGGGATCCCCACCGGCCAGGCCGCAATCTTCGACGACTTTGACGAGGCCGTCCGCCATCTGCGCGGGCTGGATGCGCCGCCCGTGATCAAGGCCAGCGGGTTGGCCGCCGGCAAGGGCGTCATTTTGCCGCAAACCATGTTGGCGGCGGCGCGCACGCTGCAAGAGATCATGCTCGACCGGCGCTTTGGCGCGGCCGGCGACACGGTGCTGATCGAAGAACGCCTCACTGGCCCAGAAATCTCGGTATTGGCCTTTACCGATGGCAAGTCATTTCACCTGTTGCCTGTGGCGCAGGATCACAAACGGCTGTTGGACGGCGACCGCGGCCCCAATACGGGCGGCATGGGCGCGTTTGCCCCCTCGCCGCTGGCCACACCGGCTCTGTTGGCCGACATTGAGCGCACGGTTTTAGCGCCGACGCTGGCCGGCATGGCGGCAGAGGGTATGCCCTATATAGGGGTGCTCTACGCCGGTCTGATGCTCACCCCCGCCGGCCCCAAAGTGCTGGAGTTCAACTGCCGGCTGGGCGACCCTGAAACGCAGGCGGTGTTGCCGCTCTTGGCAAGCGACCTGGTGGAGATCGTTCAGGCGTGCATCGACGGCAACCTTGACCAGGTGACACCGGTCTGGCGCAACGAGGCCGCCGTCACGGTGGTCGTCTGCGCCGGCGGCTACCCCGACGAATACGCCACGGGCCACACGATCACCGGCATCGACGCAGCCGAGGCGGCGGGGTGTCTGGTCTTTCACGCGGGGGCCAAACTCCAAGACGACCGGGTCGTCACCGCGGGAGGGCGCGTGCTCAATGTCACGGCGCTGGGCGCGACCCTCAAACAGGCGGCCCAGAGAGCGTATCGGGGGGTGGCGCACATTCAGTTCAACCAGGCGCATTTCCGCAAAGACATTGGGCGTATTGCATGAGCACATCCGATCACT
>JAHDWG010000739.1 GCA_023384495.1 Caldilineaceae bacterium
AGCGCCATCGTGGCGCCGACTGGCCCGGCCCCTTCTAGGGGAATCGCCGTGGGATAGAAAAAGGCGCGCGAGAGAGCGCCCAACGTCAGCGGAATCGGCGATGGCGTGAGCGTCGGTGGGACGGGTGAATGCGTGGGCGTCGCGGTGGGTGGAACCGGGCTTGGCGTCTCAGTCGCCGTGGGGGTTGGGGTGGCGCTCGGTTCAGGCGTGGGTGTATCGATTGGCGAAGGCCTGCTCGTTGAGGTAGCCGGCAAGGTTGGCGTCCATGTCGCCGCCATGGTGGGCGTAGGCGTTTCCGTTGCGCTGATGGTTGGCGTATCCGCCTCCGTGGCTGATTCCGTGGGGGTGGGGCTGTGAGTTGCGGGCGGCGCCGTTGCCACCGCCGTTGGGGTAGGATTGGGTGGATTTCGCCCATCCACCACGTAGGCCAACCACGCGATCAGCACAATGACAAGGGCAAATATGAAGACAGCAAAGATGACAATTGTATGCAATTGATTCGAGGTTGTTATCAGATCGCGGCCAGCAAAGTTCCCACCGCTTGTGTTGACATCACGGCCAACCGATGCGCCACCTCCGGTATCAATTGTAGGTTTGTCGTGGTCCTCATCTTGGCCGGCCACCACGCAGCTCCTTTTGCCACGAACCGTAACAGAGCCCGGTCTGATCACCGAAGCGGCCTCAATGCCCAATAGCCATCAAAGCTTGGGCTTCACATAACGCGGCCTACGCCAGTCGAGCCAGGCGCCCAAAACAAAACGCCATGGCCAAACCAGCCATGGCTCATACACCCCTTCCTCATTCAACTCGGTGGGGGAGACACAGCCGTCGATGTAGATTCCTTTGTGTTTACTCTGTGTCACGGTGTAGTATAGCAGCCTTTTTTGGCGAGTGCAAGCAGATCGCGCAATGCAGGTGCGTCCGAAGTTTGTGAGGTGACAGTCACTTTTGAAGTGACTGTCACCTATGCCGCCCAGTCCTGGACACGCCCGCGCAATGCTGGATTCACCCCAATTTGGGACTGTTCAAAATCTCACACAAACCCTTGCGCGGCAACCCGTTTGCCTGAAACGGCATTGCACCGTACAATGAATTGGTCGCCAATGCCCGATAAAACACACCAACAAAGGAGAAACTGGAATGAAAGTCCTCTTTATCGGCGGCACGGGCAAGATCAGCTCGGCATGCGCCGCCCTGGCCGTGGAGCGCGGCGTCGAACTTTACTTCCTCAACCGCGGGCAGACCAGCGCCCGCCCCGCTCCCGCAGGCGTCCACCAGATCCACGGCGATATCCGCGACCGCGCCTCGGCAGAAGCCGCGCTGGCCGGCCACACCTTCGATGTGGTGGTCGATTGGATCGCATTCACCGCTGACCAGGTGCAGCTCGATATCGAGCTGTTCAGCGGGCGCACGGGGCAATACATCTTTATCAGCTCGGCGTCGGCCTACCAGACGCCGCCGGTCAACCTGCCCGCCACCGAATCGACGCCGCTCGACAACCCGCACTGGCTCTATTCGCGCAACAAGATCGCCTGCGAAGAGCGGCTCATGGACGAATACCGCAAGGCCAAGTTCCCCATGACCATCGTCCGCCCGTCGCACACCTACGACAAGACGCTGCTCCCCTTCACCGGCGGTTGGACGATTGTCGACCGCATGCGCAAGGGCAAGCCGGTGATCGTACACGGCGACGGCTCGTCGCTCTGGGTGATGACCCACCACC
>JAHDWG010000195.1 GCA_023384495.1 Caldilineaceae bacterium
CGGCTGCGATCCTCCTGGCGTTTCGACGCGGAGACCAACGCGTTGGGGTCCACCGGGCAGAGATGGACGGCAAGCCCGTCGCGGTGGATGGCAAAGCGCACCGTCTGCGCCGGGGTGAGCAAATGACTGCGCAGCGGGTTGGTCTGCGCCAGCGCCCGCCAGAAGGGCGCGTGGTGGTCAAAAACGCCGGTGGTGAAGTAGCCGACGAGCAATCCATCGGGGGGCAACGCGGCCTGCACCTCGGCCAGCGTGGCGACGCCCACCACCTCGCCGCCGGCGGGGCCATCCGCACGACCCGATTGGAGCTGTTCGGCAAAAGCGCGGGCGCGCGCCCGTTCGGCCCATGCCCAGGCCGCTTCCGGCTGGCCCAGGTGCAGCGAATGCAAGACCAGCCGCTCGTAGATCTGTTGCCAGCGCCCGAGCAGGCTGATCTTCAACCCTTCGTCGCGGATGGGCGTGCGCGCCTCTTCCACAACCGCAGCCGCGGCGTGGTATTGCGCCAGCGCCGCTTCGTCCTCACCCTGGAGCCGCAGCGCCTCGCCCAACCGGAAGTGTAGTTCGGCCAGCAGGTCGCGGCGGCCCAGGGCTTCACCGGCAGCCAGCGCCCTTTCAAACGCCGAACGCGCATCGGCCAACTCGCCGCGCGCCTGACGCAGCAGCCCCAGCGCCACATGCACATCCACCCGGTGGACGAGGGTCTGCATCTGCGCCAGCGCCTCGTGCAACAAGGGTTCGGCCTGCGCCATCTCGCCCTGCAACAACAGCACCTCACCCATGTTGAGCAGCGCAATCCCCAGCGCATCGGCGGAGCCAGCGGCGCGCGCCTGCTGTGCGCTGGCCTCGAGATAGCGCAGCGCATCGGCCCAGCGGCCCAGGTCGCGGCAGAGCAACCCCAGTTCGTTGTGCGCCGCGGCCACCATTTGCGCCGAACCTGCGTTCAGAAATGCGCGCTCGGCGTCGCGCAGCTGGGTTTCCGCCTCATCATATTGTTGCAGCTCATAGGCCATGATGCCCAGGTTGAGCAGGGCCTTGCCCTCGTTGAGCGCATCGCCCAGCTCGCGCCACAGACGCAACCCGGCGCGCAGGCCGGTCATGGCCTCTTCGACCTGGCCGCGCAGGTTGTGGAGATAGGCGCGCGAGTTCAGAACCCGGCCCCGCACGGCGTGATCCAGCATGGGGTCGGCGAGGAGCGTCTCAAAGTGCGCCAGCGCCTCGTCATATTGGTCGGCGCGCAACAGCGCCAGCGCCTGAAAGTAGCTGCGCAACTGGCGTCCGGCGGGCGTGGTGAGCGGGACAGCTTCGATGCGCGCCAGCAAGCCGGCCAGTTGCTGCGGGTCATGGCCGGCCAGGTAGGTCGCCAGCCTGTCGAGGATGGCCAGGAAGTGCGGCTCACCGCTGTCGCCGCCCGTGCGGAGACGAGTAGCCCAATGACCCAGCGCCCGTTCATGCAGCAGCAGAAAGGAGGCCGGGCGCTGCTCGGCCAGCTCGTTGACCAGCCTCGCGGCGACGCCGGGCGAGAGCGCCCAGCCGCCATCGCCTGCCCCATGTAGGGGCAGGCCACGCAAAATGGCCGTATCAACAGGCGGGGCCAGCCCGTCCAAAAGCATAGTGAGGGCGAACGCGTCGCCACGGCCCAGCACAGCCAGCGCAACCCGCGCAGCCTCGGCTGGGTTGGCAAAGGGGCGTTCACCGGTCATAGAATCCACGAGGTGCATTGCTCCAGACGGGCGGAAAGAATCGGCCCTGCGCCATCGTCTATCAAGACATGATGTTTACACTTTTAGCGCCAAAGCCGCAAACATAAAGTATGTAGACAGCCAGCACCGTTTCAGTATACCATACATAGGGAGCGGTTGGGTCGGGCAGAGTTGGCCGCCCAGATGGCGGCTCTCCCAACCGCGTAGCCTCTGTGTCTTACGAACCCCAAGGAGAGCGACCATGTCCGTAAATCGCCGGCTGTTTGGATTGCTCATAGTGGCGGCGCTGCTCAATGTCCTCTTGATGGCGGCGCTGCGCTGGCCCCAATTTGGCGCCATGCCCGGCGCGGCGGCTTCGCTGCGCTTTGTCGATGAGACGGGCGGGCCCCTCGCCAACGCCACGCTGCGCATCCTCTGTTACGCCGACGCTGTCGCAGACGCGCCCCTGGCCGACCTGCTCTTCACCACGGGCGACGATGGCCATCTGCGCCAGCCGTTGCCCGCCGGCTGCCCCTATCTGGCCGCGCTGCGCCTCATCCACCGCCAGCCTGCAGCCAGCCCTGAGCGCGACGCCTATTGGGTCTATGACGCCAGTTGGGAACCGGGCTCGCGCGCGCTCGTCGAGGCAAGCGGCGATGTGACGGTCCGCAGCGCGTGGCGGCTTGTGCTCTTCGACCTCGCCGTGGCGCTGGAGTGGGAGCCATCCGCCGCCAGCGGCTATCGCGACGAGCTGCGCGACGGGCTGTTCGCCGCCTCGGCCAATCTGTACTCGGTGAGCGAAGGGCAGATGGCCTTTGGGCCGCTGGCGATCACCACCGGCGGCCACGGGTGGGACGGGGCCGATGTCCAGGTGCGCGCCGCCAATGACTACCGCCCCGCGGCGGCGATTGGCGGCATCGTCGCCCAGACCACCACCTACACCACGCCCAGCGATATGCAGACGGTCTATGCCCCCGGCTCGATTGTGTTGGGCCGCCACTGGGATGGCTTCGACGCCGCCGACCCGGTGGCCGGCGCATGGAGCGCGCCGCCCGCCTATCGCACGCTGATCCACGAGTGGCTGCACTTTGCCCTCTTTCTCTACGACGAATATCAGGAGGCGACGCCGGGCGGCCGGCTGGAGAGCTTCTGCACGTGCCGCGACCTGCCCGCGGTGGGGACCAACCCCCAGGCGTGCGGCCAGGTCGATCCAGCGTTGGCCGCCTCGGTGATGGCCTATCATTACACGGCGCACAAATTGTGGCGTGATGGGTTGCCCGATGTATGCCTCAAGACCGACCAATACCGCATCCACGGCGAGCCCGACTGGGAGACGCTGGCGCGCTGGAGCGCGATCCAGGGGCTGGACGAAGAGTGGCTGCGCCCACCCGCCCAGGCTGCGTCCGGCCCCAACCTGGGGCTGGCCGGCGACCTCTTTGGCCGTCGTCCCACACCCGCTGTGGCCAGCTTCACCTACCTGCCGCTGGTGCAGGGGCAGGAGCCGGCGCTGTCTGCGCAACAGCGGCAGATCGGCGCGCTCCGGGCCGGCAGCGAAGTGACCGTCCACGTGGCCATCAGCGCCTCGCTTAGCCTGACCGAGCTCAACACGCTCCAGGCGCATCTTTACACCGAGCAGCCGGCCACGGGCGATCAGCCGGCGCGGCTGCTCTATCAAGGGACGACGACCGGGCCGCGCCAGCCCCCCGATGGGTTGGGCCGCGCCACGCTGCTGGGCGTCCAGCCGGGGAGCAGGCTCTGGGTGGCGGTGGAAGGGCCGGGGCCGCGCGGCGCGCTTCGCCGCCGCTTTGTCCATGCCGGCCCCATCGACCCCACCCCGGCAGAGCAAACCATTGTTGCGTCGCCCGCTCCAGCTTCGGTCAGCCTGGACATGACGCCGGGGCTGTTGGGTGCGCAGATGCAAGCGCTGACGTTGACCTTCACCAGTGCGACGCCCCTGGCCGCAGCGCCCACCGCACAGCTCTGCGCGCCCGACGCCGCCACCGGCTGCCCCGATGACCCGGCCTGGCGCCGCGCCATGACCAGCGCTGACTTGGGCCTGACCTGGCGCGCCCTCTTCACGGCCACGCCGCCGGGCGGGTTACCTCCGCTGGGCGTCGTCCAGATTGCCGCGCCCGGCGGGCCCGAGGTGATCCGCTGGTTCCAGACAGTGGGCGGGGTGGGGCCGGGGCACCGCTGGGGCCATGCGCCCCTGCGCGACGGGCTGCTCATGGTCGACGCCACGACGCCCCTCTCCGGGTCGGACAATCTGGTGCTGATGATGCCCACGGTGAGCGACCCAGCGCTGGCCGCGCCGTTGCCGCCGGGCATCGACGGGCTGCTCACGCTGCCGCTGGACGTGGATGTATTGCTGCCGGGCGACCCAAGTTCGGCGCGCGGGCGGCTGGCCACGCCGGTGGTGATGACCTTCTTCTTTGGCCGCGAACCGCTGGAGCGGCTGGGGCTGTCGCCGGCGCAGGCGCAGTTGCTGCACTTCCGCCCGGCGCTCGACCGGTGGGAGCTGCTTGCCTTCTCTGGCCGCAGCCCCCATCTCTACTGGCTTGCCACGCAGCCGATCACCGAGACGGGCGTCTTTGCCGTGGGCCGGGCCGCTTCGCCAACGTTTGGCGAGACGCCGGCCATGTACGCCGATGCCGGGCCGATTGCGCCGTCGGAGCCGCTGCGCTATGTGGTGACTCTGCCGGCCAGCCCGGCGCTGACCACGACCACGCTGGGGTTCTTTCAGAACATGCTGCCTCCCTTCATCATGGACGCCCAGCCGGTGACGTGCAGTCGGGGCGCCTGCGTCTTCGACCCTGAGGCGCGGCTGGTGGTCTGGGAGGGGGCGCTAGGCCCGGGCGACCGGGTGTTCCTCAGCTACGACCTGCACATCGACCCGGCCGCGGACCCGACCATGCTGCCCCCGGTCTTTGTCAACCAGGCTGTGGCCTTCGACGGCCAGCACGAACATTGGCTCACCGCGCCCACCCAACTGTGGACGGTGGAGATCCCCGCGCCGTGAGGGGGCTCTCGATTTGGCAGTTGCGCTGGCGGGCCGGCAGTGTCGATGAGAGGCGAGGATAAGGGCTGCGTTGGGGATGTCACGATGAACTTGTGACTGGATTCGACAACAATCACAAGCTATGGGACAATGACGCCATGCAAGCAGAAGTGATGACCCACCCCGGAGCACGACCCAAACGACGACGGAACGTTGCTCCAATCTATGACCAAAAAGAACGACAACGCTATTACTATAACGAGACTTTGACAAGACGATTGTCGCCGCCAAGACCTCCGGGAAGCGCCCAGCAACGGCTTCGTCAACCAAGCAATTCGTGGGCGCTTCCCGGAGGTCGGGTTGAGCCCGCCGAGCGAAGTCTTGTCGTAGTACTATGATGAAGAACTTAACCACGAGTTACAGCGCAACTTGAAGGCAATGACGGTGAGCAGAAAGGTGGCGTAGGCGATGCGTGTCGCCGTGTGGCTTGTTCCCAGCCTGGCCGTTGTCAGCCTGCTTGTCATTGGGGGCTTTGGCTTTCTGGGCCTGCTCGTTGCCCTCAACGGGGTCAGCGAGGCGCGGGGCGGCCCATTGATCATCGTCTATCTGATCCTGTTTGTCGCCACGCTCATCTTTGCGCCGTGGGCCAGCCGCCAGGGCCTCCAGCGGCTGACGCTGCGCACCAACTGGTCGCCCTGGGTGAGCGCGGCTGTCGCCACCTTCGCCACGGTCGCGTTGGCCACGGCCATACTCGTCATCGGATTCTTTGCGCTTGTCCTGATCGGCGTGAGCTAGACCAACCCCGCATCAGCGCCCCAAATAGGCCAGCAGGGCCGCGCCCGTCTTGATGCCGGCGATGAAACGGTCGATCTCCAGATTTTCGTTCGGCGCGTGATTAGCCTCGTCGGCGTTGGCGTAGGGGATGACAAAGGCGGGGATGCCCAGAATCTTGGTAAAGACATAGTCGGGCAGGCTCCCCCCCATAGAGGGGACCAGCAGCGGCGAAGCGCCCTGGGCGGCGGTCACGGCGTCGACCAGCGCCTGCGTAAAGGGCGAATCGAGCGGCGTCTTAGAGGGGGCCATGCTGCCCTGGCGGACGAATTCGACACCCGGCGCGTGGCGGCGCACATGGGCCTCGACCTTGGCGTAGATCTCCTCCGGCGTCTGCGCTTCCACCAGGCGGATGTCGCACTTGGCCACCGCCTCGCCGGGCAGCACCGTTTTGGAGCCAGGGCCGCCATAGCCGCCGTGCAGCCCGTTGATGGTGAGCGTGGGCCAGAGCGCCAGCCGGTCATAGAAGGGGCGGTCGTGCGGCTGGTCGAGCTGGGTCAGCCCCAACTCTGCTTTGATCGCCGCCAGGTCGATGGGCAGGTTGTCCAGCGCGGCCCGCTCCAGCGGCGACGGCGGCAGCACATTGTCATAGAAGCCATCGATGGTGATTTCGCCCGCTTCGTTCTTCATGCTCGCCAAGAGGTGGACGAGCGTCCACAGCGGGTTGGGGGCCACGCCGCCAAAATTGCCCGAGTGGAGGTCATGTTTTGCCCCGCGCGCCCGCAGCTCGAACGAGACCACCCCGCGCACGCCAAAGCGGATGCACGACTGGCCGTTGTCGTGCACCGGCCCATCCGCGGTGATGACCAGGTCGGCGGCGAGCCGGTCGCGGTTCTGGCGCACAAAGTCGGCGATGTGTGGGCTGCCCACCTCCTCTTCCCCTTCAAGCAGCACAATCACATTGCAAGGCAGCGCGCCGCGACAGGCCAGGAATGCTTCGATGGCCAGGATTTGGGCCAGGTGTTGCCCCTTGTTGTCGCCCACGCCGCGGCCATAGAGCCGCCCATTGCGGATCGCCGGCTCGAAGGGGGGCGACAGCCAGGCCTCCAGCGGGTCGGGCGGCTGCACGTCGTAGTGGCCGTAGAGCAACACCGTTGGCTTGCCCGGCGCGTCGTGACGGTGCGCGAGGACCATGGGCCAGCCCGGCGTGGGCGCAAGCTGCGCATCCAGACCCAGGTCGGCCAGCCGCGCCCGCAAAAAGTCGGCTGCCTCGGCCATGCCGGTTCCGTGGGCGCTGATGCTGGGGCGGCGCACATAGTCGATGAGCTGGTCGATCCATTGCTGGCGATGGGCGTCGACATGGGCGAAAATGTCCGCAAGATTGGGCATGTTCGGTCTCCTGTTCTGAAAATAGGGCAAAACAGCGTAACACAGAGAGCACAGAGACTGCACAGAGAACACCGAGAAAAACTCGATGGTTTGTTTTTTGGACAAAATCCTCTGTGCTCTCTGTGTCTCCTCTGCGTGCTCTGTGTTCCTGCAGTACGCTCCCCTCTACATGGCGCGTGATGATGTGGCCGGGGTGTGCGCGCTCAAGTGCGGCCCGTGAGCGCCTGGCGGGCAACCAGCAGGGCGAAGTGGGGCAGCTTCATCATGCGCCGCCAGCGCCACGGTTCGCGCAGCAGGCGATGCAGCCACTCCAGCCCCAGCCGTTGCACCCAGCGCGGCGCGCGGCGGCTGACGCCCGCCACAAAGTCAAACGCGCCGCCCACACCAATTGCCACCCGCGCCGGCAACTCGTGGCGGTGGCGGTCGATCCAGAAGTCCTGGCGGGGGTGACCGTACGCCACAAAGAGGATGTCGGGGCGCGCCTGCTGCAACAGGGCGTGGATGGCGGGCCAGTCGGCGTCGGCGGGGCTGCCGCTGTGGATGCCGGCCACCTGCAAGGCGGGGTAGCGCTCGCACAGTCGTTGCGCCGTGACTTCGGCCACACCCGGCGCCGCACCCAACAGAAAGATGCGCCAGCCGCGCTCGGCGGCCCGCTGCGAAATGCGAACGATGCCGTCGGAGCCGGTCACTCGTTCGCGCAGGGGCGCGCCCAACAGCCGGGCGGCCAGCAACAGCCCGACGCCATCTGGCGCGCAGAGGTCGGCCCGCGCCAAGACGGCGGCAAAGGCCGGGTCGCGGCGGGCGTCGATGATGAACTCGGGATTGACGGTGCAGATCTGGCGGCAATGCGCCGCGGTGGCCGGCTCGCCCAACCACGTCTCGACCATGCAGAGCGTTTGGGCGAAATCCACCCGGTGGATCGCCACATCGAGAATTGTGACCGTTGAACGCGCTTCCACAGCAGTCATCATGAATGGGGTTCACCCATAGCGATGAAACGGGCGGCCTACAGCAGGAACACAGAGCACACCGAGAAGACACGGAGGACACAGAGAGTTTTGTCCACGGGACGAGCCATCGCGCCTTTCTCGGTGTTCTCTGCGTACGCTCTGTGATCTCTGTGTTCCGCTGTTTTGTACGGTTTTCAGAATCGAGCGCGTCATCATGATGGTGGGCGCGTCAGCCCCGGGCGAATGGCTGTGTGCGCCAGCAACCCGCGCAGCCCATCGATCTGAAAGATGCTGCGCGCGCGCTGCGCTGGGTTTTGCCGGCGATAGAGCCGGTTGTGGATGGGCCGCAGAAAGCGCTCCTCCTGTTGGCCGCGACGACGCAACCCCTCTTCGGCATGGCGGACAACCGTGCGCAGGAAGTCGGGGGCGGGTTGGGGCGCGGCCAATCCATAGCGGATCGCCTGCTGATGATAGGTGCGCATGAGTGTCCAATATGCCTCCCCCAGCGCGTCTTGCACATAGGCCATCACCGCCGGCATGGCTTCTACTAAGCCCACGGTGAGCGCCATGGCCGCCATGTGTTCACCCCACGGCTGCTGGCAGGCCGGGCGCACCTCCAACGTGCCATGATTGGTGCGCAGCCGGGCGCTATTCCACACATAGTGTTCGTGGAATAGAAAGGCGGAAAAGTCGGCCCCATGCTCATCAAGATATTCGGTAAAATGTTGCGAACTGGGGATGACCTCGTTGTCGGCGCGCATGATCAGATAGGTTGCCGCCGAAACCGTGCGAATGTAGTCGGCAATGCTCGTGTAGGGGCGGGCAGGCATCCCGTGGCGGTATTCATGGGCGGCGATGCGCGCCATCTCGCCTTCACGCCCGCTACAAAACGGGCTGGCCCTGCGGTTATAGACGGGCGAATTGGCGCACAGCGCAATCAGCACCGGGGCTATCAGGTTACCAAAGTTGAGCATGTCGGTCAATTCATTACGCCCTATGGCGACGTGGCATTGGTCGCTGGCCGTCACCGTATACCAGAGCCACTCGGCGCCCATCGCCCGGTAGAGGCTTTGGTAGCGCTGCTTGGGCGCCATGATTGACAGCCGCGCCGGCGTCACCGGCTGGATGCCATAGCCCAACACCTGCCACCCCCACCGCCCCGCAGCCCGCACCAACCTGCTCACGGCCTGATCCATGATCGACTGGGCCTCGGAGAGCGTGGCGCACGGGCGGGTTACCACCTCCACTGTGCCGACACCCACCTCGAGTTCGTAATTGTAGTCAGTCCCATCCAAACCAACAATCAAGTTGGGGGTCCCGCTATCGTAGTGCTCGCGCAGCCCGCCGCCGGCCAGCAGCAGATCCCACAGCCTGCGCACATCCGCCGCTTCGCCTGTGGCCGTCACCACAGGGAACTCGGCCTCGCGCCCAACGGTGCGCAGCGCAGGCGGCTGGGCGGGGAAGCTGGCCACATATTGTTCGGTCAGCGCCTCGATGGCGGCGTCGAGCCTGTTCATGGTTCCCACCGTTCAGCGCAGGCGCTGGATGATATGGGGTAGGTCGGCAAAGTTGCGGCAAATGGCGTGCGCCCGCGTGCGTTCGCTACCCCGATCCACAATGCCGGTGAAGAGGATGCTCTTCATGCCAATCGCCTGTGGACCGGCGACATCGTTGCTTTCTCGATCCCCGACATGGACAACGTTGGCGGGGTTTGTATCCAGCCCGATGATTGCATGGCGAAAGACCGCCGACGCCGGTTTGGCGCGTCTGACTTCATCCGAGAAGATGAAGTGGCTGAAGTAGGGGAGCAACCCCTGTTGGTCGAGCAGATGGCGCAGGCCCCGCCCGTGGGTGTGGATGGTGTCGGAGATGACGCCCAATTTGTATGCCTGCGCCAAGAGAGGGATCGTCTGGTGGACGCCAGGCGCAAAGTCGGGGGGAATGCGGATCTCCATGGCTTCGATCTCACGCGCCAATTCGTCAATTTCGCGCACCAGCCGGGCGTATTCGCCGGGGCCAGGCTGCAACCCCAGATGCTCATAGGCATAGTAGATACGCGTCGTCACGCTCGGCGTGCGGTTCTCTTCATGCCAGGCGTGGCGAAAGCGATCGTTGGCTGCGTGATAGGCGGCTGTCGCCTGCGCGGGGCTAATGGATGGGTGATCGGCGCATACTTTGTCGGCAAAAAGTTGCAGTCGGGCATCAGATTTGCTGGGCAGCCCCAACTCGGCGCGCTTGCGTTCATCCGAGTCATCGATGGCCAATGTGTCCCAAAAATCAAAAGTGATCGCTTCAATCATGCAATGAATGATATACTAAACTGCGGTTGCTTTGAAATCAGCACTTTCTGCGCCAGCAAAAGGGCCGGTTTCAAACAAGGCAACGTATACGTGACATTTTGGGTGAAACCTTTGTGGTGACTCCATCCATTTCCGACTCCATTTACGACTATAGCACAGGGAAAGGTCTTGCGCCAACACAATGAGCAATGTTCCATTTCAATTCACGCCAGCGGATTTGCAACGGTATATCGAAGAGCAGGCAATTGTCGCCCGCCTGATCCACGAGATTGGCCACACGCCCACGGTGCCGGCGGCCGCCGCGGCGCTGGGCGTCGACCCGGAGCAGATCATCAAGACGCTCCTCTTTTTGCTACAGCCGCAGGATGAGGCAGCGGGGGGCAATGGGTCTGACAATGCGGTGGTGGTGATCAGCCACGGGGAACGGCGTGTTCAGGCGAAGCTGTTGGCGGCCCATCTGGGCGTCTCAAAGCGTCGCGTCAAACTGGCGCCGGCAGAGACGGTGTTAGCGCTGCTCGGCTACCCAGCCGGGGGGGTGCCGCCTTTTGGTCATCGCTACGTGTTGCCGGTGGTGCTCGACGCATCGGTGACCACGGCAGCCGCGCGCTTTGGGGGTGTCCTCTATGGCGGCGGTGGCGACGACCGCACGATGATGCAGGTGGGGCTGGAGGAGCTAGCGCGCATTCTTCAGCCGGCGGTGGTGGCGGTTAGCTGAGGTGAGAATTTTCAAACGAGATGCGTAAAGGCGGGCAGGCGATCCGACGCACTACGTTTGACATGATCTCCACAATCAGCTTGTAATCGGAAGGCTAACCTCAAAACGAGTGTGGCCGGGCCGCGATTCCACGCCGATGCGGCCCATGTGACGCTGCACGACGATACTGTGTGAGATGTTGAGCCCTAGCCCGGTGCCTTCACCAGGGGGCTTAGTGGTGAAGAACGGGTCAAAGATTTTGCCCTGGATCTCGGCGGGGATACCGTGTCCTGTATCCTCAACCGCCACAAGCACGCCATCATCGGTTTGTCTTGTGCGCAATGTGAGCCGCCCGGCATCACCCATGGCGGCAATGGCGTTGTCAATAAGATTGGTCCAGACCTGATTCAACTCACTGCCATAGGCCTCGATTTTGGGCAGCCCGGGCGCATAGTCGCGCTCCACTACGATGCCCTCACGTAGTTTGTGACGCAATATGGTCAGCGTATCTTCCAGCCCTTTGTGGATGTCAACTTGCTGAATCGGCGCCTGGTCCATATAGGTGTAGGACTTGAGCGCGCTAACGATCTCGGAAATGCGGGCTGTCGTATCGCCGATTTCTCGGGCCAACGCATGAAGATTGTAGGTTGTGCTGATCCACACAATGACGGCCGATAGTTGGTCACTGGCAAAATGGGTGGCCAAGCTGTCCAGAGCGGATGGGTCGATGCCCATCGCGACCAAATCGGCGGCAAACTCCCAGCCATTCTCTAACCGATGTTTGCCGATCCACGCTTCCACCGCTTCCTCATGATCCATACGGGTCAGCGAATCGAGGATGACCGGCTCGGCAACGCGTTGGGCAATCTGCGCGGCAAGGCGTTCCAGCTCGGCCTCTTGGGCGGCTGTGAGCCCCCTGACAGTGAGCCGGCGCTGGGCCGCCTGCATGCGCGCCAGCTCGTCGGCAAGCGCGCCGGCGCTACGCTGGGCCGCCGCCGCCGGGTTGTTGAGTTCGTGGGCGACGCCCGCGCTCAATCGGCCCAGCGTCGCTAGTTTCTCGCTTTGGCGCAGCATCATCTCTTGTTGCAGATAGGTGCGCTCCAGGTCGCGCAGCTTCTTGCGTTCCAGGCTGGCCTTGAGCCGGGCGCGCAGAATGACCGGCTCAAACGGTTTGGGCAAAAAATCTTCCGCCCCCAACTCAATACAGCGGACAATGCTCTCCATTTCGTCCAAAGCGGAAATGACAATGACGACGAGGTCGCGCAAGGCCAGATCGCTTTTGATCTGCTGTAGCACCTGAAAACCATCCATCCCAGGCATCAACAGGTCGAGGAGCACGACGTCGATCTGTGGTTCCGGTCGTTGGTCGTGAAGCAGGGTAAGCGCCTCGTGACCGTCAGCAGCCAGGGCGACGATGTGCCCCTGCTCTTCGAGCATGTGCGCCAGTTTGATGCGGTTCATCCGGTTGTCATCCACCACGAGAATTTTGCCGTGATGGATGGAGGCTTGCTGGGCTTGAGATTCCATGTTACTCATCTTGCATCGCCTGTAGCGCGCGCTGGACGCGCGCAAATTCCTGTTCAATGGATTCGGCCAACGCACTGGCCCCGTCGAGCGAACCTTCCTTCGCCATCTGCTCAAGCGCAGCGTTAAAATCACGCAGCGTGGCTGCGCCAAAGTCCGCCGCATTAGACTTGAGACTGTGGGCGGCCAGCCGCACCGCGGCGGCGTCACCGACTTCGGCGCCCTGGCGCAGCGTGGCTACCAACTGCGGGGCCTCTTCGAGAAAGCCTTCGACGAGTTCGCGCAGATGGGCAGGGTCGCCCCCCATCATCGATTGCAAGCGTTGCAGCGCCGTCCGGTCGATGGCGTCACCCACCGGTGGGGGCGACGGGGGCGCCGCCTCGGTTGGGCGCGCGTTCGGCGTTGCCGTGGCCGGCTCAATAAGCCCGCGGGCGGCGGCGGCCCGGCGCAACGCCTCGACCAGCAACGGCACCCGCACCGGCTTCTGTACATAGTCATCCATTTTGGCGGCCATGCAGATGTCTCGGTCCTCGGCAAGCGCATTGGCCGTCATGGCGATGATATAGGGTTGGGCCTCAGGCGGCCACCCGCGGCGGATGTGACCAGTCGCCTCAAGCCCATCCATCACCGGCATCTGCACATCCATAAAAAGCACATCGTACGCCTGCCGACGGAGCGCTTCGAGCGCCTCAACCCCATTGGCGGCCACATCGGTTCGATAGCCTAGCCGCTCCAACAGTCGCCGCCCCAATTTCTGGTTGGTGGCGTTATCGTCGACCAACAACAGGTGGAGCGGCAACTTGCGACCCATCTCTGGGTCAAACTGAGAGGGGCTTTGAACGATGCGCGAGCGGGTGGGCTGGTCGAGAAAGATGTCGAGC
>JAHDWG010000196.1 GCA_023384495.1 Caldilineaceae bacterium
ACTGGTTTCCTGGAATTTACGCGTGAGAACCCGGCAGAGCGACCACCCCTTGAGCGCATTCACGATTACGAGGAATTCCACCTCCATCTGTCGGATCGCACGTTGCAGCAGCAGGGCGCTCGGTGTATGGACTGTGGCATCCCTTTCTGCCACACGGGGCAATTGATCAACGGCATGGCGTCGGGTTGCCCCATCAACAACCTGATCCCCGAATGGAATGATTTGGTCTACCGCGGCCTCTGGCGCGAGGCGCTGGACCGGCTGCACAAGACCAACAACTTCCCCGAGTTTACGGGGCGCGTCTGCCCGGCGCCGTGCGAAGGCTCATGCACACTGGGCATCATCGACCCGCCGGTGACGATCAAGAGCATTGAATGTGCGATCATCGACAAAGGGTTTGAAGAGGGCTGGGTCGCGCCCGAGCCGCCGGCGCAGCGCACCGGCAAAAAAGTGGCGGTGGTCGGTTCAGGCCCATCAGGGTTGGCGGCGGCAGCGCAACTCAACAAGGCTGGCCATTGGGTTACCGTCTACGAGCGTGCTGACCGCGTTGGCGGCCTACTCATGTACGGCATCCCCAACATGAAGCTGGACAAAGAACACGTGGTGCAGCGGCGCGTCAACCTACTCAAGGCCGAGGGCATCAAGTTTGTCACCAATTGCGAAGTGGGCAAGACGATTCCTGCCCAGCAGTTGCTCGATGAATACGACGCAGTGGTGCTCTGTGGCGGCGCCACCAAGCCCAATGATTTCTTTGCCAAAACCGAAGGACGCCAGCTTGCAGGCATCCACTTTGCCATGGAGTTTTTGCACGGCAACACCAAACATCTGCTGGATAGCCGGGTGGGTGGCACCAATAACGGGCACTATATCTCGGCCCAGGGCAAAGATGTGGTGGTGCTAGGCGGCGGCGACACGGGCACCGATTGTGTCGGCACGTCGCTGCGGCATGGCTGCCGTAGCCTGGTGCAACTGGAGATTGTGCCCAAACCGCCCCTTCAACGCGCGCCGGACAACCCGTGGCCACAGTGGCCGCGCGTCTACAAGCTCGACTACGGCCAGACCGAGGCCGCGGCACTGTGGGGGGAAGACCCTCGCCAGTATGCCGTGCAAACCACGCGCTTCCTTGGCGATGAAAACGGTCATGTACGCGCAATCGAGATGGTGGATGTCGAGTGGGTCACGGAAAATGGCCGGCCCATGCCTCGCAACATTCCGGGGACAGAGCGCATCGTGCCCGCTCAGTTGGTGCTCTTTGCCTTGGGCTTCCGCGGGCCGGAAGATGCCATGCTCGAACAACTGGGCGTCGAACGCGACCCACGCACCAATGCCAAGGCCGAATATGGCAAATTCCAGACCAGCATCCCCAAAGTCTTCGCCGCCGGCGACATGCGCCGCGGGCAGAGCCTGGTCGTCTGGGCAATCAACGAGGGCCGCGGCGCGGCGCGTGAGGTGGATCGCTGGTTGATGGGTGAGACGAGCCTGCCATAATATATATTTGTCTGGTTTATGCAACATAGGGGATAGAAGGTCAACGACAGAGTAAGCCCACTCGCTGACCTTCCATCCCTTACTTTTTTGCATCACGCCGCGCCAGTCCCGAAACCGGGACTGCTCTCCAGTCCTTTATCAACAAGGCAACGGCGCAACCAGTTGCTGTACAGGATCACTTGTTGGTCAATAGGTTGCGAGCGTCGTCGCTACCGGCGACATACCCTTCCACAGCCCCCAGCGTTTTGAGCGCCGCTTTCTGCGCTTCGGTTATCCCGGTAACGCCCGCAATGTTCATACCGGCATAGGGGCCTTCAACCGTTACTGTGTTGATACACTCTCCTGTCTGGCTGTCCCAAAATTTGATCGCGCCATCGAAGCCGGAACTGACAACCGCCGCGCCATCGGGCGTAAAGGCAACCCGGTAGATGACCTCCCGGTGACCGCGCAAAACGGCGCGCAGGGCGCCCGTGGCGACCTCCCACAGACAGACGGTGCAGTCGGCGCTGCCGCTGGCCAGGGTTGCCCCATCCGGGCTAAAGGCAATCCCAGCGATCCAGGCGGTATGCTGACGCAGAATCAGTGGCGCGGCATCGCTCGCTATATCAACGATATGAACCAGGTGATTTCCGCTACAGGCGACTTTGGTCCCGTCTGGGCTAAAGACAACGCCGAAGATGTCCTCTTCACTCTCATCCTGCACTAGTTTGCGGGCCTCGACCAACTCGGGGTAATTGCTCTGCGTCATATCCCACAGGCGTAGCAACCGGTCTGAGCCACCCCGCGCCAGGAGACGCCCATCTGGGCTAAAGGCCAGATCATGCACCACATCCAGGTCAGCCTGGAGCACCGCCACGGGCTGCGCCGACACAGCGAAGCCAGCCACGCGCCCCTGGTCGCCCTCATCGCCCGGCAGCAACCACAGCCGCACGGTCCCATCCCCGCTGCCGCTGGCCAGGAGCTGCGCGCCCGCAGGCGGGAGCCCTGAGGGCGCGGGGTGAAAAGCGAGCGCATAGACGCAATTCGTGTGCCCGTGGAAGGTCTGCCGTAATTGCCCGCTGACCCGATCCCACAGGTAGATGGTCGAGTCATAGCCGCCGGCGACCACGCTGCGCCCGTCTGGGCTGATGGCAACGGCATAGAGCGGACCGCGCGCCCCGCGCAGGACACGATGGGCGCCATCCACTGTGCGGCCTTGCCCTTTCCACAGATGGATCAACCCATCATAGCCGGCGGCTGCCAGCAACCAACCCTCATCCTGGCGCGTGCCTGGCTGGCTCTCCGGTGGCGTTGACGGCAGTGGGTGGAGGGTGTGGGCAGCCAGCACCCGCGGTTGGCCGCGCAGCATATAGAGGGTATGGCCCGTTTCCACATCCCATACCCGCACCGTTTGGTCGCTGCTGCCCGTGACGAGGAGTTGCCTGGTTGGATGACCGTTTCTACTCTGCTGCATCACCGAGTCCATCGCCGGCTGGGTCGCTGGCGATGGGCCAAAGGCCACCGACCAGATCGTCTGGGTATGCCCCAGCAGGGTGCGCTGCAGGTGCAGACGCCCCTGTGCATCAAAGCTCCACAACCGGACGGCCAGGTCTTCATGGCCCGTAGCGACGAATTTTGCGTCCGGGCTGAAGGCCAGGGCACGAATAGCGCCTGCCTTGGTTTTGATTACATAGTGGGGGCGTAGCCCCATCACCTGGTCTAGGTCTCCCGCTGGCAACCGCCACAACGTAATGTGTCCCTCCCTGCCGCCGGTGACAAGCAGCCGCCCATCCCGGCTCAAGGACAGGGTGAAGATCAAGCCTGTATCTCCCGCTAACCGCAGACTCGCTTCTCCGGTCGCCGCCTGCCAAAAGCGCACGGCGCCGTCGCGGTGACCAATCACCACGGTTTGACCATCGCGGCTAAAGGCCACCAACCGAATCCGTGTGAAAGCGGTGGCAAAGTGATGGACAAGCTGCGCATCCTGGCGCTCTCCTACATCCCACACAAAGACCTGGCCATCGATGTCAACGCCGGTCACGCGCTGGCCATCCCGATGCAGGCCCACGGCCACCACCGCCTCTTGCTGTGGGTGTGTGAGTTGTACATGCCGGTCTACCACCCCCGGTGCAGACAGGACCCAGAAGCCAACGCTTTTGTCGTCACTGGCGCTGGCCAGCACCAGGTGACGCTCACGCAGTGGGGGCGTCGCCCCATCGCCCTCAGCCCCGGCCGGCTGGACGATAGTCAATTGTCGGATCGCCTGTTGATGCGCCTGGATCCCGTGCGCCAGTTGTTGGTCGGCTGTGCGCCATAGATAGATGGCGCCTTCGCTCGTGCCGGCTGCCACATAGTGGCCGTCAGGGCTAAAAGCGACCGTGTAGACCAGACCAAACGGTTCGGTAAAGAGGCTGTCAACGAACTGCGCTCCGGCAAAATTGGTCTGCGGCAGGCTGATCCCACGCAGGTGTGCTTGCCGGAAGTAGAGCTGCGAAAAGTCAAAGCCGCGCAGGTCTACGCCCAGGTGCAACAGCAGGTGCAACAGATTGGCCGCGGCATAGCCGGGGCGGGGTGGCGCTCTGCGCACTTGCACCAGCAGCCGTTGCAGTTGTTGTTCAGCGCCCATGCTGCCAAGATGATCAACCAGGCGTTCAGCAACCGGTTGCAGCAGCAAGCGCGTCTGGCTGGCGCGCACATACTCTTTGACTTGAGCCAGAATCAAGGCGTGGCGGTTAAGGATTGCGGATTGTAGATTTTCGATTTTTGATTGCTCCTCCGTCAATCCAAAATCTAAAATCCAAAATCCTCAACCAGCCGGTCGGTGGTGTATTCCAACACGACATTTTGCAACCCAAAGCCCTCGTCGAATTTCTCGAGCAGCGAACGTCGTTGCAGCGAGCGCACTGCCTCTAACACCAGGCGCGCGGCGGGCGGCTGGGCGAGTAGATCGCGCAAACCGGTGAAGGGGACCGGTTCACGCAGGATTGCCAGCCAGCGCATGAGTTCGCCTTCCAGGGGCGTCAGACGGGCGAACTGCTGATCCAACACATGGCGAATGTCGTCGAACACCAGGGTCTCAGTCTGGAGAAACGCACCAATGTCACCGTCAAAGATCTCGTGGACAGTCTCGGCAGCCAATTTGAGCGCTAACGGGTTGCCCGAATAGTGCTGCACGAGCGCATCCAGGCCCGCCGGGTTCGCCGTTAGCCCACGCCCTACCAACACCTGCCGCCCGGCGTCAGCAGGTAACCCGGTCAGCGATATGCTGCGGACAACCGGTGTCTCTTCCTCCAGCCGGGTCACTTCGGGGGGGCGTTCGCGACTGGTGACGAGTAGACAACTGCGGTGCTCGCCCACAGCCAGGTGGCGTAGAAGTTGGCCGTACGCTTCATAGCCTGGCCGGTAGGCGCCGCTCTGCTCGTCGCCTTGCAGGATGCTCTCCAGGTTGTCGAGGATCAACAAGCAGCGCTGGTGACTCAGATAGTCCAACAGGAGCCGCAACTGCTGATCCAGACTGTTGGGCAGGCTGGTCACCGTCTGGTCCGAAAGCACATAAACCCACCCCTGCAACACTTCGGCCAGGGGCGGCGCATTCAACAACGACTGCCAGATAATACGGGTGAAGCCGCCCTGGCCAACCGCTGCTCTCGCCACCGAAGAATCGGTTGCTTTTCCAAGCTGGGGGAAGGGAGGGGGAGACGCATTCGCCAGCGCCCGGACAAAGGTGGCAATCAGGGTGGTCTTCCCCTGGCCGCCAATGCCGAAGATGCCCACCAGCCGCGCCCTGGGGGCGCCCGCCTCTTCGACGACCCACTTTTGTAAACTCGCCAACTCCGCTTGCCGGCCAAACAGTTTTGCCTGCAGGGGCAGGTTGTGGCCGGTCACTTGCAAGGGTGGGGAGGCACTGGTCATTGGCCCTTTGTCATCGGTCACTGGTTCTGGGTCATTGGTGGTGCGTCCTGGCTCAGGCTGCTCGTCACTCCTGGCATCTGTGGACAAATGACCAATGACCGATAACAAAGGACTTATCTCACCGGCTCGTATCTGCTCATAGAGCGCCGTGGTCTCCGGCAGGGGCTCGATGCCAAACTCGGCGGCCAGCACGCGGCGGCAGGTTTCGTACTGGGCCAGGGCCGCGGCCCGATCCCCCGTCTGCGCCAGCAAGCGCATCTGTTGGCGATGGGTCGGCTCTGACCAGGGGTCCAGGCCAAGCAGCCGGCGATTGGCCGCCATCGCCGCCGCCTGATCGCCGCTCTGGGTATACTCACTCACCAGCCCCGTCAGCGCATTCACCACCAGCGTGTGGATCTGTTCACGCTGCTCTACCACCCAGGTTTCAAAGGGTGGGGCGTCGCGCACCTGGAAACCATGCAGAAACTCCCCCTGGTAGAGATCGACCGCGGCCTGGCGCACGGTCCGGTCGACCGATGATGGATCTGGTTCCAGGCTACGCCGCAGCACCTCTACATCGAGCCAGTAGGGGCGCGAGCGGTCAAAGGCCACGGTCTGGCGCTCGATTTGCACATGGTCCCCCACCAGCCGGCGCAGGTCAGACAGCAGGGTGCGCAAACTCTGCCTGGCCTGGGCGTCGGGCTGTTCACCCCAAAACAGAGCCGCGATGGCATCGCGTGTGTGCTGTGCGGTCTGTGCGGCGCCCGTGTAACCGGTGACGGCGAGGTAGAAGAGCAACGCTTCGGTTTTTTTGTAGGAGGCCGCCCCGGACAGCGTCCGTTCACCGACCAGAATTTGGGGTGTCCCCAGCAGGCTGAGCCGCAAGAGTTCAGTCATAGGCTTCCAAATTTGGCATTTATCACGTTTTTCTCACGATTTTAATGCGTTGGGCCGCTATGCTACCACCATGAAGACCAATCCGGTGGCCAATTGCACGCTCATCATCCGCAGCCAGGTCGAGTATAGCGCTGCGACCCAGACGGTGGTCCTGCGTTGTTTGCTGGAAAAAGTGGCGACGGGCCAACGGCGCGGGTTCATCGATATAGACGACTTACTGGTTGCCTTGCGCGCTGAATTGATGGAACTACAAAACCAAATTCTACCACCGGATGCGCAAAACTCTGAAAACGCCGCCAGGATGGATTTTTCGCCCACGACCCCTGACGCTGCGCCTTGACGAACGTTGCAGCGCCAACCGCATCGATTCGCTGTGTTTTGCCGTACGGGAAGCTCAGAGCCTTCCGTAAGGTCGGGCTATACCGTGCGCGTGCAATCGGATTCAATATCATTTTCAACCAACCAGACAGGAGACCAACCCATGAAACAGAAACTGAATGTGATCATCTCGCTTGTCGTGTTGCTGAATGCAACCTTGTTCGGCGTTGCCCTGGCGGAGGAGGTGCATTGGGGCTATGAGGGCGAACACGGGCCCGCCCACTGGGGCGAAATGGACCCGGCCTACACCCTCTGTGCGACCGGTCTCGAGCAGTCGCCCATCGATATTGCCGCCACGGCGCCCCTCAATCCGGCTGACCTTGCCTTTGCCTACCAGCCGAGCGGGCTGACCATCGTCAACAACGGCCATACGATCCAGGCCAATTACAAGGCGGGCAGCACGGTGCAAATCGATGGCCGACCCTACGAGCTGTTGCAATTTCACTTCCACCGTCCCAGTGAACATACCGTGGATGGCGGCGATCTGCCCATGGAACTGCACCTGGTGCATCGCAACGACACGGAGGGGCTGGCCGTCGTGGGGGTCTTTTTGGTCGAAGGGGCCGAGAATGCAGCGCTGGCCCCCATCTTTGACCACATGCCGGCTGAAGAAGGCGAGCCGGAGACCATCGAGGGCGTGACCATCCACGCCGCCGACCTGCTGCCCGCCGACCAGCGCTACTGGCGCTATGATGGCTCGTTGACCACGCCGCCGTGCAGCGAAGCGGTCAAGTGGCATGTGATGCCGGCGCCGGTCGAGGTTTCGGCGGCGCAACTGGCGGCCTACGAGGCGATCTTCCACCTCAATGCGCGCCCCGTCCAGCCGTTCAATGCTCGTGAGTTTATCCTCGGCCAGGCCCCGATCACCCTGCCCGTCACCGGCGCACCGCTGAGCGGCAATCCGCTCTTCGCCGTTGTCGTGGTAGTGGGTGTGTTGGCAGCCGCCAATCTCGTCATCATTGTGGTGGCGCGGCGCAAGCACGAGTAGTTGAACACGTATGATTGCTCATGATTGAACGCAAACCTTCCTGGAAGCTCAAAGCTTCCAGGAAGGTGAATGACAAACCACTCTGTTAAAACATGCACTAGAAGGTTAAGCCATGACCACAGCCGCAACGCCCACCGGGCCAACCCAAGAACTGCGCAGTGTCTACACCAGCAGCCTGCCGCAGATTTTTGCTCAACTCAACATCAGCCTGGTCGTCTCCACCTACCAGGCGGGCAAGGTGATCCTGGTGCGCAACGACCCCGGCGCCCATACCAACGGTCACGGCCCTGCCGGGGTTATTAACACCCACTTTCGCACCTTCCACAAACCGATGGGCATCGCGGTGCAGGGCAATAAACTGGCGATTGGCGGGCAGAAGACGGTCTGGGAGTTGCACAACATGCCGGCGGTAGCGCGCAAACTAGAACCGCGCCCCAATGGGGCACCCGCCAAACATGACGCCTGCTATCTGCCGCGGCGCATCCACATCACCGGCGACATCGATATCCACGAGATGGCTTACGACGCTGACGGTGAACTGTGGCTGGTCAACACCCGCTTTGGCTGCCTCTGCACGCTGGATGCCGCCCACAGCTTCCACCCGCGCTGGCGACCGCCCTTTGTGACGGCCTATGCCCCCGAAGACCGCTGCCATCTCAACGGGTTGGCGATGGTCGATGGCAAACCAAAATATGTCACCGCCCTGGACGAGACTGACACCGCCGGCGGCTGGCGCACCAACAAAGCCAGCGGCGGTCTGCTCATGGACGTGGAGACCAACGAGGTGCTGCTGCGTGGCCTCTCGATGCCCCACTCCCCGCGCTGGTATCAAGATCGCTTGTGGCTACTCGAATCGGGTCAAGGCAGTTTAGCATGGGTAGACGCACTCCGCACTCCGAATTCCACACTCCGCACTCTTTGTCAACTGCCCGGCTTCACCCGCGGCCTCGACTTCTACGGTCCGCTGGCCTTTATCGGCCTCTCGCAGGTACGCGAATCGGCCACCTTTAGCGGCCTGCCTTTGACCGACCGGCTGGGCGAGGAGCGCACCTGTGGCGTCTGGGTCGTCCACATCGAAACCGGGCAAACGTTGGGGTTCTTGCGCTTCGAGAGCGGCGTGCAGGAGATCTTCGCCGTGCAAGTGCTGCCCAACACCCGCTTCCCGGAGATGTTGGAGTGGGAGGACGAGCGGCTGTCGCATTCCTACGTCCTGCCCGATGCGGCGCTGGCTGAGACGCCCCTGGCGGTGCAGGTTTGAGCTTTCTATTGGAAATCGTGCGGAGAGCGAACAACGGGCAATCTGGCTAGTGCGTAAGGAGTCGGAAGTTGGACGGCCATCGCTTTCAACCTGTGAGTGAGACGATCTTGAAGATACGCCACATGGTGGACCATTGGTTGATCGAACGTAGCGATCTGCTCAACGCCCAGCGCGTTGGTTGCTGGATCAACGCCGAAGGTCGCCAACGCCAATACCTTGGCATCTTCGCGGGTGAAGCCATGGGTGCGCAACCGGCGCGCCCAACGTTTGAAATAGCGCGCAGGACGCAAGACCTGAACAAAGCGATGCACCACCTGAACATCCGGGTGCTCACCAAAGCGATCCAAAATGTGTTGCATCTCAATCGAGATAAACAACAGCAGTTGGCCCTGTTCCGCCGCCAGGAGAAAACGGAGCGCAGCAAGTTCCTCGTTGGTCAGTTGATAGCCGATCTGTGTCTTGCCGATGCCTTCAATAGCTCTGCGTACGACATTCTTATCCAGCAGGCAGGTTGGCATCAGCAGGTAGATCCAGTTCAGGCAGGCTCTCCATGTCTATGGAGGTATCGGCAAACAACTGCTCCCAGAAGGCGTCTTGGTCCGCCGCTGAGAGCGCAAAGTACTGGGCATAAGTCAGCCCACCGAGAAAAGGATCATCGGGGCTGGTGGAGCGACCGGCGCGTTGTTCTACACCGAGTTGGCGAAAATGAGCGATCAATTGCTCGTCGTCATTCAGTTGAACCTTGTGCAGGGCAGGCACCAGCGCCACCAATTGCGCTAGCTCGCTACGGTTAAACCGTTTGACCAGGCCGGCAACCGCCACAACTCTAGGACTGATTTGTGAGACCGCCATCATTTCTAGCTTTCGTAAAAATCCCCGTTAGCTCATTGCTGATGTGGATCAGACTGGACTGACAAAAAGTATAGCAAACAGACAAATATGCGTCAACTGCGTTGCGCCGCATTCCATGAAGCTTTTTCTTTGCTGGATACCTATGTGCAAGCACGCTAGCTGGTCGACAAATCTCCTGCTGTTGGTCTCTCTCTGGCTGACGGCCTGTACCTGGCCGACGTTGGTCGCTCCGCCCGGCCAGGCAGATACCACGGGCGTGGGCGCAACCGGGCTGGGCGACCCCCTCTACCCGCTCCTGGGCAACGGCGGCTATGACGTGACACACTACGCCATCACGCTGGCGGTGGAGATGGCGAGCAACACGATCACCGGCACGACAACGATCCAGGCGCAGGCGACGCAAGGGTTGCGCACCTTCCATCTCGACTTCTTGGGGCTGGAGATCGATGAGGTCCAGGTCAACGACCGCCGCGTTCGCTTCCAGCGCAGCGGCAGCGAGTTGGCCGTTACACCCGCCGCACCGCTCGCCAACGGGCAAGCCTTTACCGTGACCGTCGCCTATCACGGCCAGCCCACACCGATCAGCGATGACCCAGCCGTGCCGCGCAGCTATGGTGCGATTGGCTGGCGGCGTTTTGCCCCCGGCGTCTTTGTCATCAGCGAACCGTCCGGCGCGATGACCTGGTTTCCGGGCAACCATCACCCCAGCGACAAGGCGACCTACACCTTTTCGATCACGGTCGCCAAGCCCTATGTGGTCGCCGCCAACGGGCTGCAGATCGACGAGCGGGACCACGGCGCCACCCGCACCTATGTGTGGGACGAAACCAAACCCATGGCGAGCTATCTGGCGACGGTGGCGATTGCCGAATTTGAGGTGATGACGGACGAGGGGCCGCGCCCCAGGGGCCCCCGGCTGCTCATCCGCCACTTTCTGCCGCCCGACGTGCCACCGGCGCTGGTCGCTGCATTGCGTGAAACACCGGCGCTGCTGCGCTTTTTTACCGACCTGCTCGGCCCCTACCCCTTCGAAGCCTACGGC
The DNA here is from genome assembly GCA_023384495.1 of Caldilineaceae bacterium. Lineage (GTDB taxonomy): Bacteria > Chloroflexota > Anaerolineae > Caldilineales > Caldilineaceae > CFX5. Next base: position 10,774 of record JAHDWG010000196.1, read on the forward strand.
GTGGCGGTGATCGACGATGCGAGCGTCCGCATCGGTCTGGAAGCGCAGACGCTGACCATCCTGCCCACCAGCCGGGTGGCGGGTGAACAACTGCATGAACTGGCGCACCAGTGGTTTGGCAACAGTGTGACGCCCGCCACCTGGCAGGACACCTGGTTAAACGAAGGTTTCGCCACCTACGGCGAATGGCTGTGGGTGGAACAGACACAAGGCCAGGCCGCCTTCGAGGCGCTGCTGCGCACCCAGTACGCTAGCATGGTGCGGGCGCAGATGGGCCCACCGGCGAACCCACCGCCCGACCGGTTGTTCGGGGCGCCGGTCTACATCCGCGGCGCCTGGAGCCTGCACGCCCTGCGCCTGCACATTGGCGACGCCGCCTTCTTTGCCCTGTTGCGTGAATGGGTAGCGCGCTATCAATACGGCAACGCCAGCACCGCCGACTTCATCGCCCTGGCCGAGGAGATCAGTGGGCAGCCGTTGGAAGAGCTTTTTCAGACCTGGCTTTACGACGATGAAATTCCGCACTGTCAGTTAGAAGTCATTAGTTGTCAGCAACCAGGATTGAATGGTCGGTCAATGCCAAGTAGGTAAGCGTGGGCAGCCCACTGACAGCGGATCTTGGGAGCGAATTGCACGGATGATGATCCACGAAATCCGCTCCAAACTAGATGTGGGAACGGATTCTGTTTTGTGCAATCCGCTCAATCTGTTCCCCGAATTCGTTGTCAGCAACCGTACCCATCCCAAACGATGGGCAGTGCTGAGGACCGGGATCCCTCTCAGCCCTGCCGGGCGTATGGGATCGGCCCGTAAGCTCGTGAGTGGTGTCGTTGTTCGTACCGGTACAGTCTGAGTAGTTCTCAATGTTCAGTCAAGTTCTATCAACCCAAAGGAAACTTCACATGCAACACCAACACCAACCCCACCAACCGCCCGACGAGCTGGCGCAAGGCTTCTGGCGAGCCTGGCGTGAGCAAGAGGGCAAATCACCACGGCTGGCGCACCTGCTTTTGCAGCGGAGCCGCCACTTGTTGGAGCGCTTCCAGCACTTTCACCGTGCCCTGGAGTTGCTGTCGCGCCCGGCGCAAGTGCGCTGGCAGCGCAAACTCGGCGCATCGCTGGCCGGCGTCGCCCTGGCGCTGGCGCTGAGCGGCGCACCGGCAGCCCACGCCTTCCCGGCCGGCCCGGCCGAAGCGCACATCAACGGCACCGACTGCCTGCTCGTCGACGCCATCACCGCTGCCAACACCGACACCGCCACCGGTGACTGCGCCGCCGGCAACCCCGGCCTCGATACGATTACGCTGCTGAGTGACGTGACGCTGTATAGCGCCAACAACGGTGTTAACGGCCTGCCGGTCATCGCCAGCGCCATCACCATCGAAGGCGCTGGCTTTACCATCGCCCGCGACAATGGCGCAGCAGAAAATTTTCGCATCCTGCAGGTGGCAGCCAGTGGCGACCTCACCCTCAACCAGACGGCCATCAGCGGTGGTGGTGCTGTTTTTAACGGTGGCGGCATCTACAACGGGGGGATGCTGGCCCTGAACAATAGCACGGTCAGTGGCAACAGTGGGGCCAGAGGCGCAGGCATCTCCAACGGTGGCACACTGACGATAAACAACAGCACGGTCAGCGGCAACTCCTCCTTTGATGTCGGCGGTGGCATCGCCAACTATGGCAATGTGACCATCAGTGACAGCACGATCAGCGGCAACACCGCCACGCACGACGGCGGTGGCATCCGCAACTCAAGTGGCAGCCTGACCCTGCAGCGCAGCCTGATTTCCGGCAATCAGGCAGGATTAGGAGCGGAAATCCTCGCCTTTGGCGGCTGTGTCAGCGCAGCGGACGCCAACGCCCCCACCTGTCTGGCCAGCGCCAGTACCATTAACTCCGCCGACGTCAATCTCTTCAGCCACGATGGGTTGACCAACGCGCAGGCTTTCTACGGCTTCACGCCCGATGGGGACGACATTGTCGCCACCAGTGACGGCACTGCGCCCACGGCGCTCTCCGCCATCCTGGACACGACCTTGCAGGTCAACGCACCGGGCGACACGGCCACTCATGCCCTGGTCGCCGGCAGCCCAGCTGTGGACGCCAACACCAGTGGTCCCGCCACCGACCAGCGCGGAGTGAGCCGCCCACAGGGCAGTGGCTTCGACATCGGCGCCTATGAACTGGAGCAGGAGGCCAGCAACGAGGCTCCAGTCGTTACTGCCAACAACGCCAGCGTGACGGTGGACGAAGGCGAGACCGCCACCAACAGCGGCACGGTGGACGATGCCGACGGCGACACGGTGACGCTGAGCGCCTCGCTGGGCACGGTGACCAACAACAACGACGGCGCCTGGTCGTGGAGCTTTGACACAACCGACGACCTGGCCGGCACGGTCACCATCAC
>JAHDWG010000740.1 GCA_023384495.1 Caldilineaceae bacterium
TCGAAACAGTGGTAGATGTCACCGTCCAAAATCCAGCGCAAATTTTGCTCACGATAGACGCACACTTGCTCTACGGCATCCGCTACACGACGGCCGGGACGAAAACCAAAACTGCACGGCAAAAAGATGGCCTCGAAACTGGGTGCGATCAGATCGTAGACCACGCGCTGCGCCACACGATCTCGCAAAGCCCAAATACCTAAAGCGCGCAACCCACCATCAGGTTTGGGCACTAGCACCTGACGCACGGGATTGGGTTTGTATGCGCCGGCCAGCAGCTCCCTGCGCAAGGATGTCAGATGCCCCTCATTGGGGTCGGCAAATTTCTGAAGCGTGACGCCATCCACCCCCGGACCACCCCCGGCTCGTTTTATTGCCAGCCACGCCTGCTGCATACGCTGCTGCGTAAAGAGCCGCTCCGGCGGCTGGGCGCGCAGGACGCCCGCCGGTTTCATAGGTGGCTCGGCCACGATTTCTGCCGCGCCGGCCAACGGTGTAGCCCGCCCGTCATTGGAATGGACTGCCGGTGGAGCAAACAATGCCGAAGACGCGCCCGCGCCCCGTTTGCCAATTGACCACACCCATCGCCACCATGGTGCAGCGCTCATCACTGCTCTCTCCAGGGCCAGCGCAAACGTGCGTTGGCGAGCCGTTGCCAGCCATCATGCAATCGATTACGCCAATTGGGGGGGAGCTCTGGCAGCAGTTGCTCCTCTTCATAATAGCGAAGCAGCGCATGGCCCAACAGATAGGTGCTCAACGCACTGAGCGCACCGCTCAACAGCCAGCCAAAGAGGGGCAACAGCTTGAGCCCCTGTTGCGCAATGTGGCGCACAACCAGATTGAGGGTTACCGCACTGGCCATCTCGCGACTGCGATAATCCAAGCCGGGACGGCCATAGATCGCGGCCAGTTGCAGCGCCACCTTCCAGTGCATCGCCACATGTAGAGGCAGGTCGAGCAGCGGGATCGGTTCCGAGCCGACCAACGCGGTTACCAGGGCGCCGGTGCGGATCACCCGTGTGGCAATCAGACGGCGACAGGCAGGCGCCTCTTGCGCCAATGCCAGCGCCAAACGAGGGCGGAGCGCCAGAATCCGCTCCACTAACCCAATCAGGTCTTGCGGCGGCAGTGTGGGCATGGTGGGGGCGCTCGGATCGTCATCCTCTGCGATTGGTGAGCATGTTGCTGGGTCGGCGTCCAGTACAAGGACTGGACGCATCCCCAATTGCCGGCGCAAGTGACTCAACAGCGTCTCATCGGCGTCAGTCGTCGAAGTCACCATCATCACCGGCAATACCGGCGCGCTGAGCGCCCGCAAGCGCGCAAACCAGCGGGCGTCGCCCTCTTGCCAGCCCGCTTCGGCGGCAAAGAGAAAAAGCAGCAGGTCGGCGCCGGCGCCGGTTTCCACCAGTAGGTCGGCGGCCTCCATTGGGCCGGCCCAACTATCGCGCCATGCCCATGTCGAGGTCCACTCCTCGTCCGCCGCGCCCTCACCGGTATAGGGCTGCCGATCATCGGGTCGCGGCGCTGCAGCCGACAGGTCAACCAGCGTGAAGAAGCCCTCGCGCGCAACGACACCGGCTAAGGATGTTGGTGGTTGCTGGCGCAGTCGTCCCAACAGCGCGCTGCAGAGACTACCTTGTTGGCTGTAGACCACCAGCCGTCCCTGTCGTTCACCGGCCACTTCGTCTTCAACGTTGAGCAGTTCCGGACTGCG
>JAHDWG010000197.1 GCA_023384495.1 Caldilineaceae bacterium
CTTGTGCGGCAGTTGGTGGTGGGGGTGGCGCTGTTGGGCTTTTTTATCGCCTATTTGCCAAAAGTCCAATCCGGCGCCACCCGTCTGTTGCTGGCTTTTGTACTGCTCTATGCGGTGGGCGGGTGGGCCGGTGTTGCCTGGCTGACGGCACAGCGCAGCGAACTCTTCTTGACGCTTTGTGGCGGGGTTGGTCTGGCTGGGATTTTTGCCGCAATTTTTCTCTGGCTTCAAGCTGGAGCCTCACCGATCTGGCCCAGTTTGCTGCATGCCCTAAATTGGCTCTTGCTGCTAATTGGCGCCCTCATTCTCGCCTCGTTTTCGCTGGGCAGCCATGCCGCGGCGGTCACAGGCAGCGGCTGGGCGATGGGGGGCGACTGGCTCCATCTGGTTGCCGCCGCCATCTGGCTGGGCGGGCTGGCTCTGCTGGCTTTGATCATGTGGCGATTGCGACGGCTTCAATCGCCAGCCAGCGCGGTGGCGTTGCGCAGCCTGGCGGCGCGTTTCTCGGCCATCGCAACCCTGGCCGTCTTTACGCTGATGGTGACCGGCGTCTTTAGCAGCTTTGTTCAGTTGCGTTCGTTTAGCCAGTTGTGGACTACAACCTACGGGTGGATTTTGCTGACCAAGCTGGGGCTGGTGGGTGTGACCTTGGGCATCGCGCTGCTCAACCACCGCTTTGTACACGGCGCGGCGGCGCACACCTGGGCGCCAGGCGAAGAGCGACCCTTTGTGCGCCGGGTGTGGACGGAAGCGCTCATCAGCCTGCTATTGATGGTGGTCGTGGCGATCCTGGTGCAGACGCCGGTTCCGCTATCGCCCGTCAGCCCGGCTGTGGCCACAAACACAATCTTTCAAGAGATTCTCATCGCCGACGACCTATCAATTCATTTGCTGATCACACCCAATCAACCGGGCAACAACCTCTATCAAGCTCACCTCTATCACGAGGATGGGTCGGCGATTGGTGAGGTGCAACTGGTGCGACTCTTCTTTGTTTTTCAAGAAGCCGACTTGGGCCAGGCCAGCCTGGATCTGGTTGAGCAAGGGGGTGATTTTTTTGTCGCGGAAGGAGCGTATCAGAATCACAGCGGCTTGTGGAATGTATCGGTTTACGTGCGGCGACGTGGGCTGGATGATGTGCTGGCCGAGACCACGGTCACCATCGCTGAACCGGTTATCACGGTAGTGGGCGGCCCGTGGGAAAACCCTGTGCCGGCCTGGCCACCCGATACGCCAGTGACCGGGCTGTTGTTGGCGTTTGGGGTGGCTCTTATTATTTGGCGTTGGGTGACGCGCAAGCTGCCGGCGCCCTGAGCAGCACTGTGAAGAGAGCAAACCAAGAGAGATCTCGATGACAACCGAGTTGAGCAATATCTATAACTATTTGTCCGTCACGCCGACGATTGCCACCGCTGGCCAGCCCACGCGCGCACAGTTTGCAGCGATCGCGGCGGCGGGTTACAGCGTGGTCATCAATCTGGCAGCGGATGACCCGCCCCATGCCTTGGCCGACGAAGCCGATGTGGTGCGCGAGTTGGGGATCGAGTACTTCCACATCCCCATCGCCTGGACAGCGCCCACCACCGAAAACCTAGAGGCGTTTTTTGCCGCCATGCAGCGTACCCGAGAAAAAAAGCGCTTTGTCCATTGCATTGCCAATATGCGCGCCTCGGCTTTCACCTTTCTCTATCGGGTGCTGATTGAAGGAATCGAGCCGGATGAAGCAGCGCCCTTGCTTTACCAGATCTGGCAGCCCAATCCAACTTGGGCGGCTTTTATTGACGATGAACTGGAGAGGCGAGACATCGAGTGGTGAATACAGTCCATCACAGGCAGCCCATATGGCTATACAAGCAACTGCCGCAGCCTGACGCGGACGCACCACGAACAGCACGGCGCCGTTGCGGGTGCTTGCCTGCTGGCTAAGCCTGGGTCAAGGCCTGAGGGTTGGCTACCCGGATCGGTGCGCCATCGGCAAACGCCTGAACCGCCTCCAGTGTATCGCCATAAAACGCCCTCAAAGTCTCGCGCGTAACGTAGCCAAGGTGTGGCGTGAGGGTGACATTGTCCATCGTGCGGAAGGGATGGTCGGCCGGCAGCGGCTCGACATCAAAGACATCCAGCCCCGCCCCGGCAATGCGACCCGCCCGCAGTGCGGCGATCAGGTCAGCCTCGACCACAATCGGCCCGCGCGAGGTGTTGATCAGATACGCTTCAGGTTTCATCAGCGTCAGTTCACGGGCGGTGACCAGTCCGCGCGTGCGCTCGCTGAGGCGGACGTGGATCGAAAGCACGTCGGAGCGACGGAACAACTCGTCCTTCTCGACCCGCTGCGCGCCGACGGCGGCAGCCGCTTCCTCGGTCAGGTTCTGACTCCAGGCAATCACCTTCATGCCAAAGACATTGCCGTAGGCGGCGACGCGCTGCCCGATTCGGCCCAGACCCAACAACCCCAGCGTGCGCCCGGCCAGGATCATACCCACTGTGCTCTGCCAACCGCCGGCGCGCATCCGCCGGTCTTCGTAGCTGAAGCGGCGCACCGTGGCGATCATCAGCCCCCAGGTCAACTCCGGCGTCGCGTTGACGGTGTTGGCGTGCGCCGGGTTGCCGACGCTGGAATGGGAGACGATCACGCCGTGCTCGGTGGCCGCGGCCAGGTCGAGGTTGGGCAGCGAAGTCCCGATGATGGTGACCAATTTGAGGTTGGGCAGCCGCTCGAACAGGCTGCGCGGCAGACTCATCCGTTCGCGCACGGTGCAGAGCACGTCGAAGGGCCGCAACGCAACCGCCGCCTCGTCTTCCGAGAGGTGACGGTCGAAGACGGTGATCTCCGCCTTGCCGTCCAGCACCGACCAATCGGCGGATTGCAGGGCGACTTGGGCGTAGTCGTCGAGGATGGCGATTTTGAGCATGTGAATCTACCTCCAGAATCAGCATATACTACTTGACCTACACAGTATACAACAGGAGTAACCCGTGGGCCTGGCAGGCCATTGCCGAACGGTTGTTGGAAGCGGTCGAGCGCGGCCCGTGACGAGACCCTGACCTAGCCGATTGGGAGTTACTCAAGGCGACGCAGCCCAAACTCATCCGTATCGCCACGCGTACACCAGAAGAAAAACCGTCATTTGCTTGCCCAGTGGCGCCGATACTGTAATCCAGCATAAACTCCAGAATGTGCCTCAAGATCTTCAAAAATTCACGATTTTTGCGGATGACAATTCCATATTCTGCACGTTATACTGTCTGCACGTTATGCTGCTTTGAGGTGACAGTCACTTTTGAAGTGACAACTGACTGTCACCTGTGCCGCCCTAAATCCTGGATACACCCATGTAGATTTCCATTCGTGACGTGATGACATAAATCGAGTATAATTTATCTTCAAGGTGTAACGCACTCGAAACGTCGTGCGTAATACGAACAATCTATCCGAACACAGTAGCGCCCACGTCAACGGACGCATGGAAGGCATGGGTCGCAGGATGATTCGGATAGCGCCAAAGGATGCAATTCAATGACCAGCCAGTCCATGGTGTCAAGCAGTGGGGGATTCTCATTTTTCCCCTGGCGGTGGCGTAGCCTGCGCTGGCAACTTATGAGCTTACTGGGGTTAACGCTGCTCTGCACACTCGCCATCCTGGGCATTATTGTTCATCGCTACATCACCGTTGTTGAGCAGCGTCTCTGGCAATCGCGACAGGAAGACGCCGCACACTACGCTGCCGGCGTTCTGACGCGCGATCTGGCGGATCATCAGTCCGCGCTGACCCTCATTGCCGAATTGGGTGCGAATGAGTTCGAAGAGAACGCCTACACTCTCCAAAATTTACTTCCCCTGTTGCCCGGCGCGCTGGAACTCGTCTATCTGGATGCAGACGGTCGGGTTGGCGCCGCTGCGCATCTAGATAAAGGCCTGCTCGAAGCGATCGCCGGCGATGAAGTGGGCCAAGCGGCGCTATTGGCCACCCATGACGCGCCGTTTGTATCGATTTTGCAGGGGGGGCGTTTTGGCCCACGGATGGATGGGCGGGTGGGCAGCCCACAGGATGACGCGCACGGCCCCTTTGTGCTCGTGACTGCGCGCAGCCGAGATGGCGCCGCTGTGGTCTCTCGATTGCGGCTACAGACCCTATGGGAAGGGATCAGCCAGTTGCCCATGCCCACGGCAACGCAAATGTCCGCCTCGGTCTATATTGTGCAAAACGATGGTCTCATTCTTGCGCACACCAATCAGGAATTGGTTGGGCGACGCATCAATCTGGGCGATGTGGGATTGCCAGAGGCAGGGCGCTATCTCAATGTCGAGCAAACATCGGTGGTGGGGGCAACTGCGCCCGTGACAGGCGCCGATTGGCTGGTGGTTGCCGAGGCGCCGCAGACGGCCACCTATGCCATCAGTCGCGTGGCTGTCCGCCTGATTGGTGGGGGGGTGACGCTGGTCGGACTGCTGAATATGGCGGTCTTGGGTTATTTTCTCTATCGGATGATCTTGCTGCCTCTGGCGCGTTTGCGTACAGGCGCCGAGCGAATTGGGCAAGGCGACCTCCGTCATCGGATTCCCATCCAACAGGCCGATGAGGTAAACCAGGTCGCAGTGGCGTTTAACCAAATGATCGCCCATCTGGCGGATCGTGAGGAGGCGCTCCACGCCGCCCAAACCGAACTGGAATCGCGCGTGCAAGAACGCACCGCTGCGCTGGCCGCCGCCAACCAGGATTTGCGCGCTGAGGTCGAGGTGCGGCGGGCGACGGAAGACGCATTGCGCGCCTCCGAGCTACGCTATCGGACTTTGTTTGAAACGTCGCCCGTCGGCATTTTCACCAAAGACCTGACTGGTCGGTACACCAGCGCCAACACGGCGGAGATGGCCTACTGGGCATTCCCGCCGGTCGGCTTCTCTGACCATGAGATGTTGCCCGCGCCCGAAGCCGCCCGTGAGCAGTCCTCTGATCGAACGGTGATCGAAAGTGGCGAATCAATTGTTGTCGAGCAGCAACGCCAGGCAGGACAGCAAGTGCGCACCGTCCTGATCTACAAGACGCCTTTATTGGACGGCAATGGGATGCGCTCAGGCATCCTTGGCGTCGCGTTGGACATTACCGAGCGGCGTCAAGCCGAACTGGCCTTACGCGAAGCAGAAGCTCGATTTCGTACGCTCGTTGAGCAGATGCCGGCGATCACCTATACCGCCGCGCTCGATGATACCTCGAGCGCGCTCTATATCAGCCCGCAGATCTCGATGTTGGGCTTTTCGCCCGAGGAGTGGGTCAGCGATCCGGAACGTTTTGTCCGTCAGGTTCACCCTGATGATGTAGACCGCGTGCTTGCGGAAGTGAAAGAAATGCGCGCCACCGGCAAGCCATTGCAGAGCGAGTATCGCATTTTCACCCGCGAAGGAAAGATGCTCTGGGTGAGTGACCAGGCCAATCTGATTTACGACCATGGGGGTGAGTCGGTGTGTAGCCAGGGTATCATGTTTGACATCACCCAACGCAAGGAGGTAGAGGAGGCATTGTACGACAGTGTACAACGAATGCGGCTCATCGCCGATAACTTGCCGGCGCTGATCGCATATATTGACAAAGATCAGCTCTATCAGTTTGCCAATCGCCAGTTCGAAGAATGGTATGCCACCCCCGATATTGCGGGGAAACATCTGAGCGCGATTGCCGGGGAACAACAATATCTGGCAATCGCGGATTATGTACAGATGGCGCTATCGGGCACGCCGATTACATTTGACTACGCCCGCACCTATCCCGATGGACGCCGGCGCTTTGTAGAGATTTCTTATATCCCCCACATTACAGCGGATGGCGATGTTTCGGGCTTTTTCACACTGGTGCAAGACTTGACCGAGCGTATGGAGGCGGAAGAGCAGATTAAGGCGTCGCTTGAAGAAAAAGTGGTGCTACTCAAGGAAATCCACCACCGGGTGAAGAACAATCTCCAGGTGGTCTCGAGCCTGCTCTATTTGCAAGCTGAGCAGATCACAGACCCGCACGTGCGGGCCATCTTGCAAGATAGCCAAAATCGCGTCAAATCGATGGCGCTGATCCATGAAAAGCTCTACCAGGCAAAAGATCAGGTGCGGGTCGATGTGGCGGAATATATCCGCAATCTGACAAGCTACCTCTTCCGCTCGTACACCGAGCAGGCCGGCGGCGTACGTCTCGTGGTCAGGGCCGACGATATTCACCTCGGCATTGATACGGCGATGCCTTGTGGACTTATCATCAACGAGCTTTTTTCCAATGCGCTCAAACATGCCTTTCCAGCGGGGAGAAGCGGTGAAATCAACGTGGAGCTGCGCCGCGACGACGATGGCGCCTATACCCTATCGGTGCGCGATAACGGTGTGGGGCTGCCGCACGAAATCGATCTCTACAAAACCACATCGCTGGGATTGCAGCTCGTACACACGCTCGTCCATCAGATCGATGGCCGCCTCGAGTTGCACCGCAACGGCGGCACCGAATTCTGTATTCGCTTTGCCGATGCGCATATGTGAATTTTCGCAATTCATCAGCACAACGTTTACCATAAGAGGCAAATACCTATAACGAACGAAGACGGCGCCCAGTTCGCCTGTTTGCTTGCACCATTTATCGACGCCCGTCTGTGCGCTATTTTCGGAACAGGATGTTAGGAATGCAGGAAACCCTCGTATTGGTCGTTGAAGACGAAGGCATTGTGGGGATGGATATTCAGCGCCGATTGCTGAATATGGGTTACGCCGCGCCAGAAGTAGTGGCAACCGGAAACCAGGCGATCCAGCGCGCCCTGGCCCTCCGCCCTCAGTTGGTGCTGATGGACATTCGATTGAAAGGCGATATGGATGGCATCAGCGCCGCAGAACAAATTCGACGCCTGCTCCAAGTCCCGGTCATCTTTCTCACCGCCTATGCCGATGAAGATACGTTGCGCCGCGCCAAGGTCACAGAGCCGCATGGCTATGTGCTCAAGCCGTTCGAAGAACGGGAGCTCCACATCGCCATCGAAATGGCGCTCTACAAACACCGGATGGAAAGCCGGCTACGTGAAAGCGAACGTTGGCTGGCCACGACGCTCAACAGCATCAGCGACGCCATTATTACCACAGACGCCCAAGGGCGCGTGAATCTGGTCAACCCCACGGCCAGCGCGCTAACCGGGTGGCCGTTGGATGAAGCGCTGGGCCGGCCGTTTAACGATGTCTGCCACATCATCGACGAACAGACTCGCGTTCCCGACCGTCTGTTGGTGGCGACTGCGCTGGCCAAACGCACCAATCCCGTGCTCGACCCGAGCGGCCTGCTCATTAGCCGAACGGGGGACGAAATTCCCATTCGCTATCACGCCACCGCCATCCATGATGATCGGGATGATGTCACCGGGGTTGTGGTTGTATTCCGCGACGTTGCCGAGCAGCGCAAGGTTGAACAGGAGTTGATGCGCGTACAGAAGCTGGAGTCACTTGGCCTCATGGCAGGCGGGGTGGCCCATGATTTCAACAACCTGCTGTCGGCAGTGGTCAACAATGTGGCCCTGCTCAAGATGGGGATGGAACCCAATAGCCCCCTCTATCGACGGCTCGAGCTGGTGGAAAAGGCGCTCTGGCGCGGCACCGAGCTGACGCAGCAACTCTTGACCTTTGCGCGCGGCGGGGCGCCTGTCCGTCGCCTGGCTGATGTAAGCCAGATCTTGCGCGACGCCACCGATCTGGCGCTAACCGGCACCAACATCCAACCTGTGTATCACTTTGGGCCGGGACCCTGCCTGGCCGAAATCGACGTTGGCCAGGTGGGGCACGCGATTCACAACCTGCTTGTCAACGCCAAAGAGGCCATGCCAGCCGGGGGCATCACCGAGATCAACCTGGAGCAAGTCTGGATTCAGGCGGAACAATACCCACCCCTGCAACCAGGGCAATATGCAAAGATCACGGTTCGCGACCACGGCGTTGGCATCGCGCCGGAGAATCTTGAACGCATTTTCGACCCATACTTTACCACCAAACCGCGCGGGAGTGGTCTGGGCCTGGCGACAGTCCATTCCATTGTCAAGCGCCACGACGGACACATCACTGTTGAGTCAACGCCTGGCGTCGGCGCCACATTTGCCATCTATTTGCCGACCGCTGAAGGCTCCATTTCTGATATTGAGGGGAGCATGGAACAAGAGAAGATTGTTTCGGGCAAGGGTCGCGTTTTGATCATGGACGACGAGGAACTCATTCGCGAGGCGACCGGCGCCCTGCTAGAGCATCTGGGCTACGACTATGAAACCGCCAAGGATGGCGCTGAGGCCATCGAACTCTATCGGTTGGCCATGGAGGCCGGTCATCGATTTGACGCGGTCATCCTCGATCTGACAGTGCCCAATGGCATGGGTGGCCAAGAGGCGCTGATACATCTGCAGGCTGTTGACCCTCAAGTAAAAACCATTGTTTCAAGCGGCTATTTTCACGACCCGGTTGTCGCCAACTATCGCTCGCATGGCTTCAGCGGCGTCGTCTCCAAACCCTATACCATTGAAGAGATGAGTGAGACGCTTTATCGTCTGATCCAGCTTGACTCATCTGGAAAAACAACATAAACTTTGCTTCGTGTGGTAAGCCCCCCAGAGCATACGCAAAGGAACAAGGCGGCTTCGGGCTATCGCCATCGCCGCGCACCGGTGCAATCGATGTCGAGTTCGGGCGCTTTTTGGCGCGGCTCGCCGATTACCCGGCAGGCTGCGCATGGGGTTGAGCAGATAGTCAGATCGCTGTCGATAGGGGTTGTCTGGGCGCACTTTGCCGTCGAGTATTGCCGTTGATTGCACTCAAATAGGCGGCAGAGCGCGCTGCAATCAAAATCAAAACGTTGGTACGAAAGGGTCTGTGAAAAAAATGCGACTGATTCCTCGCAAACTCTTCTTGACGCGCGGCGTCGGCGTCCACAAAGAGAAATTGACAAGCTTTGAAATGGCGCTGCGTGAGGCAGGCATTGCCCAGTTCAACCTTGTGCGAGTCTCCTCGATCTTTCCGCCCGGCTGCAAGATCATCGAACGCGAGGATGGTCTGCAACTCTTGCAGGCCGGTGAGATCGTCTTCGCCGTCATCGCCGAAATGGCGACGAATGAACCCAGCCGCCGCATCGCATCGTCGATTGGCGTCGCCCGCCCATCCGATGTGGACAAGTATGGCTATCTCTCGGAGCATCACAGCTACGGCCAGACCGAACAGGAAGCCGGCGACTATGCCGAAGACCAGGCCGCCACCAAGCACGCCACCACGCTTGGCATCCCCTTCGACGCTGACAAAGATTACAACGCCCGCCGCGAACAATATGGCATGGGCGGCGAAATCGTCGAAACCACCAGCATCACCATGGCGGTCACCGCCGCCCCAGGTGGGGTCTGGACGACGACGATTGCCGCGGCCATCCTGCTATAGGCGCAACAAGATGAGAAGGCAGCGGTGAGGATGAGTCTTCACCCCTGCCTTCTCATCTTGTTCTGTGTGTGGCTCCACCCTATTTCATGCTATGAATTTCATGCCATGACACCGAACAACTTTCTCGGCCTGCCCGAACCGCAGAGTACATTCGAGGCCGCCCAGGCGCTCGTCTTGCCCATCCCCTTTGAGGCGACGGTAAGCTACGGCGGCGGGACAGCCAGCGGGCCAGAGGCCATCATTGCCGCGTCGCAGCAAGTGGAACTGTATGACCGCGAGTTTGACCGCGAGCCGGCGCTCGAATTTGGCGTACACACGCTGCCCGCGCTCGACCTGCCCGACGACCCCGAAGCTGCTGTCGCCCACATCGCCGATGAGGTGGCCAACGCGGCGCTCACGGGCAAGCTCGTGGTAGGATTGGGTGGCGAACACACGGTGAGTGTCGGTGTAGGCCGCGGTCTCTTGGCCGCGCTGGGCGAGCCGATTACGGTCGTTCAGATCGACGCCCACAGCGACCTGCGCGATGAATACGAGGGCTCGCGCTACAGCCACGCCTGTATCGCACGCCGTCTGCTCGACGACCCGCGCATCGAACAGGTGCTGCAACTTGGCATCCGTTCGATCTGCACCGAAGAAGTGGCCTACGCCCGCGCCCATCCAGACCGGGTGCGCATCTGGTATGCGGAGGAGATCCATGATGGGGAATGGCAGGGCGAGTTGATTGCCCGCCTCACCGGGCGTCGCATTTTTCTCACCATCGATGTGGACGGGCTAGACCCGGCCATCATCCCCGCCACGGGCACGCCCGAACCCGACGGCCTCACCTGGCGCGAGACGCTGGCGATCCTACGCACGGTGGCCGAGGCCGGCCAGATCGTCGGCATGGACTGCGTCGAGCTGGCCCCCCATCCCGGCCAACACGCCGCCGACTTTGCCGTGGCGAAGCTGGTCTACAAAGCGATGACGTATGCGATTGAACATAGAGCCTATCCGTAAATGGTTGCGGGCGGTGTATCGATGCCCGGCTGCGTCAGAATGACGCAGAATTTTCGGACAGACAGCTGATAGATATAGAGCGTGGTGCGCGGAACCAATGCTGTTCATTCTGCGGGCTACGTTGACAGGAGTTGATGATGCAATACGCCAATCAGATCAAAGCCTTTCTCAAGCACCACTACCGCCACTTTAATGCGGCAGCGCTGGTGGACGCCGCGGAGGGCTATCGCAAGTTTATCAGTGACGGCGGCCACATGTTTTTGGCCATGGCCGGCGCCATGAGCAGCGCCGAGTTGGGGCTGTCGCTGGCCGAAATGATCCGCCAGGGCAAGATCCACGCCATTAGCTGCACCGGCGCCAACCTGGAGGAAGATGTCTACAACCTGGTGGCGCACGACCACTATGTGCGCATCCCCAACTGGCGCGACCTGACGCCCGAGGACGAGCACGAGCTGCTCTCACGCCACCTCAACCGGGTTACCGACACCTGCATCCCCGAAGAAGAGGCGATCCGCCGCATCGAGGGCGCGATCTTGGAAGAGTGGACGGGCGCCGACCAGCGCGGCGAACGCTACTTTCCCCACGAGTTCTTCTATCGCATCCTGCTCAGCGGCAAGCTGGAACAGCACTATCAGATCGACCCCAGGGATAGCTGGCTCATGGCCGCGGCCGAGCGCAACCTGCCCATGTTTGTGCCCGGCTGGGAGGATTCGACCAACGGCAACATCTACGCCTCGCATTGCATCACCGGGGCAGTCAAGAATGTCCACACCGTGCGCAGCGGCATCGAATATATGATGAGCCTGGCGGCGTGGTACACCGAGCAGGCGACCCGCCAACCCGTCGGCTTCTTTCAGATCGGCGGCGGCATCGCTGGCGACTTCCCCATCTGCGTCGTCCCCATGCTCCGCCAAGACCTGGCGCGCGACGACACCCCGCTCTGGCGTTTCTTCTGCCAGATCAGCGACTCGACCACGAGCTATGGCTCCTATTCGGGCGCGGTGCCCAACGAGAAGATCACGTGGGAGAAGCTTGCCATCGACACGCCCAAGTACATGATCGAGTCGGACGCCACTATCGTCGCCCCGCTGATCTTTGCCTACGTGCTGGCGGATTGAGCGAGATGGAAGATTTTGACCATGCATAAGCCCCCCGGGAAGCAACCCTCTGCATGGTCAAATCCATTCCCCCTTACAGCTTGACAATGCGGTTGCTGTCGGTGGCTTCGTATGCGGCCATGATGATACGCAACGTGTCGGTGGCTTCACTCACCGAGTGGAGCGGCTCAAAGCCCTGGGTCACCGCCTCAACAAAGTGGGCGATCTCCACCCCAAACGACTTGCCATAGTTCCAGCCGGGGTATTCGACCACCGCCGGCTGTTGGAAGCCCACTGGCTGGTAATAGAGACGGTCGATTTCGCCCCAAAGTTGCCCCGCCTCGCCCGTCACACTAAAAAGGATGGGGCGAGAGCCGGGCGCCGGCATGGCCCAACTGGTAAAGACATGCCCCATGCTACCGTCGGCAAACTTGAGCATGACGTTGGCCGTGTCTTCCTCTTTGAGTGGTAGCCGGTAGGTGCCCATCATGGCGCTCACCTCGACGGGCGTCTGCCCGGCCAAAAAGAGCAGCCGATAGGTCGGGTGATAGCCTGTGTCGATATATTCGCCGCCGCCCATCTTGCTGGGGTCGCTGCGCCAGGTGTCTGAGAAGGCGACGCCCGTCTGCCCCCACTGGCGCTTGTCTGCCGCCAGGGGCCGCCGCCGCGCCGAACAATCGAACGAGTGAATCATGTAGATCGGGCCCAGGTCACCCTTCATGATCATCTGTTTGGCCTGCTGCACGGCGGGGAAGAAGAGCTGGTTGTGCGCCGCCATCATGGTGATCCCGGCCTGTTTGACCGCAGCGGCGATGTCGTTGGCCTCGTCCAGATTGAGGCAAAGCGGCTTCTCGGTCATCAGATGTTTGCCTGCCTGCGCCGCCGCCACAATCGCCTCGCGGTGCAGGTGATGGGGCAGTGAGATGTCCACGGCGTCGATCTCCGGGTCGGCCAGCAGGTCGTGATAGTCGCGATAGGTCTTGACCGTTGCGCCCAGTTGCGCCATGCGCGCCTGCATGGCCTCGGGCGACACGTCGGCCATCGCCACGAGCTGGGCGCGGTCGGCCACCGTCTTCCACCCCTCCACATGGGCCTGAGTGATCCCGCCACATCCGATCAAACCAATTCTGAGTGTCATTTGTCTTTGCCTTGGGTTTAGAAAAGTTTCAAAAAATCTCCCCAAATCTCTGATGCACGTTGAGATTTGGGGAGAAATATGGGGATCGTCGTCACGTGTGGGCTACCCCTTCACCGCGCCGGCCGCCAGCCCCGACACGACATAGCGTTGGGCCAAAATGTAGAGCAACACCACCGGCGTCATGGCAATGAGCGAGCCGGCCATCATCGGGCCGATCATATAATAGTCGGAGCGGTAGAAGTTGCTCAACCCAACCGAAATCATACGACGGCTGTCGTTTTGCGCCAGCACGAGCGCAAAGATGAACTCGTTCCAGACATTGTTGAAGATAAAGATCGAAGCCGTCACAAGCGCCGGGATCGAGAGGGGGATGACAATGTACCACAGCGAGCGCAGGCGAGTACAGCCATCGATCAGCGATGCTTCCTCGATCTCGCCGGAAATCGTGCGGAGATAGCCCATCATCAGCCAGGTGCAAAACGGCACGCTAAAACTCATG
>JAHDWG010000198.1 GCA_023384495.1 Caldilineaceae bacterium
CACCCCCAACCCCCCCCGCCCCACCCCCAAAAACTTCGGGAAATTGCAGCGCCCAGTGGAAGAACTGGTGCTGCTGGGCGATGGAACGCACCTGTTTGAGCAGTTCCGCATGGCGTTTGAGCTTGCCCGTGCGTACATCGCCTAGCACCTCCTGGGTGGGTGCGGCGAGCAGACCGCTCTCGTCTTTGGGGATCGGCCAGAAGAAGGCGCTCGTCCATGCGTCGTATTCCCAGCGCCCCAGCTTGTATTCGTCCGAGCGCAGATAGGCGCTGTAGGCGTCTTGCTTGGCCTGCACCTGGTCGACGGCGTCTTCGTTCAGTTGTTCCAGTTCGCTCATGCGTTCGGCGCGCCGGTGGGCCAGCTTGTTGCTGATCGCCTCGGTCTGGCCGGCAAAGAGACCCAGTTGCCCCTCGCGCTCCTTCTTGTTGCGCCGGCGCAGCCCGGTGGCGGTGCTCTTGTCGTCGCCGGTCTTGGGCTGGAAGGCGTCGTCGGGGATTTCTGTGATGTCCAGCCCCGGCGTCACGCCGAGGAGGCTGTTGCCCACCTGGATGTGGCTGTCGAGAAAACTGAGCGGCTTGCCCGGCTCCAGCGTCTCCATCCAGAGCGCCACCTTGCAGAGCTCCACGGCCATGTCGTTGACATCCACCCCGTAGAGACAATGGCGCACCACATCGCGCATGGCGCCCCGCAGTGCCTCGGGCGCCGGCTCATCATCCCCCGTGCGGATGCGCGCCAGGTGCCGGGCTAATCGCCGCCCGCCCCCAATGAGCATGTGGCCGGAGCCGACGGCGAAGTCGAGCATCTTAATCGACAGAATGGCGGCTTCTTCGGGGGTGTAGGGTGTAGGGGGTGGGGGGTGGTGATCCGACACCCCACGCCCTACACCCCACGCCCCATCCCTTACACCCCCTGCAACGCCCGAATCAAGTTGCGAAGCATTTTCCCCAGGCTTTCGCATTGGGTCAGAATCGGTTCGATGTTGGCTTGCGTCGTCAATTCGACGCGTGCTGCCAGCAGCAGGTGGGTTTCCAGTTCCTTCAGCGAGCCCTGGGCCGTGTGCAGAAACTGGATGTATTCCTTCCGGTGCTGTCGACCATACCCCTCGGCGATGTTCGCCGGAATCGATGTCGCCGCTCGCCGTATCTGTGACGTCATCCCGTACAATTCCTCCTTCGGGAACGTCCTGCTCAGCCGGTAGCACATCTCGGCGATCTCCATCCCCACTTGCCACACGCGCAGATCCCGATACGACTCGATCTTCTTCTCGTCCACGTTCATCATCCTTTCCAGATCGTTGTTCCCCACCCCCTACCCCCCACGCCCGACTCCCGACTTCCCCTTCCCCACGCCCTACACCCCACCCCCTACCCCCCTTCCTCGCCCGCTCCAGCCGGTCGGCGATCACTGGTTCGAGGGCGGAGTCGAGCAGGCATTCGACCAGCGGGGTGGGGGTGTAGTGGCTGCCGGTGGTCTTGCGTTCGGAGCCGGCCCCGGTGGTGAGGGTGAAGCGAGCGGCGGGGATGTCCACCTGGGGGTGGAGTTCGAGCAGCGATTCGTAGACGCTGCCCAGCTCTTCCGAGTCCAGGTTGCGGTAGTCCACGCCCCGGCGCACGTTGTTCTGCGTGGTGAAGGCGAGGGCGCGCAGGGCGGTCAGCAGGGGCTGGTTGGCCAGTTCCAGCTCATCGAGGTCGGGCGTGGAGCGGCTGGAAAAGAGAAAGCTGCCCAGCGCCGGCAGACCTAGGGCCGGGTAGCCTTCGTGGAGCAGCACAAAGAGCAGGCTCAACCCCCGGTAGAGGTCGGTGTGGGGGCCGCCGCGCAGCGCACCGGCCTGGTCGCGCAGCCGGCGCACCGAGTAGTAGGCATCGTAGCGGTGGCGGGTCTTGGCGTCGGCGTCGGGCAAGAGCAGCAGGTTGCGGTCCTCGGCCACAAAGAGAAAGATGAGCCGGTAGACCAGCCGGCGCAGTTGTTTGTAGTACTCCCCGCCGGTCAACTCGCCCGCTTGCAACTGGCGGCGCAATTCGCCGTTGGCCGGGTGGGCTAGAAAACCGCCCCCCAGCGCCTCAATGGCCTGTTGCACGCCATCGCGCAGCGCATCCAGGGCGCGCGTCCCCTGGTCGGCGGCCTGTTGGGACCAGGTTTCGAGCCAGCAGGTGG
This sequence comes from Caldilineaceae bacterium, assembly GCA_023384495.1. GTDB lineage: Bacteria > Chloroflexota > Anaerolineae > Caldilineales > Caldilineaceae > CFX5. The sequence continues at coordinate 2,155 of JAHDWG010000198.1, forward strand.
AGGGTGTAGGGTGTAGGGCGTGGGGTGTGGTGGTGTCGTCGCCGGGTTCGGCGTCGCCTTCCCCACCCCCTACCCCCGACTCCCCACCCCCCACTCTCTCAAACCGGCTCTGGTGGCAGACGAGCCAGAGGAGGGTGAATTCGGCGTAGAGTTCGCCGCTCATCATGGCTTCGAGGTCGAATTCGACAAAGGCGGCGCGGCGCAGGCTGGCGTTGTCGCGCAGGATGCGCAGGTGGAGGCCGTTGCTGGTGATGCCCCAGTGGTGGTCGGGCGAGCGGTTGAGGAACTCTTGCAGCAGGCTGTGCGGGCTGCGTCTGACCTGCGTGGCAATCTCGCTCTTTTTCTCCAGTGATTGGCGGAAGGTGACCAGGTGGATGGGCGTCTGCTCCCAGCAGTGGCTGATGGGGTAGCTCGTGCCGTCGGGCGCGGTCAGGCCGCCGCGCAGGGCGGGCAGGCGGCCATAGCCCAGCTCCTGGAAGAGCACGAGCAGCCAGCGTTCGCGGGTGAGGGTGGTGCCCGTGTCGCTCTCCGGCAGCTTTTGGCGCTGTTCGTCAAAGCTGTTCCACGCGCCCAGGCAACGGTTCCAGGCGCGGTTGACGGCCTCGTTGAGCCGTTCGCCGGGCAGCAGGTGGTAGTCCTCGGGGCGCAGGCCGGGCAGGTCGCGGCCATCGGCGATGCGCTGGAGCACATCGGCGGGCAGCAGGCCGCCTTCGGTCTTGACGGTGGTGAAGGAGGAACGGGCGATGGTTTGCATGACTTTCCGATCAAACGATCCTATGCTATACTGTGGATACTGATGTGGATTCGGCTCCACATTCAGATATACATCCGCAACCGTAGGTCACGCTAGCAGCGTGACAAAGCTGGTTAACCGTGACATCTCGTTTGGCCGCAAGCACGTCGCCCTGGTAGGGCGACCTACGAGTCGATAAACAGGGTCCCTGTAGGTCACGCTACCAGCGTGACAGCCGTGGCATAGAGGAGCCGTCGCCGTCAACGAGTGTTGTCGCCCTGGTAGGGCGACCTACGAGTCGGTAAACGTGGCCCCTGTAGGTCACGCTACCAGCGTGACGGTTGTCGTTGACAAACGGACTTATCGGCCGGGCGGTGATTGTCCGGCTGGTAGCCGGACCAACGGTTGCTCGAATCACGAAGGTTTGTGCCCATGATGAAAACGATCCAGATCACAATTGATGAAGAACTGCTTGAAAATGTCGACGAAGTGGTGCATGAGCTAGGCGAGACGCGCTCGGCCTTTGTGCGTCAGGCGCTGGAACGGGCGTTGCGCCAATGGCAGATCTACAAACTGGAAGAGCAGCACGCCGCCGGCTATCGACGCCATCCTGTCCCCCCCGGCGAATTTGACGACTGGCAGGACGAACAGTATTGGGGCGACGAATGAGACGAGGCGAAGTGCGCTGGTACACCTTCCGTACGCCCGACAAACGCCGCCCCGTGCTGATTCTGACGCGCAATTCGGCATTAGCATTTTTGACCGGTATCATAGTTGCACCGCTGACGACGACCATCCGCAACATTCCCACCGAGGTGCTGCTGACCCCCGCGGAAGACGGCGTCCCCGCCCTCTCCGCTGTCAATCTAGACAATGTCCAGACCGTGCAACAAGCACAGCTTGGCTCAATCATCACAACCCTTTCGTCCATCCGTATGCGTGAAGTAGAACAGGCGCTCCTCTTTGCCTTTGGCATGGATGAGTATCGACGGTCACCATGACGATTCCGTAGGTCGCCCTACCAGGGCGCCGGCTCTCCATCACGGGCGGGTGTCACGCTGGTAGCGTGACCTACGATGCGGCGACGGCTACTCGTATTCAGGCGTGCTCATGTCTCGAAGCTCCGCCGGCAAAGCCCACCCCCACTGTGCCGGATAAGCTCCTCGTTCCTGCCAATGGCGATAGCTGCTGTGCGCCCAATCCTCCGGCCTGGCTGCAAGACCGTGCCTGACCGGATTGTAATGGATATAATTGAGATGGTGCTCGAAATCCTCATCACTGCGGATCACATGGTCCCAGTAGCGGCGCTGCCAGAAGCGCATCGATCCCTCGATGCCCAGTTTCTGCTTATACGCCTTGGTGAAATTGGGCTTGATCGAAAGCATGATCTGGCTATGGGTGAGACCGGGTTCCGGCTTGATCAACATGTGAAAATGATCGGGCAACGGATGGCGTTCCCGCGCCTCTCGAATGATCGTGAGCAGAAGATCCAGATGCGCATCGTTGGCAAAAATCGGTGTGCGCCCTTCGACCACTTGGGTGATGAAGACGATTGCATTCGGCACATAATAGCGGCGGATGTTCATTGGATTCTTCTGAAACGCTGCTCTTTGTAGGTCGCCCTACCAGGGCGACGGCTTCGTTGATGGTGACGCTCCACCTATGGGCACGAGTGTCACGCTGGTAGCGTGACCTACGAGGGCGGCGTCCCACCCTCGTAGGTCGCCCTACCAGGGCGACGACGTTTGTTTGATGGTGACGCTCTACTTATCAGCACGCTTGTCACGCTGGTAGCGTGACCTACGGTTTCTCGATTCCCTTCTTCGTAGGTCGCCCTACCAGGGCGACGGCGCTTGTTTGATGGTGACGCTCTACTTATCAGCACGCTTGTCACGCTGGTAGCGTGACCTACGGTTTCTCGATTCCCTGCTTGTTTAGCCTCCCGGCAACAATATATATATCCCCAACACATCCACCGGTAACTGGGGGCGCACATCGTAGCGGACGCCGACGGTGCGGCTGGCGCTGCGCACGCGGCGGTGGGCTTCGAGCAGCTCCTGGGCGCGCTCGTCGGCCACCTGGGCCAGCTCTGGGCGCAGGTGGTCGATGCCTGCGACGACCTGGCGCACGAAATTGGCGGCCTGTTGGGGCAGGATGTTGCCGGACGGTTCGGCCTGGAGCAGGGCTTCGGCGTCGGCCTCGGCGAGCCAGTTGGCGGCTTCCGGCGCACCACGGAAGCCGGTGACGAGACATTCCTCGGCCAGCAGTTGATTCTCCCCCTCGCGGCGGGTGGCCGTGATGTGATGGCGCAGACGCAGCAGCAGCAGCGTGGTGCGGGTGGTGACGGCGCGGGTGCGGATGGCGCCACTGCGCCGCGCCCGGCCGTTTTGCAGCGGGTCGAGGGCGGCGTTGACGATGTAAGAAGCCAGCCCTTCGACATAGCGGTGGGTGCGGCTTAGATAGACGGCGCCATCGGGGACGGGTAGGGCGAAGCAGGCGTGGAGGGTCTCCTGATTGTCAACCGCTTCGCGTAAGGCCGCAAGGTTGGGCAGGCGCAGGGTCACTACCTGGCCGTCTTGGCTGGCAAAGCCTTCGTGCAGATGCACGGCGTGGGTGACAAAGCGCTCGACATCGACGCCGGCGCCGATGGAAGCCCGCATGGCCGCCCATTCGGCGGCCACCTCCCGCACATCGAGGGTGCGCTGGGCGAAGAGCGTGCGCGAGCGTCGTTCTTTGTCGGTCACGTTGTCCCACTGGGTGTAGAGGTCCTTGTGGAGGGCGGCGGCGAACTCATCGCCCAGGTCGGCAAAGGAGAGCTGGCCGCGGGTGGGCGTCTGGCCGCGCAGGATCAGCCCTTGCATGAGCGCCTGCACCACGTCGTTGGTGTTGGCGGGCACGGGTACGGAGATGCCCAGCGAGCTGCGGATGGTCTTGTGTTTGCGCAGCAGCACATCGAGCACCACGCCATCGATCTGGTTGTCGAGACCGTAGTAGGTGAGGGTGCGCACGGTGGATTTGGCCTGGCCGTAGCGGTCGACGCGGCCCTCGCGCTGTTCGTGGCGGGTGGGGTTCCAACTCAGGTCATAGTGGATTACGGCGTTGAAATGCTCCTGGAGATTGACCCCCTCGCTCAGACAGTCGGTGGCGACCAGCACGCGTCTGGGGTGTTCACCGAGGGCATGGACGCGCAGCTCGCGCTCGGCGGGTGGTAGGGTGCCGGTCACGGCTGCCACTTCCACACCTCTGGGCAGGGCCTTGCGCAGCTCCTCGGCCAGGTACTCGGCGGTGGCGATAAAGCGGCAGAAGAGGATCGGGCTGTACGCTTCGGCCAGCAGCCCTTTGACGAGCTGGATCGCCTGCTTGAGCTTGGCATCCTGCGCCGGCCCGTAGAGCGACTCGGCGCGGCGGGCCATGCGCAGCAGCCGCTCACGTTGCGAGGTAGGCTCGTCGTCTGCCTCCTGGCTGCCGGGCGTGACATCGAGATAGGCGTCGGCGTCCACATCGTCCAGGTCGAGCACCGAGCGTTCGCCGGCCTCATCGGCGGCGGCACTGTCTTCCGTTTCAACGGTTACCGAACGAGCGCGCAGGGTGGCGGCGGCCGCCGCCGGGCTGCTGGCCAGGCTGCGCAGCAGCGCCAGGGCCGACCACCAGCGCACGCGCTGCTGTTTGCGGTCGCCGCTGCGGTCGGCCACCCGCTCGCGGGCATAGCTGAGCGCGGTGTCAAAGAGCCGGCGATACTCCTCGCTCAGTTGGTAGGATTCCTCGGCCTCCTCGCGGGCGGGGAAGGGGGTGGCGGCGTCCATGTAGTCGCGCACGTCGGCGCGGCGGCGCTGGACCAGATGGGCGGCGATGGCGCGGCGTTCGCGCTCGCGTGCGGGGCCGGTCAGGTCTTCGGGCAGTTCGCCAAACTCGGGGCGGAGCAGACCGAGCAGCGAGCGGAAAGCACCTTCATCGCCGCTATGGGGGGTGGCGGTGACCAGCAGCAGGTGGCGGCGTTGGTTTTCTGCCAGCGCGCTCACCAGTTGGTGGCGCAGGTGGCGTCCGCTGCGCCGGTCGGTGGCGAAGGCACAGGTGTGGGCTTCGTCCACGATGACGAATTCGGGGCAGGTGCGCACAAACTCGTCGCGATAGCGGCTGGACTTGATAAAGTCGGTGGAGACGATGACAAAGGGATGGATATCGAAGAGCGACTGGCCGGTGGCGGTGTCGCGTTCCAGCCGGGTGACCGTGCTGGGCAGCACTAACTCGGCCTCGATGTGAAACTTGTCGCGCAGCTCGTCCTGCCACTGTTCGGCCAGGTGAGGCGGGCAAAGCACCGCCAGGCGCTGGATCTCGCCGCGGTCGAGCAGTTCACGGGCGACCAGGCCGGCCTCAATCGTCTTGCCGATGCCCACGTCGTCGGCGATGAGGAGACGCACCGGCTCCAGCTTGAGCGCCATGAGCAGGGGCACCAGCTGATAGGGGCGGGGTTCGACGGCGATGCGACCAAAGGAGCGGAAGGGGCCGGCGCTGTTGCGAAAGCCCAGCCGCACCGCATCGCGCAGCAGGCGGCAGGACTGGAAATCCCCTGGGTGGTCGGGGTCGGGCAGGTCAAAGGTGGCGGGTTGGACCTCCCGGCCTTCCAGCGGCAAATAGACGCCAGCAATTTCGCGGTCGGCGCCACCCAACGGACGCAGCACCAGAAAATCGTCTGCCGAATCGGGCAGAACGACCCATTCCCGGCCCCGTGCTTTGACAAGGGAACCCACGGCAAAGGACATCGTACTCACCTCTCCCTCTCGCCGAAGAGCCAGGCGTGGCGTTGGGCGACCTCGGGCCAAGTGGCGGGGTCGCCAAAGCGGATGACCATGTAGCCGGCGTCTTCCAGACAGGTGGTGATGCGCCGGTCCTCGGCGGCGATGTTGCTGAAGGTGTGGTGCGGGCCATCGATGTAGACCGCCACGGCCTGTTCGGTGTAGAGAAAGTCGGGTCGGGTGCTGCAGCTCTCGATGAGCTGCTGGGCGCTGTCGGGCAGGCGGAAGTTGTGGCTTTCCAGAAAGTCGAGCCAGGTGCGTTCGAGGCCGCTGTCGCACAAGGCCTTGAGCCGCTCTAGATGGTCGGCCCGCGAGGCGGCGACCGGGCTGGCGCTCACCGTGGCGTGGGCCAACGACTGGAGCAGAGCGAGAATCTGGGTGCGGTCGAGCAGGCGGTGGTCCAGTTGGTTGGTGTAGCTCATCAAGCAGTCGTAGCAGGCCGCCTCGCACGCTTCCCGGCTATTCGGGGCATGGCGTAGATCGTCGCCGGTGTCCGGATCGTAGTGGCAGAGGCGCAACGCTTCACGGGCGACGCCGGCAATGGCTCCGGGCTGGTCGAGCAGTTGGCGCAGCACGCCGGCCCCGCCTTCGGCGGCTTCGTAGATCAGGATGAAGCGGCGCTGGTGGCTGTCGGGCAGCGGTTCGGCGGCTAGCTCATTATCCTCCAACTGGTAGAGCACCTGGATGGCGTTCTTGAGCGCCGGCTGGAGCGAGGCCATCTGTTCCAGCGAGAGGGGGATGACCGGCTCGATGAGTAGACAGTTGCGGCGGTCCTCGACAAAGGGCACAATTTTCTGCTTGCTGGTGCTCATGGCATCTTCGGGGTCGTCCTCGACGGCTTCCTTGTTGGCGGCCCAGTAGCCCCGTTCGGCATCCAGGATGAAGCCATAGTCGGCCTGGTTGCGTCGTCGTCGCCAGCCCAGGTTGATGCGCCAGATCGTGGCCGCATGGCCATAGGTGAGGCGCAGGAGCGGTTCGCCGTCGCTGCCGGTGACGGTGGCGGTGCGAGTACCGGCGTGGTGGCCGCGCTCAAAGCGCACACTCGTTTGCAGCTCGTACCCCATGCGCATCCGTTCCTCCTCATCGGAGTTGATGCGGTCGCGGCGGCGGGTGGAGACATTCTGCATGCGCATGAGGGAAGCGAGGGGGTGCGTGAGCAGTTGGTCGCACTGTTCGCAGCGGTCGGGGTTGTAGTCGCCCTCCACAATGGGGTGCAGGTGACCACAGTGGGGGCAGATCTTGGCCTGGCGGGTGATGAGACCCCGGTCGCCCTGGGCATCCACCGGCAGAATGACTCGATTTACGATATAGCGTGAGCCCTCGTGATAGATGATGCTGCGTGGCCCAAACTCGGAGATGGCCAGAAAGCGAGGGCGACTGAGATACTCGTCCCGTTCATTTTTGCTCTGCCGGCGTCCGGCGATATAGGCGGAGAGCGGCAGACGCGGGAAGCTGTAGCCGGGGAGAAATCCTTCGCTGGCGAAATAGCGATAGCGGTAGAAATCAGACTGGACCAGCTCGTCGCCCGCGGTGAGCAGCTCCATCTGCGCCGCCCGGTAGAGGTCGCGCCAGCGGTCACAGGCGCGGTCAAAGCTTTCCACTGCCTGGTCGAGCACCCGGTCGAGCCAGCCCTGCTGGTACCAGCCGGCCTGCTGCACGTCTTGGTCGATGGTAGCGAAAATGTGCGCCATGCGCCGGCGCGCCCGCTCTCTGGCAGCGGATGAGCCAAGCAGGTGGCGCAGCGATTCCTGCAAGGTCAGCGAAGGCTCGTCGCCTTCCAGGTCCAACACGTCTTTGAGTGACCTACCCAGCGATTGGCCGGTCTCGGCCAACCAGACGGCATGGACATGGGCCCGGATGAGATCCTCATTGGTCAGATCGAGACGAGGCGGCGTGACCGAACCGGCCACCATGCGTTGCGGGCGCTTGAAGAAATACTGGTCGTGGGGGCTGCCGGTGGTGCAGTAGCTGAGGACCAGGGCCGGCTGGCCGCTGCGACCGGCACGTCCACTGCGCTGGGCATAGTTGGCCGGCGTGGGCGGTACGTTGCGCAGGTTGACGGCGTTGAGCTGGGCAATATCGACGCCCAGCTCCATGGTCGGCGAGCAGAAGAGCAGGGGCAGGCTGGCCGCACGGAATTCGTCCTCGCGTCGTTGGCGCTGGTCGCCGGGCACCTGGGCGGTGTGTTCGCGGGCGCGCAGGGCGTGCAGACGATGGGGCGACTGGCGGTAGAAGTCAAGAAAGTAGGGGTTGATGCGCGGGCCGGCGCTGCTCTGGCGGGGGACCCGGATGAGGTCATGGAGCGGCTGGCTGCCGTCGGCGGCCTGCCAGATGAGGCTGCTGGCCGGCACCTGATAGCCTGGCTGTTCAGCGTTGTCTTTCGCCTCATCGACAACTTCAACCAGGCCCGCTACCCGGAGCACACTGAAGAGATCGACCGTGATCTGTTCTGACTCTTCCACCGACAGTTTCTGCCGATAGTGGGGGAAGACGTTCGGGCGGCGCAGGTAGAGACCGAAATAGCTGCGGCCTGAGATATAGAGATTTTCGCGCGTATCCTCGCCCACTCTGCGGCGAGGGTAGGCGATACGGCTGAACGCCAGTTGCTCAGTTTCATCGATGGCCCACGGCTCGCGCAGGCGCTGGCTGCTCATCTGGCGTAGCCGCTCCTGGTAAACGGGGTCGAGGTAGTCGACCCGGACGGCGAGTTCACGCCGTAAGTAGTCGAGCAGAGTTTTTGCGATTTGGCGGCGCACCTCCGGTGGAGCGTCCGCCAAGGCCGGATGGGTGGCGCTCCACTCGTTGGGGTCGTCGCAGAGTTCGGTCAGCGATGCGTACTCGATCTGGAGCAGGCCACACTGTTCCAGGTTGGGAGCGGTCACGCGCCAGCCGCGGCGTAGGTCCTGGTACAGACGGTAAGCCAGCACCTCGCGTAGGGCACGGTCGGTCTCGGCGCGGGCCTGGAATTTGACCGTTGGGTCGACGGCATAGAGGTCGACCGGCAGCTTGAGCGCCTCAAAGACACGCAGCGGCAGCACCTCGTGGCTGATCCCTGCTGGGCCGGCGGCTTGTACGGCGTGGTGGAGGGCTGCACGCAACATGCCGACCTCGACAAAGTCGTTGAAGTGGCCGGCCTGGAGCGAAGCATCCTGGCGGTTGTCGGTGAAGCTGAGCAGCTTGCGCGCCTCGCTGCGCAAGGTGGTATCCTGACGCAGCCCATGCAGCGTGGCCAGGCTGAGCACAGTAGTGGCGGTGCTGCGACCCTCGGACGAGAGTGAGGCCAGCTTGCCAAAGTCGGAGCGCTGGCGGCTGGAGTAGGCAACGCCACAGTTGAGACAGAAGGCAAACGGTGACCGGACATAGTGGTAGGGCGCACCGCCGGCCGTCTCCTGTCCCAGTGGATCGACCCGGACAGCGAGGGGCAGGCGAGTCCGGCTGGCCCGTTTGACCTGGACGCCGTTGGCAGTGTTTTCCAACCAATCCTCCGGCAGGCGTCCTTGCTCAATCGCCTGGGCGAGGTCATCGGGCCAGGGATTAGCGGTGCTGGCATAGAGAAAGCCCCGCTCTTGGTTGTCCTCGCCGGTCTGGTCGGTCAGGTCGCGGGGCAGGTAGGTGACGGCGCTGTTCTGCGGGTCCTCAAGGCGGAGGACGGTGTAGTATTCCTGCCCGCATTCGCGGCAGAAGGCCATGGGCAAGAGGATGCGGTTGCGGTCGCCGGGCACGAACTGCTGGCCGTGGGTGGTGATGTAGCGCCGGTTGGGCGGTTCCAGCGAGGTATAGACAGTATCCCCACGGCTGACGAACTGGTGCAGCCGGAAGGCAAAGAGGGGAAAATCGGTGTCGGGATGTAGCACGTTGTAGCCGGCCATGAGCGTCTGCTCGATGGCTTGCTGGCATTTGTCAGGGGGTTGATCCACCAGAGCAGCCAACGCTGCGGCCGCACCTGCGGGGCCACTGATACTGATGGGTTGAGCCCGTTTGAGCCGTCCGCTTTCCGGCTCAAGGCTGAGACCAAAGGTGGACTCGATCCAGGCCGCCAGCGGGTCGCGGCAGAAGCCGGCAAAGTCCTGGGGCAACTCGTCCGCACCGGCGGCTACCCGTTGGCGCAGCGCCTGGCGCACCTGTGGGTCGGTGAAGTCGAGTTCGTCAGTCACCCGGCGCAGCGTCTCGCCGATGATGCGTTCCGGCTTGACCGGTGCGCCGAACAGGCGCGTGGCTACGTCCGCCACCTGCTGCTGTTGTTCGCTGAAGCTACCGCTGCCGGCCAGCGTGGCCGAGGTGCCCACACACTGGAGCTGCGGGTTGTTGCTGATCTCGCGCACCCGGCGCACGAGCAAGGCGACATCTGCGCCCTGGCGACCCCGGTAGGTGTGGAGTTCGTCGAGCACCAGGAACTGAAGACGGCCGGCAAAGGCAGCGACGATCTGGTGATCCCGTGGCCGGGTGAGCAGCAACTCAAGCATGACATAATTGGTCAGCAGGATGTCCGGCGGGTTGGCCAGGATTTCCTGCCGTTCCTCTTCTTTCTCCTGGCCGGTATAGCGGCGGAAGGTCACGGGTGGCCGCCCTGCAGGGGACCCTTCGATGAGGAATTTTTCCAGTTCTTTTTGTTGGCTGTTGGCCAGGGCATTCATGGGGTAGACGACAATGGCGCGGATGCCCTGGCCACTCCCCTGGCGGAGCACAAAATCGACAATGGGGATGATGTACGCGAGGCTCTTGCCCGAACCGGTGCCCGTGGTGAGGACATAGTTATCGCCGGATGCGGCTGCATCCACGGCATCGGCCTGATGTTGGTGGAGGCGCAGGGGCTTACTGGTACCGTCCGCCGCTTTGATGCGGAAGATGTGCCTGCACGCTTGATGGAGCAGCCCGTTGGTCACGAGAACATCGACATAGCCGCCAGGCTCAAAACTGGGGTTGAGTTGCAGGAGCGGTTCAGGCCAGAGGAGACCGTTGCGCAACTCGGCATCGACATGCTCACGAATCCGTAGATCGCGGATGTGGATAAAGCTCTGAATATAGTCGGAGTAGTCGCGAATGATGTGGTTGCGAAGGTCGAATACATCCATTGCTACTTCCTTGTTTCACATCAATGAGCAATTTTTTGCGAGGAGAGAGGAGAATTGTCAAAGAATACACCCCCAGCGTGCGTTCCACGGCTGAGGGTGTGTGTTTGGCAGAAGATGTGGTAAACTGGGAGCCACAACCTGCTGCTGGGTGTTCAGCAGTGGGTACTGCGCCGGAGGGGTGTGCCATCACCTGTCCGGCGATTTTTGTTGGGAATAGTATAGCACAGATGTAGAAGGTCAGGAAACTGACAACTTGCTTACAGTTTTTCGGGCGGATCATCCGGTGGTTGCTGTTCTTGCAGGTCGGCCAGGAGTGCGGTGAGGTTGTTGCGCACGGTCTGCGTG
>JAHDWG010000199.1:0-9051 GCA_023384495.1 Caldilineaceae bacterium
ACGGCAAGATCACCGCGCTGCATGTGGAGACGTGGGCCGACCACGGCGGCTATCTCTCGACCTTTGCGCCGCTGATTCCGACGGCATTCTATCACTGTCTGCTCTCGGGTCTCTATAAGATCCCCCTCATCTATGGCATCACCTATGCAACGCTGACCAATACCGTGCCGGTGGACGCCTACCGCGGCGCGGGCCGGCCCGAGGCGGCCTATGTCATTGAACGGTTGGTAGACCTGGCAGCGCGCAAGCTCGACATGGACCCTATCGACTTCCGCCGCAAGAACTTTATCCAGCCTGATGAGTTCCCCTATCAGACGCCGGTGGCCATGATCTATGACAGCGGCGACTACAACCGGCTCTTTGACGCCGCCACCCAGGCCGCTGATTACAGCGCCATGCGCGCGGCGCAAGCAGCCGCCCGCCAAGAGGGTCGCCTGGTTGGCATTGGTGTGGCCGGCTGTATCGAAGCCAGCGGCCCTGCCCCCTCGAAAATTGCCGGCGCGCTGGGCTCGGCGGTCGGCTTTTGGGAGAGCGGCATCATCCGCGTTCATCCCTCTGGCAAAGTGACGGTGCTGACCGGTTCGCATGCCCACGGCCAGGGGCATGAGACCGCCTTTGCCCAGATTGTCGCCGACGAACTGGGCGTGCCCATGGAGGATGTGGAGGTGGTGCATGGCGACACCGGCGCGATCCCCTTTGGCATGGGCAGCTATGGCAGCCGCAGCGCTGCGGTGGGCGGCAGCGCCCTGGTCAAGAGCGCCGAAAAGGTACGCAAAAAGATGCTCAAGATCGCCGCCCATCAATTTGAAGTCGACGAGGCCGATCTCGTCTTTGACCGCGCCCAGGGCGGCATCCACGTCAAAGGCTCGCCGGACAAGCGCAAATCGTTCTTCGAGGTGGCCTTTGCCGCCTATACGGCCCACAACTTGCCCGATGACATCGAGCCGGGCTTGGAAGAGAGCTCGTTCTACGACCCATCCAATTTTACCTTCCCGAATAGCGCCCATCTGTGTCAGGTGGAAGTCGACCGCGACACGGGCCAGGTGACGATCCAGAAATATGTGGCAGTGGATGATGTGGGTAAGGTGATCAATCCCATGTTGGTGGAGGGGCAGATCCTTGGGGGGGTGGCTCAGGGGGTGGGCCAGGCCTTGTGGGAGCATGGCGTCTATGATGAGAGTGGCCAACTCCTCACCGGCTCGTTTATGGACTATACCATGCCGCGCGCCGATGGCTTCCCCACGATCACCGCCGCGCGCACCGAGACGCCGTCGCCGCACAACCCCCTGGGCGTCAAGGGTGCGGGAGAAATGGGCACCATTGCCGCCACCGTCGCCGTCGCCAACGCGGTGATGGATGCGCTGGCGCCGCTGGGCATCCGCCACCTCGACATGCCCTTCACACCCGAGCGGGTGTGGAAGGCCATGCACGGCCAAAATGGGCACTAGCCATTTGGGATTTTGATTTGCGATTTTGGACTTTCCTGGAGTGTCCAAAATCTACAATCTAGAATCCAAAATCGAAAGGGGAACCAATCATGTACCCACCCAAATTTGATTACTACCGCGCCGGCTCGGTGGATGAGGCGGTCGCTTTGCTGCAACAACATAGCGGCGCCAAACTGTTGGCTGGCGGCCACAGCCTGCTGCCGGCGCTCAAGCTGCGTCTGTCTGATCCGGGCGCGCTCATCGATATTGGGCGGATCAGCGCGCTCAAGGAGCTCTTTATGAACCGCGGCGGCGGCTGGGAGATCGGCGCGCTTGCCACGCACACACAGATCGCCACAACGGTTGGCGGGCAGGGCTTTGAGGCCTTTGCCGAAGCAGCCAACGGCATTGGCGACCCACAAGTGCGCAACCGGGGCACCATCGGGGGCAACATCGCCCACGCCGACCCCGCATCAGACTGGCCGACGGTGCTGGTGGCGTTTGGCGCATCGATCCAGATTGTAGGGCCAGCAGGGCGGCGCACGCTCTCTGCCGAAGAGTTCTTCATCGACTTCTTCATGACGGCGTTGGCCGACGGTGAAATCGTCGAGCGAATCACTGCGCCCGCGATGAACCCGCCCAGCAATGGCGGGGTCGGTTCCGCCTACGCCAAGATGGCGCACCCGGCTTCGCGCTTTGCCATCCTCGGCGCGGCGGCTGTCGTCCAGGTGGCGAATGGCGTCTGCGCCCAGGCTGGGGTCGCGGTTGGCGGGCTGACGCCCACAGCCAAGCGGGCAAACACCGTTTCGGCTGCATTGGTCGGCCAATCGCTCAATGACGAGACGATCGAGGCCGCCGCCGCCAAAGTGGCCGATGATCTGGGCGACGACGTCAACGGCGACATCCACGCCAGCGCCGAATACCGGGCGGCGATGGCGCCAGTCTATGTGGCGCGGGCCATCCGCCAGGCAGCCGCGCGCGCGGCGTAAACGATTGGGAAGTCGACCGCTTCAGCATTGAGACTGGAGACCGATTGCCCGGTCTCCAGTTCCTTTTTGAAGCAAGCAGGATCAGACCCCGGGCGGCGTCACTGCCTCACCGAGGCGCAGCGTCTCATTGCGGTCATCGTAGTCGAGCAGCTCGGCATAGCGCCCCCAGTCGATTACCGTGTCCAACTGGCGAGTGGCCACATCGTCGGGAAACTCGGGCAGAAGCGCCGTATAAAAGACGCGCCACGGCAATCTATAATCGGGCGCAGCGCGCAGCATCTGCATCGTCCAATCCACCATAGGCAGACGCTTGGCCCGACCTGCAAAGATCTCTTTGCGCGCCAGAATCGAGGCCTCGGCAAACGCCTGCCCCAGGGGGGTGATCTCGATATCGCCCGAGCCGACTTTCGCAAACCCCAACATCTCGGACATCTCGATGGTGCGCACCAGATCGGCCATATCCAACCCAAGCTCCGTATCCAGTTTATAGATGTCATAGGGGCTGCGATTGGCGTTGAGATGTTCAAGCATCCCGGCCAGCGCCTCGACGGAGGAGGGGGGAAGGATGCGCGTAATGCCCGCCACGCCCGGCGCTGTGCCGATCTCTTTGGCCTCGGGCTCGGTGCGGCCCGCAATGGCGCCATAGATGCGGTCGATAAAAGCCTCGAACGCCGGCGCCTTGCGATTGCGCGGGTGGGGCAGGTCAATCGGGAAGACGGCGGCAATGTGGCCTGGCTCTTTGCCCATCACCACGATGCGGTCGGCCATGAACAGCGCCTCGTCGATGTTGTGGCTGACCATGAGGATCGCCCGCGTCGGCAACACGCCGCTGTTCCATAGCTCCATCAACTCGCCTCGTAGCGCCTCGGCGCTCAACACATCCAGCGCGCTGAACGGTTCATCCAGGCAGAGCAGTTCCGGCTCGACGGCCAGCGCCCGCGCAAAGCCAACCTTCTGGCGCATTCCTCCCGATAGCTCACGGGGATAGGCCGATTCAAAGCCGTCCATACCCACCAGATCGATCAGCTTTTCTGCCTGCGGCTGTCGTTCGGCTGTGGGGACGCCGCGCGCCTCCAAGGCCAACGAGACGTTGTCGCGCACCGTCAGCCAGGGAAAGAGGGCAAAGGTCTGGAAAACCATGGTGGCGTAGGGGTTGACGCTTCTCACCGGCCGGCCGCGATAATAGACAACGCCACTGGTGGGGGCGATCAGCCCGGTGATCATGCGCAACAAGGTGCTCTTGCCGCAGCCCGAAGGGCCGAGCAGCGCGACAAACTCGCCGGTGCGGATCTCCAGATTGATCCCTTCCACCGCAGTGAATTTGCGGTCACCGCGGCCAAAGATGCGCGTCACATTCTCAACCCGCAACAGCACTTCGTTCGTCATGTCAGGCTATCCTTTGCCAGGTCCGATTGCTATTGATCCATGCGGAAGCGCGCTTCGGCCAACCGGTAGAGACGGCGCCAGACCAGCCGGTTGATCAGCACAACCAGTACAATCATGGCGAGTGTGGACGCCAAGAGAAGGGCATAGTCACCCTCAGCCGTCGATGCGGTGATCAGCGCGCCTAATCCCACGACTTGGTTGATCTCGCCCCCAAAGTGCGTATACTCGGCCACAATGCTGGCATTCCAGGCGCCGCCGCTGGCGGTGATCAACCCGGTGATGATGTAGGGGAAGAGCGCGGGCAGGAGCAATGTCCGCCATCGCCGCCAGCCCTGCAACCGCAAGAGGTTGCTGGTATAATTGAGATCTTGAGGAATGGCCGCCGCACCGGCGATCACGTTGAAAAGAAGATACCATTGTGTGCCCAGCAGCATGAGCAGGATCGCGGCCAGGTTGGCGCCCGCGGGCCGATGGAGTAGCCCCAACAACAGCACAGGAAAGAGCGCCGTGGCCGGCACAGAGGCCAGAATCTGTACGATGGGTTGCAGCAGCGCGGCAGCCCGTGCGTTGGCGCCAATGAAGACACCCAGCGGCACTGTCCACGCCAGGGCAATGGCGACGGCAATCGCCACGCGCGCCAGTGTGGCGCCTGCGCCGGCCCCGATGGCGGCCCATGCCGTGACCGGGAGCGACAAGAGCAGTTGCCCCGCCATGAAGAGCCCGTAGCCGAGACTTACCGCCAGCAACCCACCGAAGAGCCATGGTTGCCAGGAGCGACGTGGCGGCTCGGTGGCCGATTCGAGGCTGGGCACAACCTCGGGTAGCCGGTTGAGCAGATTGTCCAGCCGGCGGAGGATAGGCTGCGCCAGGCGGTGGCCCACCCACACGCCCCACTGCGAACGGCGCAACCCGTCGAGAAACCAGGAGCGGGTCGGGTTTTCGCTTTCAACCTGCGAGACATTGAACCGTTCGGCCCACGCCAACAGTGGGCGCCAAGCCAACTGGTCGAGCAAGACAATCAGCGCGACCAACGCGCCAATCCCCAACAGCAGGGCGCGGGTGTCGCCCATGTCGGCAGCCGTCTGCAAATAGGCGCCCAGACCCGGCAACCGAAAATCGCGTGCGCCCAGGGTAAAAATTTCCGCCGCCATGAGAAAGAACCAGCCGCCCGCCCAGGACATCACGCTGTTCCAAATCAGCCCCAGCGCAGCGAAGGGAAGCTCCACCTGTTTGAGACGCAACCACCGGCTAAAACGGAATATGGCAGCCGCCTCACGCAGCTCTATGGGCAACGTGCTCATGGACTGGTAAAAGCTGAAGGTCAAGTTCCAGACCTGGCTGGTGAAGATGAGGACGATTGCCGCCAGCTCCACCGCCCAGGCCTCGGGTAAGATGGCGGTCAGGCTCAGTAGCACAATGGGCAGAAAAGAGAGGATAGGCACCGATTGCAAAATGTCGAGCAGCGGCATCAGCCACCGTTCGGCCAGGGCGTTGCGGGCGGCAATATAGCCGTAGACGAGCGAAAAGAGCAGCGAGAGGAGATAGGCTGCCGCCATTCGCCCCAGCGAGAGCAGAGCGTAGTAGGGTAGCGCGCTGGGGGCGAGACTGATGTCCGGGCCGCGCACGGTATCGGGGGTGTTGATGGCAAGCCGCACGCCCAGATAGAGCAGCGCCGCCACCGCCGCCAACACCACCAGATCGCTGAGGTTGAAGGTCGTCCGGGCTGATGACGGGGTCTCGAAGATGCGTTCGGTCATGGCCACACGCTCCACCATTTGACGAATGTGGATTTTGGTTATTCCCGGCGATGATACACCCGCACTCCGCCATCGTCGTAATTGAGCTGGCGCCGGATCACCAGATGCTCAAGATGCGCCAGGGTTTCGGCCAGGGCAAAGCGCAATTCATGTTCGCTGAGCAGGCCAGCCGGGAAGGCGCGCTCCATGACCTGAAAGGCAGTGGCGCCATCGGCGGATTCAGCCATTGTCGTTAGCCGTTCGGCGTGGTGTTGCTGCAACTCGGCGATCCGGCCCGGCCAGTCATGGATCGCGTGCCGGTGCCCCGGCAGCGCCAATTGCACCTCCAGCCCGGCGAGCGCATCGAGCGACGCCAGATAGCGCCCCAACGGGTCGGGCGCCGAGGTGGGCCACAGCCCAATGTGCGGGGTGATCTTCATCAACACGTGGTCGCCGCAGAGCAGCAGCCGATCGCTGGCGGCATAAAAGAGCAGTTGGCCTTCGCTATGACCCGGTGCGTGGATGGCCTGCCACTTTCGCCCGCCCATCTGCACCGTGATGCCCGCCTCGATGGTCGCCAGGGCCGTTGGGTGGGGCAGCGTCATCCGTTGCAGATGGTCCGTCTGCGCTTCCATGCGTTGAATGACATCTTCGGGCGCGCCGGCGCTGCGCCAGTGTTGCGCGCTGGCCGCGACTTCCATCGCGGGCGCCATCCACATGCGGCGGGCGAACGTCTCCTCCTCTGCGGCGAGATAGACCGGCGCGCTGCTCTGCGCCTGCACCCACCCGGCCATGCCGAAGTGGTCGGGGTGGGCGTGGGTGAGGATCATCCGGCGGATCTGGCGCGGCTGGAGGTCGAGCTCAGCCCAGGCCGCCCGCCACGCCGCCTCGGCGTCGGGCCAGTGCAGCCCCGCGTCCACCAGCGTCCACCCGTCGTCATCACGCAGCGCGTAGCAGTTGACATGGTCGAGCCGGAAGGGTAACGGCAGACGAACCTGATAGATATGCTCGGCAACCTGGATCACGCCCACGCGAAGATTCCCTGAATCGTTCCTCAATTTCCAATTCTGCTTCAAAACCCCATGGCCCGGCCAATCACTTCCTTCATAATCTCGGTTGTGCCGCCGTAGATGGTCTGGACGCGGGCGTCCAGGTAGAACTTGCTGATGGGGTATTCGAGCATGTAGCCATAGCCGCCGTGGAGTTGCAGACACTGGTCCATGACCTTCTTTTCGAGTTCGGTGGTCCACCACTTGGCCATGGCGGCCTCATCGGCGGTGAGCGTGCGGGCGTTGAGATCAGCGATGCAGCGGTCGATAAAGACGCGCGCGACCTGGATCTCGGTCTTCATCTCGGCGAGCCAGAAGCGCGAGTTCTGAAATCTGCCGATGGGCTGCCCAAAGGCGCGCCGTTCGTGACAATACTGCACCGTGAGGGCGAGCGCCGCCTCGCACGCCGCCACCGCCGCCACGGCAATCGCCAGCCGTTCCTGGGGCAACTGTTCCATCAGGTAGCGGAAGCCTGCGCCTTCGTCGCCCAGCCGGTTCTCAATGGGAACCTGCACATTGTGAAAGAAAAGCTCCGCCGTGTCCTGCGCCTTGCGACCGATCTTGTCCAGATTGCGCCCCCGCTCGTAGCCGGCCATGCCGCGCTCAATCGCCAACAGGCTGATGCCGCGGTGGCGCTCGTCGGGGTCGGTCTTGACCACGGCTATCACCAGATCGTTCAAGATGCCGTTAGAGATAAAGGTCTTCTGCCCGTTGACCACATAGTGATCGCCCTGGCGGATGGCGGTGGTGCGGACGGCGGCCAGGTCGCTGCCGGTGCTCGGCTCGCTCATGCCAATCGCGGTGATGCACTCGCCGCTGCACATGGCCGGCAGCCAGCGCGCCTTCTGTTCTTCGGCGCCATAGTGCAGAATATAGGGGATGACAATGTCATTGTGGACGGCGATCCCAGGCCCGGTTGCGCCGGCGTAGGCCAGCTCTTCGAGGAGGATGGCGTTGTAACGAAAGTCATCCACACCGCCGCCGCCATACGCTTCGGGCGCGGCCATGCCCAGGAAGCCCATCTGGCCCGCCTTACGCCAGAGTTCGCGCGGCACAATGCCCGCCGCTTCCCATTCGGCGTGATGGGGGGTGATCTCCTTCTCGACAAAGCGCCGCACCGCATCGCGAAACATGATGTGCTCGCGCTCGAAGATCATTCGTTGCATGGGGTCTCCTTGTGATGATGAACTTGCGGTTGCCGCCGGTTGTTAGGCGCGCAACACCGGGGTCACAACACCAGTTCCGCCAGCGTGCGCACGCTGGCCAGATCGGCCTGCGTCAGGTTGAGCGTGGTGATGGGGCTGCTGCGCCACGCTGCGAGCTGCTCCTTGATGCGCGCCGGAGGGCCACAGAGCGCTACCTCGTCCACCAGTTCGTCGGGCACGGCGCGGATGGCGGCGGCGCGGTCGCCCTGCAAATAGCACCGCTGGATCTGCTCGGCGGCGACGGCGTACCCATAGCGACAGACCAGGTCGTAATAGAAGTTCTTGCCTCTGGCGCCCATGCCGCCGACGTAGAGGGCGAGGAAAGGCTTGACCGCGGCCCGGCACTGGGCCACGTCGTCCCCCATCACCACCGGCGCCGACGGCGCTATGTCGAAGATTGCCAGGCTCTTGCCGGCGCGGGCCAGGCCGGCTTCGACGCTCGGCGCAAAAACAGCCTCATAGTGGCGGGGCGCAAAGAAGATGGGCAGCCAGCCATCGGCGATCTCGGCGGCCAGCTCTACATTCTTGGGGCCAATCGCAGCCAGGTAGATGGGCAGGTCGGCCCGACCGTGCAGGATGCTCTTGAGCGGCTTGCCCAACCCGGTGGCGCCGGCCCCGGCATAGGGGATCTGGTAGTGTTCGCCCTGGTGCGCCAGCGGTTGCTCGCGGGCCAGAATCTGGCGCACGATCTGCACATATTCGCGCGTCCGCCCCAGCGGCTTGCCATAGGGCTGGCCGTGCCACCCCTCCACCACCTGAGGGCCAGAGAGCCCCAGCCCAAGCAACATCCGCCCACCTGAAAGCTGGTCCAGCGTCATCGCGGTCATTGCCGTCATCGCGGGGGTGCGCGCAGGCATCTGCATGATCGCCGCGCCCAGGCGGATCGTGCGGGTCTGTGCGCCGATCCAGGCCAACGGCGTCACCGCATCCGACCCGTACGCCTCCGCCGTCCATACCGCATAGTAGCCCAGCCGCTCTGCCTCGTGGATCAGATCCATCGGCAGTTGAATCGTTGCGCCGGCATAGCCGACCATCAGCCCAAGTCGCATGGTTGCCTCACAATGTGGAACCCAAACTGCGGTTGCTTTGCAAACCGGACTTTGTGAAGAGATTGCCCCCTTCGAGTAACGCTGGTTTTCAAACAGAGCTCAGTATAACGGTAGCGCCACAAAATCGCGTGGAAAGGGCGACAGCGTGCGACGCACTGGCCGGAAACTGAGTGGTCATACAGGAGTTATGCTGGCCAGTGCGTCGCACGC
>JAHDWG010000199.1:9061-13079 GCA_023384495.1 Caldilineaceae bacterium
AAACGGGTCGCCCAAAAATTCCGGGGGGTTTGGGCTCCGGCGGGCCCCCCTTGGGGCTCAACTGTTTTGTCTAAACTGGTTTTCGGCGGGCCTGGGCGCCCCACGCCACGGTTCCCTTCATCATACCCAATGCAGGGGGTTGGGGCAAACGGGCGTCGCCTCAATGGTGACCGCGGGTCGGGCCGCCGCGCCCGACAACACCCCAGACTCGTTTGAGCCTCCTTTACAATTCCCCCAACATGCAATATCCTACCGTGAGAATACGACAAAACAGCAGAACACAGAGCGCGCGGAGACCCATGACGCAACAGACAACGCACATGACCCTCTTCCCTGCAGCCTGGGCGCCGGGCGTGCTGATCACCATTGCCGGCGTGGGCTACTGCACGGGTATCCCCGCGCGCGAGGCCGACGCCGGCTGGCCCATGGGGGTGGTTCGGCGGGCCAACGGCGACCTGATTGTGGTGGACTATCACGCCCACCGGCTTTGGCGCATCGACCGCGAAGGGGTGCTGCACGCCTTTGCCGGCGACGGCGTTCCCGGCAATGCGGGGGATGGCGGGCCGGCGCTGGCTGCGCGCTTCTACGGCCCCCACGACCTGACGCAGGACCGCGCCGGCAATCTCTATCTCTCGGACCTGGGCAACCAGGTGATCCGCCGTATCGACGGCAAGACGGGCATTGTCACGCGCGTGGCCGGTTCGGGGCGCGTCGGGCGGGGCGGTGACGGCGGCCCAGCGCTGGAGGCCGAACTGGACACCACCTGCGGCGTGGCGGTGGATGCGGCAGGCAACGTCTATCTTGCCAGCGAGTGGGCCAACACCATCCGCCGGGTCGATGCCGAGAGTGGGGTGATCACCACCTTTGCCGGGCGGAACGCCGCGCCCGACCCAACGCGGCCGGCAAGCCCCCAGAGCGGGCCAGGGCTGAGCCTGATGGGCTATCACGGCGACGGCGGGCCGGCCCGCGAGGCCGCATTCCACCACCCAGAGCATTTGGCCTTTGACAGCCGGGGCGACCTTTACGTCTGCGACAACTCCAACGACCGCGTGCGCAAGATCGACATGCGCACGGGCATCATCACCACAGTGTTGGGCAACGGGCAGCGCGCCTCCAATGGCGATGGCGGGCCGGCGGTGGCGGCGAGCACCCTCATGCCCGACGCCATCTGTCTCGACATGCACGACAACCTCTATGTGGGCGAAAAGTATGGCTATCGCGTGCGCAAGGTGGATGCGGCCACCGGCCTTGTGCGCACATTGGTGGGGAACGGCGTGCCCGGCTTTGGCGAAGAGGGGCTGCCGGGCGCACAGACGCATTGCAACTCGGTTGAGGCGGGCATCTGGGCTGACCCCGACGGCTCGGTTCTCTGGGGCGACTGTTCGGGGCGGCTGCGTCGCTACGACGGCATCACCGGCCTTGTCACCACCGTGCTGGGCGGGACGACCGTCCACGACGGCGAGGCCGCGACCGCGGCCTTTCTTTGCGGCCCAGGTGGGCTGGCGGTGGGGCCCGACGGGACGCTTTACATCGCCGACGTGTGGAGCCAGCGCATCCGCGCCATCGACCCGACCACCGGCGTGATCCGCACGGTGGCGGGGAACGGCGCGCGCGCCTATGGTGGCGACAATGGGCCGGCCACGGAAGCCTATCTGGGCAACCCGCACGACGTGGCGGTGGACAGCCAGGGCCGCGTCCTGATTGCCGACACGCGCAACGGGCGCATCCGCCGCATCGAGCGCGACGGCGTCATCCGTGTGGTGGCCGGCGCGACCCTGCCGTGGGATGCGGGCGAGGGGCGCTGGGACAAGGGCGATCACGGCCCGGCGTTGAGCGCCAGCCTGGCGCACGTTGAGGCCGTGGCGGTGGACGCCGCTGACAACATCTACATCGGCGACGCGGTGGGCCGTATCCGCAAGATCGACGCCGCATCGGGCGTCATTACTACTGTGGCGGGGACCGGGCAAACGGGCTACAACGGTGACAGCGGGCCGGCGACGCAGGCGCGCATTGGCGCACCGACGGCCATCTGCTTTGACGCCGCGGGCAACCTCTACTTTGCCGACCGCACCTTTCACGTCGTGCGCAAGGTGGACGGCCACGGGGTTATCACCACGGTGGCGGGCTGTGGTGAGGCGGGCTACTCGCCCGACGGCGCGGCGGCGCGCGGTGGCAAGCTCAACCTGCCCTATGGGCTGGCCGTCACGCCCGACGGCGTGCTCTATGTGGCGGATGCGCGCAACAACTGCGTGCGCCGCATCGACCGCGCGGGCCGGCTCGAGACGGTGGCTGGCAGCGGGGCCGGGGGAGACAGCGGCGATGACGGGCCCGCGACAGTGGCCCGTCTCAACGAGCCGCATGGGCTTTGCCTTTATGGGCCAAACGTGTTGCTGATCAGCGACCACTACAACAATCGCGTGCGCGCCGTGCGGCTATAGCGCGCCTGGCGTGATGGGCATCCTTCATCAATCATGGGGTCAACAAAGGAACCAATCAAGGAGCAGAACAATGACGCAAGTGGGCGATGGCGATTTCACCTATACCGTGGTGGAAGATTGGGGCGCGCTGCCGACAACGTGGACAGGGTGGCGCTGGGGCTGGGTGGTAGGCCTGGCCTGCGATTCGCAGGATCGGGTCTATGTCTATTCGCGCAGCCGGCGCCCGTTGATCCTCTTTGACCGCGAGGGAAACTTTCTGACCACGTGGGGTGATGGGGTGTTGGCGCCCAACCAGGCGCACGGCCTCTACATCGATGGGGCGGACAATGTCTATTGCACCGACACGACCAACCATTGCATCCACAAGTTCAACGCGCAGGGTGAGCATGTCATGACCCTGGGCGCGCCCGGCCAGCCCGCGGCAAACGACGGCGAGCCTTTCCGCATGCCCACCGACCTGGCGGTTGCATCCACGGGAGAGCTGTTGATCTCGGACGGCTATGGCAATGCGCGGGTCCACAAATACTCACCCACGGGGGAGTGGCTCCATTCGTGGGGCGAGCGGGGCGACGGGCCGGGCCAATTCTCCATCTCGCATGCGGTGCGGGTGGACCGGCAAGACCGGGTCTGGGTCTGCGACCGTGAGAACAATCGTGTCCAGATTTTCGACCTGGAGGGCCGCTTCCTCACCCAGTGGGCGGGGCTTCGTCGCCCCAACACGGTCCATTTTGACCCCCATGCGGATGTGGTCTATGTGGCCGAGTTGGCCCACCGAGTCAGCATCTTTGCCCTCGACCCGGCCAACTTGACGGGCGAACTGGTGAGCCAGTGGGGCGGCCAGCCCAGCGAGGCGCCGGGCTACTTCCGCGGTGGCCCGCATGGTCTGTGGAGTGACTCACGCGGCGACCTCTACATGGGCGAGGTCGAGCTGGGCGAGGTGGGGCGAATCCACAAGTATGCGCGGGTGCGGTCGAGGTGATGTCTGGTGGGGCCGATGGTTGAGATGTTCCTCGCATCGGCCCTGAGGATAGCTCCGGCTGAGCCTTGGCGCGTAGCTTCTGGGTAGACCGGAGGTGGCGCGGCGCGCTTATCCCTGGCAAGTACGGCTACCGAGACTATCGTCTGCGGTCGTCACCGACGTATGCGCAGACAGCGCCTGTTCTACCCGCCGTGCACGGCGCAGAATCTCGGCTGGGTCGACCTGACCGCTCATGGTTGCCGCCGGGGTTTCCGGCCTAGCCGAAAAGCTGTGACACCACACCCAGTCAAAGCGCACCTCCTGGCAGAAGGCGATCGTCTGTTGGAGGTCGTCATCTGTTTCGGAGGGAAAGCCCACAATGACCGAGGTGCCAAGTCTCAATTGCGAACGGGCGGGGGCGGCGCTGCGGATCTGTTTTAGCGTGGCTTTGACCACCTCAATATCGCCACCTCTTTTCATCAACTTGAGAATCCGCGGGCTGGCGCTCTGAATCGGAACATAGATTCGCGCCAGTTTGCCTCTTGCGGCTAGTTCGCATGCTGGCTCGGCAATGATGCGCAAGTAGGCCGGATTGATGTCAGTGAGGTCGAGCCTGAAATCC
>JAHDWG010000741.1 GCA_023384495.1 Caldilineaceae bacterium
ATTCTGCCCATACCACGCACCCGGCGTAGGGGCGTATCGCCATACGCCCCTGCCTGGCGCTGTGCTCCCGCTCAGTGGGGCAGCGTGAACCAGAAGGTGGCCCCCTGGCCCGGCACCGACTCCACGCCGATCTCCCCGCCGTGCGCCTCTACCACGCGCCGCGTGATCGCCAACCCCAGCCCGGTGCTGCGCTCGCCGCCGGTGGGGTGCGCCGACAGGCGGGCAAACGCCTGAAACAGCCGCGCACGGTCTTCGGGCAGAATGCCCGGCCCCTGGTCCGTGACGCTGATCCGCCACGCGCTGGCTTCTCGCGCAGCGCTCACCTGGATGATGCTGCCCGTCGGAGAATACTTGACCGCATTAGAGATCAGGTTGTCCAGCACCTGGCGCAGCCGCACCGGGTCGGCGCGCACGGTGCCCTCTTCGCCAGCCAGAGACAGAATCACGCGCGTGCCCTTAGGCCGGGCCATGTTCTGGTGGCGCTCAACCGCCTCGGCCAGGAACGACCCCAGGGAGAGGGGCATCAGTTCCAGGCGCAGATGGCCGGATTCGATGGCCGTCACATCGAGTAGCTCGTCAATCAGGCTCAGCATATGCCGGGCCTGGCGCTCCATGTCGCGCAGCAGGATCAGGCGCTCTTCGTCGCTAATGCCTGCGTCCGCGTCAAGCAGCATGGAAGTCGCCATCTCAAACAGGCTGAGCGGGCTGCGCAAGTCGTGCGTGGCGATGCCCAGGAACGTGTTCTTATGCTCGTTCAGTTGGCTCAGTTCGCGGTTCTGGCGCTCTACGGCGCGCTTCTGCTCGGCCAACTCACTCGCCAGCCGTCCCCGCTCGACAATCACCGACAGGTGCCCGGCGACACGCATGAACGTCTCAACGTGCGCGTCACGGTAAGCGCCTGCCCTGGTGCTGGAAAAAAACAGGAAGCCGACCGGTGCGCCGTTGGCGATCAGTGGGCAGGTCAGCGAGGCGCGCATCCCTTCGGCCACGATCAGGCGCGTGGACTCGGACTCAGGCTTCTGGCGCAGGTATTCCGGCAGGTCGTTGAGGATGCGCGGCTGGCCCGTCTCGATGATCGTCTGTAGACTGCTGCCCGCCAGGGGAGCGGCGTACCCCCGCCGCAAGTGAATCTGCCCGCCGTCAATCCTGGCCCAGCGCGCGCGTACTGTCTGGCCGTCGGGGTCTAGCAGTGCCAGGCCGAGGCGCTCATAGGGGATGAGGTCGCGGAAGTCGTCGTAGACGCTCTCCAGGATTTCGTCCAGCAGCAGGCCCGCATTCACCCGCTGAATGAGGCGGTCGAAACGCTCGGTTTCGCGCGCGCGCCCGGCCAGGGTGTGGGCCAGCGCCCCCAACGCCTGGGCAAGCGGGTCTACCTCGCCATTGGTGGAGACGGCCAACGCTGCGCCGGAGAAGTCGCCGCGCTGCATGCGGCGCAGCGCCTCGATGTACCGCTCAACCCGGTCCGATAAGCCAGTCTCTGCCTGAGCCATACCTCTCTCCTCTGGCGCATACCGTTCGCAAAGGCGACCTGAGGGGGCAGCTTCTCACCTGGGGGACGCTGCGATCAGGGGCCTTACCGGTTCAGCGCCACCTTGATCCTACGCAGCGGGGAGATTCTCTGCAAAGTGCCGTTGTAAGTGGCATATCAATTTCGGCAGAAATAGAGTTGGTGTTAGCTGCCGTGTCACCCCCCATTCCTCAGCCCTTTCGCCTC
>JAHDWG010000742.1 GCA_023384495.1 Caldilineaceae bacterium
GGTCTATTCCGAGCCAGAGCGGGCCGAGAGCCTCTATCCATTGCCGCCCCCGGAGCCGCCGTCCACCGAGATGCGCGAGCTGACCTATCGCGAAGCGGTGCGCGAGGGCATGTCCACGGCCATGCGCCGCGATGACCGGGTCTTCCTCATGGGCGAGGATGTGGGGCGCTACGGCGGCTGTTTCGCCGTCAGCAAAGGCATGTTGGCCGAATTTGGGCCCGAGCGTATTATCGACACGCCGCTCTCCGAGTCGGCCTTTACCGGCGCGGGGCTGGGCGCGGCCATGAACGGCATGTTGCCCATCGTCGAGGTAATGACCGTCAACTTTAGCCTGCTGGCCGGCGACCAGATCCTCAACAACGCGGCGACGATCCTGCACATGTCGGGCGGCCAGTTCAACGTGCCGGTGGTCATCCGCATGGCGACCGGCGGTGGACGGCAGTTGGCCGCCCAGCATTCGCACAGCCTGGAGGGGTGGTACGCCCACATCCCCGGCATCAAAGTATTGTCGCCGGCCACGGTGGAAGATGCGCGCGGCATGGTCGAGACGGCGCTGGCCGACCCCGACCCTGTGCTCATCTTCGAGAACCCGGGGCTCTACAACATGAAGGCCCAGTTGCCCGTCAGCGCCGGCCCGGTGGACATCGCCAAGGCGAAAGTGCGGCGACCGGGCCGCGACATCTCGATCTTCGCCTACAGCGCCAGCCTCTTCAAAGCGCTCGAAGCCGCCGAAATCCTGGCCAAAGAGGGGATCGAGGCGGAGGTAGTCGATCTCCGGGTGTTACGCCCGTTGGATGATGAGACCATCATGGCCTCCATCGCCAAGACGCACCGGGCGCTCATCGTGGACGAGGGGTGGCGCAGCGGCAGTATCGCCGCCGAGATCAGCGCCCGCATCATGGAGCAGGCCTTCTACGAGCTGGACGCCCCGGTGGAGCGGCTCTGCAGCGCCGAGGCGCCACTGCCCTATGCCAAGCACATGGAGGACGCCGCAATCCCGCAGACCGACCAGATCGTGGAGATCGTGCGAAGGATGGTGAGCCATGGCTGAATTTACCATGCCCAGCCTGGGCGCCGATATGGCCGCAGGCACGCTCATCGAATGGCTGGTCAAACCCGGCGACCATGTCAAACGGGGGGACACCATGGCCATCGTCGGAACCGAGAAAGGGGAGATCGAGGTCGAGGTCTTCGAGGAGGGGATGGTCGAGCAGTTGCTCGTGCCCGCAGGCGCCGAAACGCCCGTGGGTGCAGTGCTGGCCATCCTGCGCGGTGTCGGCGAGGCCGCACCCGCGGTTGCGGTGGAGAAGGTTCCGGCAGCACCGGCCATGCCACCAGTGGCGCCCGCCATGCCACCCCCGGCGGCCCCGCCGGCTGGCAATGGGCGGCGCGTCCGCATATCGCCGCTGGCGCGCAAATTGGCCGCCGAACTGGGCGTGGACCTCGACTGGGTCCACGGCACGGGCGAGAACGGCGCCATCACGCGCGCCGACATCGAGGCCGCGGCGCAGGCCAAGCCAGCCGCCGAGGCAGCGCCCGCCCCTGCCGCGCCACCGCCCGAACCGGTCATCGAAGAAAAACCAGCGCCGCCACCCAAACCGGCGCCCGCCGCCGAAAAGCCAGTTGCGGCGCCGCCGGGGGCCGATTTCGCCGCGGCCATGCGCCACGCCATTGCCCTGGCCATGGCCCGCGCCAACCGCGAGATCCCTCA
>JAHDWG010000200.1 GCA_023384495.1 Caldilineaceae bacterium
TCCACAGATTGGCGGGTTATGATGACATGCTCCAGAGAACGGTTGTGCATAGTTTGCCGATTCGCAGATCAATCGGTCGTTTGGCGGATCATATTCTCCGTTTTGCATGATATTATACTTTTCGGGAGAATTCATCAGTCATTTGCTCGATAATGACAAGTTAGCCCGCCTCCTGCAAAACAGGGGGCTAAAAATCAAAATAAAGGAGAATTTTACAATGAACAGCAAGCGTAACTTCGTACCTTTTCTCGCGCTCGCAATCTTATTGATGGTGTCATTGGCTTGTGGGAGTAGCGCAAGTCCTACCCTCGTGGCTACTTCTGTTCCGCCATCAAATTCAGGTTCACAAGAACAACCCACGCAAGCTCAAGCCCCTACTGCCGTTGCTCAACAGAATTACAAGGTTGGCGACATTGTTGCGATTGGTGACCATGTTTTGGTTGTTTTGGGTTGGGAGAATGTTCAACCTAACGATTTCAGCAAGCCAGACGCAGGTAAGAAGTTTGTGGCGGTTGAATTGCTCATCGTCAATAACAGCCAATCAGCAATGCCTATCTCTACATTGCTTCAAATGAGCATGAAGGATAATACTGGGCAAAAATACGATGTGGATTTTGCAGCTTCTACTGCAATTGGCGGCGGAAGTCTCGATGGTGAACTTGCCCCAGGCGAAAAAGTGCGGGGTAAAGTTGGTTTCCAAGTTGCAGAGAACGCCACTGGTTTACAATTTGTCTTTGACGCTAGCGTTTGGGGTACAGGCAAAGTTTTTGTTGATTTAGGCGCAGAGCCAGTGACCGTTGAGCCTCCCGCTAGCATTGTAGGTGAAACACCACAGCAAACTTACAAGGTCGGTGATGTTATTCAAATTGGCACAGTGACACTTACCGTCAACGGCGTTTCTAATCCCGCTGGCGATCAATTCAGCAAACCAAACCCTGGCAACAAGTTTCTTGTTGTCGATTTGACAATCGAAAACAAAGGCACAGCGGCAATTACAATTTCAACACTTTTGCAGATGTGGCTCAAAGACCCCAGCGGTAAAAAGTATGATGTTGACCTGATGGCAAGCACAGCATCAGGCGGGAGTTCTCCCGATGGTGAGATCGCTGCAGGTGAAAAACTTCGTGGACAAGTTGGTTTCCAAGTTCCAGATAATGCCACTGGCTTGGTTTTCGTGTTCGACGCTGATGTTTGGGGTTCGGGCAAAGTTTTTGTGGCATTGCCATAAAGTTTTTTGTTTGAGAGACTCTCTCAGTTCAGATGGGAGAGTCTCTTTCAAGCGAAAAGCGGGCTAACACCGTTTGCAGCGGACAGCGGCTTCGCCGCTGAGGGTATGCGCCGCGAGCCAGCCGAGTAGTTTTTTGGCACAGGTGTCTTGCTCGTCCCGCCGCTGCCGCTAAAACCAACCGTTAGCCCACTGTTCAACATAGCCTATCAATAAGTGGGCTGGTATGTTAAGTTTAGTATCATATTTGGAGGATAAGATGAAACTCACTAAACTTTCCCGCTATATTTTGGTAGTTGCTTTGATATTTGTAATGGTTGCAATACCTATAGATAAAGTTAGGGCTGAGACAGAACCAAACGACACCCCTGGTCAAGCAAATCCACTATCTGTTGGAGTTACGGGCGATACAAACGCTTCTTTATCTTCCAGTTCAGATGTAGACTGGTACAAGGTTACTGTAACCCAGGATAGATGGTATGTCTTTGAGACATATAACGTATCCACAAACTTACACACCTTGCTCAGATTATATGCCACGGATGGCACAACGCAACTTGCCTATGACTACAGCAGTGGCACAGGTAATACGCTATCTCGAATAACATGGCAAGCCCCATCAAGCGGCGACTACTATCTTCGGGTAAGTAGTTCATCCGGTGCTGGCCCATACTCTATTCGCGCTCTCGCAAAATATGACGAAGGCGCAACGTGGGATGGCACATATGAACCTAACGATACTTGGCAAATAGCCCATCTTATCAATGTGGGACGTGATAGTGCCATAAACACAACCATTTATCCACGCGGACCATATTCGACGAATACAGGCGACTATGATTTCTTCCGGTTCAATGCGATTTTAGGGAATTGGTATGTCATTGAAACCTACAATGTAGCTACAACTTTAAACACCTTTCTGTCTGTTTACGACATTGACGGAGGGAACCAATTGGCATATGACTATGGTAGTGGCACAGGCAACAGTGAAGCACGAATTATCTGGCAAGCGCCACAAACTGGCATTTTCTATATCTGTGTGCGTGCCGAGTCGAGCACACAAGAAGGCGCATATTCCTTGCGTGTTCTACCAAAGTATGATGAGAGCGGAAGTTGGGATACTAATGGAGAGCCAGATGATGAATGGGTATCTTCTTATCCTCTCACCCTTAATCAAGCCTTGAGCCGCAGTCTATATCAACGCGGCAATTACACAACCAACAACCCAGACTATGACCTGTTCTGGTTTGCCGCCCAAGCCGGATACCAGTACACAGTAAACCTTTACTCAGTTGCATCTACCTTGAGCGCCAATCTATATATCATTGGCCTTGACGGTTCAACAGTATTGGCTTCCAACACCAATTACACCAATCCCGGCACTCCCAAATCGCTGACGCACACTTTCTATACGACTGGAATTTACTATGTGAAAGTTAGACCCTATTCAAGTTCCTACGATAACTATGGGAATTATCAGTTGCAGGTTTCTACCTCAGGAAACTCGTCCCTGTTCGTTTCCAAACAAGAGCTGCGTTTTGTGGCAATTCAGAGCGGAAGTAGTCCATCATCGGCCTCATTGATAATCGCCAATACAGGCTCAGGAATTTTCAATTGGAGCGCATCGGCTAATCAGACCTGGCTCAATTTGAGTGCAATGGGCGGCTCTGCTGGTTCACCAACGGCATTGCAAGTTACCGCGAACACCGGCAGTTTGTCCGCTGGCGATTACACAGCCCAAATCACAATCACGGCTGACAATGCCGTGAATACTCATCAAGTAGTCCAAGTATCGCTCCGCGTTGACCCTGCCCTAACACCTACCAGCGAAGCAGAGCCAAACGACACAGTTGGTACGGCTTCGATCCTTTCGGTAGGTTGGTTAACGCCTGCCCTGGCGCGTATCTCGTCATCCAGCGATGTGGACTGGTATAGATTTACTGCCATTTCTGGCTACCGATATGTGTTTGAAACTTATAACGTGTCGCCTCATCTTGGCACTCTGCTAAGGTTGTATAACACCGACGGGTCAACACAAATCACTTACGATTACAGTAGTGGCACGGGCAATGCGCTCTCGCGCATCATCTGGCAGGCCACGTCAAGCAATGATTACTATTTGCGCGTGAGTGGTTCGTCTGGTGCTGGCCCATATTCAATTCGCATTCTTGCAAGATATAATGAAGGCGGAACATGGGATGGTTTTCATGAGCCGAATGACAACTGGGAAACAGCACACTCCATCGGTGTAGGCCGAGAAAATGCCATCTTTACAACTGTGTACCCGCGCGGGGCATACTCGACCAACACTGGCGATTATGATTGGTTCAGGTTTAGCGCCGTCTTGGGACATAGATACGTTATCGAAACGTATAATGTCGCCCCATCTCTCAACACATTCCTCGCTTTGTTCGACACCAACGGAACTTCACAAATTGACTACGACTATGGTAGTGGCACAGGCAACAGCGAGGCAAGAATTGTTTGGCAAGCTCCTCAAACCGGAGATTTCTTCATTCGTGTTAGGGCCGAGTCAAGTTCGGAGTCGGGTGGGTATTCGGTAAGAGTGTTGCCCAAGTATGACGAAGGGGCCAGTTGGGATACAAACTGGGAGCCGGATGATGAGTGGGTTACGGCCACTCCGATTATCCTCAACCAGACTCAAAGCCGCAATATCTATGAGCGGGGCAACTACAGAACGAATAACGCGGACTATGACTACTTCTGGTTCTATGCTCAAGCTGGATACCAGTACACAGTCAACTTGCAATCCATCGCTTCGACTCTCAGCGCAAATCTGTATATTCTCAGCCTCGATGGCACAACCGTTTTGGCCTCGAACACTAACTACACACCCCCCGGTACACCCAAATCACTGAGTTATACTTTTGCAACGCCTGGGAACTACTATGTGCGTGTACGCCCCTATTCAAATTCATATGATGACTATGGCGATTACCAGATACGGGTGATTTCTATAGTGCCAGCGGTTCAGGTGAATTTAGAAAATGTATCTCTTACAGGAGCATTAGGAAACGATAGCACATCGCATCAAATTCTCTCGATAGCCAACTCGGGGTTCGGCTCATTTGATTGGACACTGGAATCTAGCCAACAGTGGTTACATATAGATAAGTCAAGTGGAACAGCGCCGCCAACCACTAACGTTGAGGTTTGGGCGGATTTGACAGGCTTATCTGTGGGAACATATACAGCCCAGTTAACTATTTCTGCTTCAGGGGTAGATAACACTCCCTTTGTTATTCCCGTCACGCTCACAATAAAAGAGAACCTGGAGACTTATATATATCTCCCAATCATAATTCGCTAGCATTATATTCTCGGAGAAAGTGGGCTAACAACCGCATGGAGTCCGACCGGGGGGCTAATCGCCCCCCGAAGGGGATTCTGGCTTCAAAAATGATCTCAAGTCCCGAAGTTGGTTCTGGTTAAGTCCCCCGGCGGCTCATGCGGAGCGTTAGGCATTTGGCTCTCGCAACACAAGGAGGTGAAAAATGGCGCGCTATCTCATTGAGGCCACGGCCACGCCACAGACTTATGCGGCAATGGTCAAGAACCCCCAGGACCGTGCGGAGGCAATCCGTGCGATGTATGCAAGATTCGGATGGAGGTTGGAGTCCTATTTCTTTGGAGTTGGGACCGGCAAGCACTACAGCGTCTTTGAATGCGATGAACCGCTGGATGCTACCACAATCGAGGCGCTCTGGATCGCGGCTTGGGCGCCTGGCTCAGTCACGTCTATGACAATCACGCAAGTGCTCACTTCAGCAGAGATGGTGGAAGCGCTGAAAAAGGCGGGCGACATGGGCTATCGTCCGCCGTCGTAGACGAGTTGCCACCGCAGCACACAATGAAAAGGCCATCGCCATGCGTGGTGTACGTGCTGCCAGGCGATCTTGAATTCAGGCCACCACTCGATGAAGATCACTCTCGTAAGCGGTGCGCGGGTCAGGGCTATGCGCCAAATACTGGCGGTTTGATATGGTAGCAGCCAACAACATGGTCCGTCGTGGTGGGTGGGTCTTGCGTAGGGTAGGCTGGCTACCAGGGCGGGGCCTAACATGGGTTTCAGTGGACGGGCCGCGCCGCGCGCGTGGGAACGGTCAGGGGTCGGCGGCCCGCCGCTGACCCCGCCCGTTAAGCCGCCGCTGCGCGGCGGCTTAACGGGGCGGCGGGCTACGCCCGCAAGTTCGGCCTGGCTCGCTGCGCTCGCGGCGGCCTAACTTGCGGGTCGAGCCGACCTTGCGTCGGCGCTGGCGCGCCGCCGCGGAGGCGGCTCACCCGCCACCCCGTTAGGCAACTCTGGTGAAGCACACGAGAAGCGAAAATGACTCAATACGATCCGAACTCTGTCCTGCAACTGTATGGCCTTGATCAAGCTCTGACAGACCAGGATGATCCCCGTTTGTGGGCCGCGGTGCTCACCAAGCACTGGCCCCGACCCGAGGATCCCGATCTGTTCGTTGCTGGCTTGATTTTCTCGATAGCTGAGACACCTCACGACCGTGAGCATCTGGAAAGAAGTGGTATGGCGCCGGTTGAGACGTGGTACTTCGAACGAACCGATGCGAAGCACTTGAAGGCAGTGCGGAACAAGTCAGAAGCTCGCTATCCGAGACGCATTTTGGAGATCAGTCGTCCAAGCGCAAACGCTACTACTGCTTTTGTCCACATGGGTGGTGCTCCTGGCCCTTTCATGGGCCGAGGCGAAATACGGGTTTGGGCTCGTCAGGAAGATGGAGGCTGGGCGGAAACGGAAGAAGTCGTCAGCATGTGGATAGCATAAGCCACGTCCTGAGGGCCTGCCTGGAAAGCCTGCGGGCGCTCTTTTCGGTGCGCGGAGTGTGGAACAGGTTGTTTGCAGTTGTGGGTTACTCGGTGGCATCTGGCTTACAAGGGTCAATTGGATTGCGTTTAGGGGGTTTGTGGGCTTCTAGGCGGTGGGGGGCAGCCACGGTTCGGCGGCATGGGCAGCTTGCCGCGTTGCGCGCGGGTTCTTGAGCAGCGGCCTAACAATGGTTCCAGCGGACGGGCCGCGCCGCCCGTTGTGAAAGGTCAGGGGTTAACCGGCCCGCCGCTGAACCTTACCGTTAGCCCGCTTTGCAAAATCAGCAACTCCTATCATCACGAGAATCTGATGGCTTTCTATAACTCGATTAGTGACCAAAGCAATTTTGTCATTTCGTTTACTCCAAATCCACAGCAAGATTTTGGCATTTTTGCCAAAGGATATTCACAAGCCGCGTCTGTTTTGGCAGAGCAAATTCTAGAAAAATCTCGTTTTTCGGATTATGAAGCCTATCCCGTTGTTTTTCTGTATCGGCAAGCGTTTGAACTCTATCTAAAGGGATTTTATTTCAAATCAAGAGCAATTTTTGCTTTCAGGAATAGCCAGAATATAGATTGCTCGTTCGTTTATAAACATCGGCTCAAACCATTGGCAGAAACTTTTCAAAAAATATGCCAAGTTCTCTTTCCTCGCGATCAGGCACTTTTGCGGCTTGCAGACAAAGTTCTTGAATATGCTATTGAATTTGAAGAAATAGACAGGGATTCGTTTGGCTATCGTTACCCTATTGACACCAAGGGCAATCCATCTACGAAGCACCATCAGACCGTCAATTTACTTGCGCTTCATAGCTCTATGCAGGAGTTACTCAGCAAATTAGAAATTGTTGATTTTGGTTTTGATGTTGAAACATCCCACGCACAGGAAATATACGAGATTATTCAAGAAGCAGAAAGGATTATTGTATCTGAAAATAGCGAAGCGGGCTAACAAACCGTTGGGCACGCTCCGTGCAAAATTTTCAGAGCTTGAAATAGCATGACTTCCGTGCTATCATGTTGCTATGATACAGTCCTTCAAAAATGCAGGCACAGAAGATATTTTCAACGGCGAAAACACTAAAGCGGCGAGAAGTATTTGCCTCAACAACATTTGGAAAATCGCCGTCCGAAAACTTGACCAACTCGATTCCGTGTCTGCGTTAGCCGAGTTGAGAATTCCACCCAAAAATCGGCTTGAAGCGTTGTCAGGTGATAGAAAAGGTCAATACAGCATCCGAATCAATGACCAGTATCGTATTTGTTTCATCTGGACAGAACAGGGACCTGACCAAGTTGAAATTGTCGATTATCACTAACCGCAGGAGATAAAAAATGGTTCGAGTTCCTACCCACCGCCCGCCCACCCATCCTGGCGAAATGCTTTTGGAAGAGTTCCTCAACCCGATGGGAATCACCCAAAAGGAATTAGCCGATCATATTCGTGTACCTTACCAGCGTATCAATGAAATCGTCAATGGACGCAGGGGCATTACACCTAGCACGGCTTTGCGTTTAGCAAAGTTCTTTAATATGTCCGCTGATTTTTGGATGAATTTACAGTTACGCTGGGATTTGTATTTTGCTCAACAAGACGAGAGCAACGTTTTAGAGTCGATTCAGCCTTATTCGACGGCTGTGTAAAAAGGCAAGCGAGTCTTGCAAGTGTAACTTGTCAACCATAGCGTCTTGCGTTGTGATTGGCTCATGATCAAATCCTTCCACGACAAGGACGCTGAGCGGCTCTTTCAGCGCCAATTCTTGCGCCACTTTCCGCCTGAACTACATCGCCTGGCCTGGCGCAAGCTGGTCCAGCTCGATGCCGCTGAACGGCTGGACGATCTACGCATCCCGCCTGCGAATCGGTTGGAGCGTCTCTCGGATGATCGAGCCGGACAGTACAGCATTCGCATCAACGATCAGCGGCGAGTGTGCCTCCGCTGGCAGGACGGGGATGCCTACGATGTTGAGGTGACGGACTATCGTTGAGTGTGAGGATCAAAGCATGGAGACGAAGTTTGCGCCAGTGCATCCTGGCGAAATCCTGCTGGAGGAGTTTCTGAAGCCGCTCTGGGCATCAGCCAATATCGGCTGGCGCAGGACATTAGTGTCCTGTGAACGACAATTAGAATTACCCCCTGACGGACAATTAGAAATGCCCATGGAGAGCAAGGGAAACGGGTAAACTTATCCGTAAAAAAGAGGAGGGAGATGAGTTGTGCGGCGCAATCCAAACTGGTTGTGACCTTCCCTATCCCTTCTCGATCCTCAACAAATCCGCGGCAACTGCTCGCCAACCTGCATGTCAACCACGCGGCTGCCGCCGATGGCGGTGCGCGCCACGACGACGCGCGGATGTTGCTCGGTGACGCGCCCGATGATGGCGGCGCGTGCGCCCATCGGGTGGCGCTGCATTGCTTCCAGCACAGCGTCGGCTGCGTCGGGCGCCACGATGGCGACCAGCTTGCCTTCGTTGGCGATATGCACCGGATCCATGCCCAGCATGTCGCACGCGGCAGCGACAGCAGACGGCACAGGCAGCTTGCGCTCCTCGTAAGCGATGCCAACCTGTGACGCGCGTGCGATCTCGTTGAGCACCGCCGCCAGCCCGCCGCGCGTCGCATCGCGCAGCACATGAATGTCGCGACTCGCCGCCAGCATTGCCGCCATCAGCCCGTTGAGTGGGGCGCAGTCGCTTTCGATGGGCGCGCCAAACTCCAGTCCCTCGCGCACGCTCAGGATCGCGATGCCATGCAAGCCCAGCTCGCCGCTGACAATCACCACATCGCCAGGGCGAGCGCGGTTGGGTGCAATCTCCACGCCCTCCGGGATCACGCCGATGCCGCTGGTGTTGATGTAGACGCCGTCGCCGTGCCCTTTGTCGACGACCTTCGTGTCGCCAGCGACGATCTGCACGCCCGCTGTGTGCGCCGCCGCCGCCATTGCCTCAACGATGGCGCCAAGCTGCGCCACCGGCAGCCCTTCCTCCAGGATGAAGCCGGCGGTCAGGAAACGCGGCTGCGCGCCCATCATCGCCAGGTCGTTGACCGTGCCGTTGACCGCCAGCGCGCCGATGTTGCCGCCGGGGAAAAAGAGCGGACGCACCACGAACGAGTCGGTGCTGTATGCCAGCCGCCCGCCGTCAAGCGCAAAGACGGCGGCGTCGCCCAGCGCGTCGAGCGTCGCATTGCGAAACGCTGGCGCAAAGAGATGCTCCACCAGCTCCGCCGACAGCTTGCCGCCGCCGCCATGCCCCATCACGATCGTCGGGTAACTACGCAGCGGAATCGGGCAGGACCAGTTATTGAAATCAAGAGTGGCAAACATCAATCTTCATCCGGCTCCAACAACGCCGCCTCCAAACTTGCAATGACATCTTCAACGGGGCGCGCCAGCAACTTGCCGGAGCGGAAGAGCGCAAGCGCCTCTTGTGCATCTTCTGCAATTTGCTTGCGACGCACAGCAACGTCTTCGCCCTGTTCCATCGGTGATGGCGCTTCACATAAGTGTTCATAGTGCATCTTGCTCGTCGTACTCCAATTGCACAAACCGACCATACTGATAATACGCCGCGCATGCGCCTTCGCTCGACACCATCGTGGCGCCGAGCGGGGTGCGCGGGGTGCATTCTTTGCCAAACGCCGGGCACTGGTTCGGCTTGAGCAACCCTTGCAGCACCTCGCCGCTGCGGCAGATCGGCGATTCCTGGGTGTGGATGTCGGTGACGGCGAAGCGCACTTCGGCGTCGAAGTCGCGATAACGGTCGCTCAGCCGCCAGCCGCTCCGCGGGATGACGCCGATGCCGCGCCAGCCGCGGTCGGTGACCGCGAAGACATCCGCCAGCATCTGCTGTGCAGGGAGATTGCCTTCGCGACGGACCGCGCGTGGATAGGCGTTCTCCAGCCGCGCCTCGCCGGCTTCGAGCTGCGTCACTGCGCGGCGGATGCCCTCCAGCACGTCGAGCGGCTCGAAACCGGTGACGACGATCGGCGTGCGATAGCGTTCGACCAGCGGCTCGTATTCCCAATAGCCCATCACGCTGCAGACGTGCCCCGCAGCCAGGAACGCCTGCACGCGGCTGTGCGGTGACTCCATGATGGCGGCAATGGCGGGCGGCACCAGCACGTGCGAGACGAGCATCGAGAAGTTGCGCAGCCCCAACTGCCGCGCCTGAAAGACCGCCATGGCGTTGGCGGGCGCCGTCGTCTCAAAGCCGATGCCAAAGAAGACGACCTGACGCTCCGGGTTGGCTTGCGCCAGCTTGACGGCGTCGAGCGGCGAATAGACGATGCGCACGTCGGCGCCTTCACTCTTGACGCGGAAGAGGTCGGCGCTGCTGCCCGGCACGCGCAGCATGTCGCCAAACGAGCAGAAGATCACGCCCGGCTGCGCCGCAATTGCCAGCGCCTTGTCGATGATCTCCAGCGGCGTTACGCAGACCGGGCAGCCGGGGCCGTGGATCAGCTCGATCTCCGGCGGCAGAAGCTGGTCGATGCCGTTGCGGATGATCGAATGCGTCTGCCCGCCGCACACCTCCATGATCGCCCACGGCCGCGTCGTGATGCGCCGGATTTCGGCGAAAAGGCGTTCGGCGATTTCCGGATTGCGAAACTCATCCAGATACTTCACCCAGCTCCTCCTCCAGCACGCCCATCTCCTCAAACAGCCGCAGCGACTCCTGCGCCGACGCCTCGTCAAGCTGTGTGATCGCAAAACCGACATGCACGATCGTGTAGTCGCCGACCGCGATCTCCGGCACATACGCCAGACAGACTTCCTTGGTGATGCCCGCAAAGTCGACTTTGCCCATGCGCACACCGTTGGTCTCGTAAATTTCCATCACCCGTCCGGGAATGCCTAGACACATGCTTCACTCCTTTGCTAATCCCTGCCCAGCGCGTGCGTCGCACCGGTCAACGCGCTCTAGTCGATGCGAGACCTCATGACCGGTGCGACGCACGCATTACCGCGGCGCGCCGTTCGACCAACAGATCGATCCAGGCGTCGATGCCCGCGCCGGTGCGCGCCGAGGTCTCCAAAATGCGTGCGTGCGGCGCAATTGCCTCGATCGCAGCGACGGCTGCGGCGCGGTCAAACTCGACGGCGGCGGACAGGTCGCACTTGGTCAGCATCACAACGTCGGCGCTGTGAAACATCGGCGGATATTTGAGCGGCTTGTCCTCGCCTTCAGTCGTCGCCAGCAACGCCACGCGCAGCGCCTCGCCCAGGTCATAATCCGAGGGGCAGACCAGGTTGCCGACATTTTCGATAAACAGAAAATCGAAATCCGTCAACGTCCAGCCTTCCAGCCGCCGCGCCACCAGATCGGCTTCGAGATGGCACAAGCCGCCAGTCTCGATCTGGCGCACGGGCGCGCCGCTGCGCGCCAGCCGGCGCGCGTCGTTCTCCGTCGCCAGGTCGCCGACAATCGCCGCCACCCGCAGCCCGCGCGCCTGCATGCGCCGCAGCGTCTCCTCAAGCAGCGCGGTCTTGCCCGCGCCTGGACTGGAAACCAGGTTTACGGTGAAGACGCCTGCTGCCTCAAAGCGCGTTCGCAACTCTTGCGCCAGCCGGTCATTCTTGTCGAGCACCGCTTGTCGCAGCTCAAGAATTCGTGGTTTCAAGCTCACCTTCTTCAATCTCGATCGACTCGATCTGAATCTCTCGCCCTTGCAGCAACCTCGGCGTCGATGCGCCGCAGACTGGGCAGCGAAAGACAAACGGCGGCGTCAGCGTCTGCGCCTGCTTGCACGCTTCACAGAAAACCTGCACCGGCGCATACTCAATGTGCAGTTCGGCGCCTTCGACCAGCGTACCGCTTGCCGCCACCGGGAAGCAAAAGCGCAGCGCATCCTCGACCACGCCCGCCATCTCGCCAAGCCGCAGGCAAACGACCGTCACCCGCACTGCACCTGCGGAACGCGCCGCTTCCTCAGCAAGCTCGACCAGATTGTGCGCAATCGACAGTTCGTGCATGGCAATAGTGTACCATACTCCGTTTGTGTTTGCCCTCCTTTGGGCGCTGTGCTGCAGTGCTGTACAATGGGCAAGATTGCGGTGAAACGAATCAAGCGACTCCCGCACCATTCAATAGAGAAGGAATCAAATCATCTATGAGCGGCATTATCCTGCCGGGCCAGGAACGCAAGTCTGCTTCCGGCGGCGGCATCGAATTACCCAAAGGATTCTCGCGGCGACGCGACGAGACTGAGCAAAGCCTGACGCAAGCAGAACCCAGCACACCGGAAGCGGCTGAAGCAGCTCCTCCGCCATCGACGCCAGAGCGACGCGGGCGTCCGGGCGAAAATCTGCTCTTCCCGCCGACCGGCGCCCAGGTGCAATGTCCAAGTTGTGGCACACCCTATGTCGTGCCGATCTTTACGATCATCGACCTTGGCGTCAATCCGGAGCTTGGCCCTGCGATCTTGGGCGGACAGATCAACATGGCAGTCTGCCCGCAGTGTGGCGTTGGCGGCCCCCTCGGCGCGCCGTTGATGGTGCACGACCCGGCGCACAACTTCCTCGGCGTCTACGTGCCGCCAACCGGCATCGACGACGTGCAGCGCCAGCGCATCATCGGCGACCTGACGCAGACGTTGATGCGCAAACTGCCCACCGAGGCGCGCCGCGGCTATATGCTTCAGCCCAAAGAGTATCTCGACTGGAATCGCTTCATCGAAAAACTGTGGGAATTCCAGGGCGTCACGCCAGAAATGTTGCGACGACAGCGCGACCAGGCCGCCGCGATCCAGAGCCTGGCGCGGCTGGCGGACGATCCGGGCGCGCTCGACATTGCGCTTGAACGCTACAAAGGGCTGATCGATCGCCAGTTCTTCTCGCTGATCGAACGGCTGATGATGCTGTCGGGCAGCCAGGGCGACCGTGAAAGCCTGGTGGCCTTGCAGACGCTGCGCCAGGCGCTGTTGGAAAAAACTGACGCCGGTCGCGAGA
>JAHDWG010000201.1:0-3417 GCA_023384495.1 Caldilineaceae bacterium
GTCCAGGCCGCGCTGGCGACGGTGCTGCGCCGGCGCACCAGCATCGTCATCGCCCACCGGCTCTCGACCGTCCAGGCGGCGGACCGCATCATTGTCTTGCGCGAGGGGCAGATCATCGAAGAGGGCGACCACGAGGGGCTGCTCGCCCGTGGCGGCCACTACGCCGAGTTGTACACCACCTACTTCCGCCACCAGTCGCTGGAGTACATTGATTCGTGGCAGAAACGTGTGAAATAAAGACGCTTGTCCCGCTTTCTTATGTGCTTGCGCCAATATCCGGCGCTTTTGGGGAAACCAGCCCTCGCTGCACGGCGACCAGCGCGGCCTGGGTGCGATTGGTGACGTGGAGCTTTTGAAAGATATCGCTGAGGCGGTTGCCCACCGTCTTCTCTGAGAGATGGAGTTGGCTGGCAATCGTGCGGTTGTCATGGCCGGCCGCCACCAAACGCAAAATGTCAAGTTCGCGTTCGCTCAACGCTCCGACTAAGTCCCGCTCCACTGGGCGGCGAACGGCTTCAAAGATACGCGCCGTCAGCGCCGGGTCCAGCGCCGATTCGCCTTGAGCAACCTGGCCGATCACTGTCAACAACTCTTCGGCATCGGCATCCTTGAGCAGATAGCCCTTGACGCCAGCC
Organism: Caldilineaceae bacterium; assembly: GCA_023384495.1. Classification (GTDB taxonomy): domain Bacteria; phylum Chloroflexota; class Anaerolineae; order Caldilineales; family Caldilineaceae; genus CFX5. Next base: position 636 of record JAHDWG010000201.1, read on the forward strand.
TTGATGGCGTCGAGCAGATGCTGGTCTTCCCGATACATGGTCAACATGACGATCTTGATGTGGGGATGGCTGGTGGCTAGCTGGCGTGCGACCGCGATGCCATCCAGGTCAGGCATCTGGATGTCGAGCAGGAGAATGTCCGGTCGCAATCGATCCACCTGTTCCAGCACCTCTAGCCCTGTGCGCGCCTCACCGATGACTTCAAACGGTGTCTTGCGCTCGATCAACTCGCGCAACCCCTGCCGGAACATGCGGTGATCGTCGGCCAGCAGCAAGCGCACCTGGCTCATAATCGTTCCTCTGCACCTGGCTGCCCGGCCAGGATCGGTTCGATAGGCAGCCATACACGCAACTCGGCGCCGGCGCCCCGTTGAGACAGAATCGTGAGGCGGCCATGTAGGGTGGTCAGACGTTCACGCATCTGGCGCAAACCAAGCTGGCTCCCCTCGCTGGCGCCGGGGTCAAAGCCACGCCCGTTGTCGCGGATGGTTAGTTGCAGCCCACCGTCTATATGAGTGCTTTGCACGGTGACTGTTGTGGCGTTGGCATGTTTGGCGGCGTTGGTCAACGCTTCCTGCACCAGGCGAAACAAGGTAGCCTCTAACTGAGGCGATAAGAGCGCAACCGAGAGGCCACCAAGGTCCACTTCTGTCTCCCAGCCATGTTGATTCCCAAATTCGATGATGTACCGCTGTAGTTCGCCCACAAAGCCAAATTCATCAAACTGGATCGGCCGCAACGCAAAGATCGCACGGCGCAATTCGGTGATCTGGTCGCGCAACGCGGGTTTGAGCGCCACGAGTTCAGCTCGCAAGCGTTCGGGGTCCTCGTTGAGCCAATCCAGCCAGAGATCGACCCTCATGCGGCGAAAGGCCAGCGTCTGGGCCAGGCCGTCGTGGATATCGCGGGCAATGCGCGCCCGCTCCTCGGCGATGGCCCGCTCCAGTTCGTAGATCGATCGTTCCTCGCGCGTGCGGCGGCGGGCGCCGGTGATCGCCTCGCCGATCTCCCCGGCGATAGTCTCCAGCAGTGACCAATCATCCGCCTCCAGCGACACTTTGCCCTTTGTGTATAGTTCGATCCAGCCGACCCGGATAGCGCCGTCGTAGATGGGCAGGCGCACGCAGGCGCCCGCCAACCCATCGGGGTCGCCGGGCGCGGTCACAAGTTGGGTTGTCTGCTCATCGTTAAAGCCGCCGGCATAGCGTTTGCGCAGTTCACGGAGCTGTTCGGCAGTTCCCCCGGTGGTGCGAGCCAAGATCGCCTCGGTCGCATCGTGTAGCCACAGGGCAGAGGCTTCACTGGGCGCCAGCCGTTGGGGAAAAAGCAGAACGATATCGAGCAATTCATCCAATGAAGCCGATGCAGCCAGAGAACGGTTGACCTCACTGAGCAGAGCAAGCTGGGCATTGGTGCGCTGAAGCTGGCGGTTGAGTTCCTGCTGCTGTTCCAGGACCGCTTCCAATTCGGCTTGATGACGCCGTTCCTGCCGGCTGGCCCACGTTAAAGTGATCCAAACGGCCAGGGCGCCCATGATGCCCCAAACGACGGTTTCAAAAAAGAGTTGTGGTCCGGCCCTCAGCTCACGCAGCAGAGATGCTTCAACGAGCCGGCCCACCGCAAAGGTCAGCGCAATGGCGCCGCCGAGCCACCAGCGCCACGGCAGGAGGGGCGACCGGCTCGGCGCTACATCCGTCTGCTCATGCCGTCTCTGCTGTACTATCAATGGATGCACACCACCTGCGTCCTGCGCCAGAGGCGCCACCACAGCCACCACCAACCACGAATCACTGGCTAAATTCTAACTGATTCCGTCTGTTTTGTCATGATCGGATTGTCCATCCAGCCAGCGGCAACCTTTTCAGGAGCCGTTTTAGCAAGGTCATTTCCCATCCGAGCAGCCAGCCTCCCAACAAGAGAAAGGGGGTGCCCGGCAACAAGGGGAGCAAAATGCCAAGCACACCGAGCCCAATACAGAGCCAGCCAGCCACCCCTTGCAGACCTTGTCTGAGCTGGATCGGCAAACTAGCAAATGCACTCATTGGCTTCTTGAAGCTCATCCATTCCTCCTCTATCGGGACCTAATTTTCGGGGTCCGGGTCTGGTCTAGACCTATTCTAGCCAGAAACGGCTCCGTCCAGTAGAGGAGATGCTCCCGATTGGAAGGGAAATTTTCCCCGATTTCTGGCGGGAATCCACCTCTGGACAGGCAAGGGAAGAACCGGTACGCTACTTTTAGCGAAACAAGCCAGCCAGTGGTTGAAGGCCGCCTATCTGTCGTGGATAAAACCTTGAGGAGAAGTGATATGGTGCGCTCAGGACCTTCAAGTCCGGATCGTCCGTCCCATCCGTGGCATACCGAAACAACCGATCAGATGTTGGATACGCTGGGTGTTCATGCAACGCATGGGCTGGACGACGAAGAAGCAGCGTTGCGCCTGACGCGTTACGGCGCCAATGAACTGGTAGAACGGGGCCGCAAAAGCCCCCTGCGCATTTTGTGGGAACAATTTTCGAGCGCCATGGTGCTGATCCTGATCGGGGCCGCGGTCGTCTCTGGCAGTCTGGGGAAAGTCACAGAGACGATCGCGATTGCGGCCATCGTGGTGCTCTTTGCCGTCTTGGGATTCGTGCAGGAGTATCGGGCCGAACAGGCCATTGCCGCACTCAAAAAGCTGACCGTTCCCACCGTGCGGGTGCGTCGCAACGGCGCGGTGAGCACCCTGTCGGCGCGTGAACTTGTCCCCGGTGACATTGTGTTGCTGGAGACGGGCAATGTCGT
>JAHDWG010000201.1:3427-13018 GCA_023384495.1 Caldilineaceae bacterium
ATGTCGTGCCTGCCGATCTGCGTCTGATCGAGAGCGTCAATCTAAGGACCCAAGAAGCCGCCTTGACCGGCGAATCGCAGCCGGTGGAAAAAAGCACCCAAGCCCTACCTGCCGCCCAACTGGCCCTGGGCGACCGGCAGAACATGGGACACATGGGCACAGTTGTCACCTATGGTCGCGGCGCCGGCGTCGTGGTTGAAACTGGCATGCACACCGAACTGGGCAGAATCGCCGCGCTGATCCAAAACGTGACCCACGAGGTGACGCCGCTCCAACAGCGGCTTGATACCCTGGGCAAGCAGTTGGCGGTGGCCGGTGTGGTCGTTGCACTGCTTGTTCTGGTGATCGGCGTGTTGCGCGGCGAGCCCGTTTCAGAGATGTTCCTGACTGCGGTGAGCGTGGCGGTGGCGGTGGTGCCCGAAGGGCTGCCGGCCGTGGTGACCGTAACCCTGGCCCTGGGAGCACAACGGATGTTGCGGCGCCGGGCCTTGGTGCGCAAACTCGCTGCCGTCGAAACCCTGGGCGCGGTGACGGTGATCTGCTCGGACAAGACGGGCACGCTGACCGAAAACCGCATGACGGTTACTGTCATCGATGTGGCCGGCCACTCTCTGGAACTCCACGATGGTGCATCGTTGCCGGCAAGGGCAGCATCTGCTGACTGGTTGGCGACCCAGTCACCCCAGATTGGGCTGATCCTGGCCGGTGGTGTGCTCTGTAACGACGCCATCCTCAGCTCTGGTGCGCCGGGCGAACGCGTGCAGGCGGTTGGCGACCCCACCGAAGGGGCCCTGTTGGTCGCCGCTGCTCAGGCCGGCCTCTCGCAAGACGACTTACAGAAATGGTTCCCGCGGGTGGCCGAACTGCCCTTCGATTCGGACCGCAAACGGATGACCACTGTTCACCAACTCCTGGTCGACCCACTGCAAGTACCAGGTCTGCCCGCACTCTTTCCTCATGTTCCTCATGCTCAGGCACCCTATGTAGCCGTTACCAAAGGCGCTGTGGATAGCCTGGTAAAATTTTGCTCCACTATCTGGGTGGATACTCGGCCCGAACCGTTGGACCAGGTCTGGCTGCAACGCCTTGAGGGGGCGAATGAGCGGCTGGCGCACAATGGGATGCGCGTGTTGGGGGTGGCTGTGCGTCGGCTGGAAGCAGTGCCCACCCCCACCCAACTGGCGGCGCTTGAAAACGACCTGGTCTTTGTCGGACTCTTTGGCATCGTCGACCCGCCGCGTCCAGAAGTAAGAACGGCGGTCCAGCGGTGTACGGCTGCCGGCATCCGACCCGTGATGATCACGGGCGACCATCCGCTCACGGCCCGCTATATTGCGGCTGAACTGGGCATTGCCGGCGATGGCAAGGTGCTGACCGGCCAGGAGTTGAACGAGCTCACGGGCGCCCAACTCGACGCACTGGTGGATGAAGTCTCGGTCTATGCGCGTGTCTCGCCTGAACACAAGCTCCAGATTGTCGAGGCCCTGCAACGTAAGGGCCATGTGGTGGCGATGACCGGCGACGGCGTCAACGACTCACCGGCGCTCAAAAAGGCCAACATTGGCGTTGCTATGGGGATCACCGGCACCGACGTTTCCAAAGAGGCGGCGGAAATGGTGCTGGTGGACGACAATTTTGCCACCATCGTTGCTGCGGTCGAAGAGGGCCGCGCCATCTATGATAACATCCGGCGTTTTGTCAAGTTCTCCATTGCGGGGAACATCGGCAAGGTGTTGGTGATGTTGCTGGCGCCCTTTGCCGGCATCAACGTGGCCCTCTTGCCGCTGCAGTTGCTCTGGCTCAACTTGATGACCGATGGGCTGCTGGGGTTGGGATTGGGCATGGAATCGGCGGAAAAGAACACTATGCAACGCTCGCCTCGTTCACCCAAGACTGGCCTTTTGAGCGACGGATTGGGCCTGCATATCCTCTGGGTTGGTGTGGTCATTGGCTTCACCGCACTCGGTGTTGGCTATGCCTACTACAACCCGGCCGACCCGGCCAACACAACCTGGCAGACCATGATCTTTACGACTCTGGCCTTTTTGCAGATCGGGCAGGCCCTGGCCTCCCGCTCGAACCACGAATCGATCTTTGCCCTGAGCGTGCGCAATAACCCGTTGTTGGCCTGGATGGTCGTGGCGACGGTCGGCTTGCAACTGCTCGTCCTCTACACGCCTTTTTTGGACCCGTTCTTCAACGTGACGCCACTGGCGCTGGCTGACCTGCTGGTCTGCGTCCTCTTGGGCATGGCGGCGTTGGTTGCTATCGAGTTGGAAAAGTTCTTGCTACGCCGCAGAAGTGTCACGCTGCGTCTGCAACCGGCATAACTTGAATCCAGCCAGAGGGGGTTGCCGCTACGATTCACAAAACCATTTCACCATCATTTTCATCGTTCGGGGTGTCCCCAGGTCATGATGCCTGGTATGAAAATGGAGCAAAACAGCGCAACACCCAGACCGCGGTGACTGTGCGATGGGTGGGATCGCAAATTACAGAATCTGAGCCTTACCCAGGTCCTCCACCGCGCCCAGCGCGACGAGCGCCGCCTTCTGCGCTTCGCTGATCCCGGTGACGCCGGCGATCTTCATCCCGGTATAGAGGCGGGGCGTGTGCAGCGTTTGCAGACACACACCACTCTCCAGATCCCACAGCCGGATCGTTTCATCGCTGCTGCCGCTGGCCAGAAGACAACCGGCGGGGCTAAACACCACCGCTTCGACCGCATCGGTATGGCCGTGCAGCCGGGCCACCACGCGCTGCGTGGGTAAATGCCAGAGGCGGATTGTCTGGTCGGCGCAGCCTAACACCAATGTCTCGCCAGCGGGATGAAACGCCAACGTCAAGACCACCGTATCCAGGTTGAGCACGGGGTCCAGCGCCTGGCCGTTCTCACCGTCCCACAGGCGCACGGTGCAATCATAGCTGCTAGAGGCCAGCAGACGGCCATCCGGGCTGAACGCCAGCCCGTTGACTGCATTGGTGTGCCCGTACAACGTGGCGCATTGTTGGCCGTTCGCAACCGTCCACAGGCAGACTGTCCTGTCCATCCCTCCACTGGCCAACAGACGACCATCGGGATGAAAGGCGCAGGTCAAGATGCGGTCGCGATGCCCGGTCAGGATGTGGGCAGTCTGGCCGCGGCGCATGTCCCACAGCCGGAGGGTGCGGTCGCCGCTGCCACTGGCCAATAACGCACCGGTGGGGCTAAATTGCAGACATTCCACCCGCGCCGTGTGCTCTCGCCACCGGAAGAGCGGTTGTGTGCTCGGCACATGCCACACGCACACCGTGCAATCGTCGCTGCCGCTGGCCAGCGTTTCACCGTCGGGGCTGAAGGCGACCTTGGTGATTCCGTAGGGATGGCCGTGGAACATCTGCTCGACGCGACCGTGGCGCGGCGCCCACAGACAGAGCGCGCCGTCGGCACTGCCGCTGAGCAACCGCTCGCCGTCCGGGCTAGCAGCCAGCGAACAGATCGGATTGACATGCATCTGTAGATTATCCAGGCATTGCCACGTGCGCATATCCCATACGGTGACCGTCGGCTCCGCCCCGATGCGGGCCAGCAGTTGGCCATCGGGGCTAAAGGTGAGCAAGACGGTTTGATAGTCCAGGTCCACCAGGGTATGAAGCACTTGGCCTGTATAGACATCCCACAGGCGGATGAAGGTATCGCCTCCCCCGCTCGCCAGAATGCGCCCGTCTGCGCTCAGCGCCATGGTCCGAATGGGGCCGCTGTGGCCGTGCAACGTATGAAGGGGCTGCTCCACGCCGCTTGCGGGCGCGACTTGCCAGACCTGGATCGTGGCGTCGTGGCTACCGCTGACCAGGAGCTGGCCCGCCGGATGACGCTTTGCGCCCACTGCGTGAACAAAGAGCAGCACATGTACCTCATCTGTGTGGGCCTGGAACGTCTGCCGCAGGGCGCCTCGGCTGAGATCCCACACGCAGATGCCGCCATCGACACTCCCACTCGCCAGCCCCTGCCCATCGGGCGTGAAGGCCAGGGATGCGACCGCGCTGGTGTGGCCAGTCAGCGTATAGACACACCGCCCGCTGTGCGTCTCCCACACACGCACGGTGTGAGCGGTGTCACCCGTGGCGACGAGCGCCCCATCCGCTGTAAAGGCCAGCGGCCAGATGGCGTGGGTGTGGCCGACCAGCCGCTGCCGCAAGTGACCGGTCGCTACGTCCCACACACAAACGGCGTGGTCAGGCTCGACCGTGGCCAGGAGGCGGCCATCCGGGCTAAAAGCGGCGCTGGTGGCGCGCACGTCGGGCGCCGGGTATTGCTGGGTTGACTGGCCGTTCTCGATCTGCAACAGGCGCAGCTTGCCCCCGGCGGCGCCGGCCACTAGCAGGTGGCCTTGATGCTGTAGCTGGCAGGCCAGCACCTTGCCAAAAACATGCGTGAAGACGGTGTTTTTGAAATCAGCTTCTCGAAAGTCGACCTCGCGCAACGGCGCGCCCTGCAAATGGGCCTGCCAGATACTCAGGCGAGAAAAGTCATAGCCCTGTACATCGATGCCGGCGTGGAGCAACAGGTTGAGCAAATTGCCCCCCGCATAGCCGGGCGCCACCTGCGCCTGATCGCGCAACAGGGCCAGGCACTGCTTTACCCGTTCTACCCACCCTCCCTTCCCCAGGCTGGCCGCTAGCCGGGCGATGATCGGTTGCAGGATCATGCGCACCTGACTCCGGCGTACATACTCTTTGGCCCGCGCTTTGAGCAGCGCATGGCGGTGCAGGCGGGCGAACTGGCCTTCCTCAATCTCACGGCAAACCAGCTCGATCAACCGCTCGGTAACATATTCCATGACCACATTCTGCAGCGTAAAACGTCCGCCGGACTCCCTTTCGCCCGGGGGCGCGGGCGCAGAAACGGCCTTTTCCAGCACTGAACGGCGCTCCAGGCCGAGCAACGCCTCCATCAGGGCATGGGGCGGCGGGGGGTGAAGCAAATCATCGCGCAGGGCCCAGAGTGAGACAGGCTCGCGCTCCACGGCCAACCAGACCAGAATCTCCTGCTCCAACGGCGATAGGATAGCGAACTGTTGGTCGAGCACCGTGCGGATGTCGTCAAAGATGGGCGCCCCAGTGGCCTGAAAGGCGGCAATATCGCCGCCAAAGAGATCATGCACCGTCTGGGCGACCACTCTGAGGGCGAGGGGATTGCCTGAATAGGTGGTGACGAGGGTTCTGGCATGAACCTCGTCGCCGGGCAGCCCGCGCGCAGTGAGGAGCGCCTGCCCGGCCGCCACATCGAGGCCGGCCAGGCGCAGCGAACGCACCGCCGGTCGATCTTCCTCCAGGCGCGCCAGCCCTTTGGGGCGCTCGCGGCTGGTCAACAGCAGACAACTGGCATGGTTGCTCTCCGCCAGCCGTTGCAGAAGCTGGCCGTACCCCTCATAGCCGCTGCGGTAGCCCGCGGGCAGGATGCTCTCCAGGTTGTCCAACACCAACAGACACCGCTGCTGGCGCAGATAGTCCACCAGGAGCGCCAGTTGCTCATCCAGGCTGGCCGGCAGCTCCGTCGCACGGCGCCTGGCGAGGATCTGGAGACAGGCGCGCAGGGTCTCCTCTACGGGTGGCGCATTGAGCAGCGACCGCCAGATCACGGTGTCGAAGTGGGCGCTTACCGCCTGCACCGCGCTCGCCGCCAGCGTTGTCTTGCCCACGCCCCCGATGCCCACCACGGTCACCACCTGGCAGCGCTCATGGGCAAGCCAGGCCACCAGTTGGGCCAACTCGTACTGCCGCCCAAACAACTGCGGGACGATGGGCGCTTCACTCACCTTCTGATCCTGGCTTGCGGGGGCGGGCGGCGGGACGACAATGGTCACCGCCAGCTCTCCCGGCCCGGTCGCAGGCTCTGGGCGCGGCAGCGAGCCGCCTGCGCGGATCCGCTCGTACAACGCCGTGGTCTCGGCTGCCGGTGGGGCGTCCACCTGCTCGGCCAGGATGCGGCAACAGGCGCCGTATTGGGTGAGGGCCGCCTCGGGCTGGCCGCCGGCGGCCAGGGCCCACATCAACTGGCGGTGCGCCTGTTCGCGCCACGGTTCCAGCGCCAACTGGCGGGTGGCGAAGCGCGCCATCTGGGCGTAGTCAGATTGCCGTTCGGCATGGACTGTCAACGTGTCCAGCATCTCCAGCGCCTGGCGGTGCAGTTGTTCGCGCTTGAAGAGCAGCCACTCTTCGAAGGGCTGGCTCTGCTCCAGATAGAGTCCGTGCAGAAATTCGCCGCGGTAGAGATCGACCGCCTGGCGCAGCCGTTCGCCACAGGCCGGGCAGCCGGCCAGATCGGAATGGTCATGGGCGGCGCAGATGCTGCGCAGTTCCTCGAACCGAACCACATCGATCACGCCGGCGGCGGGGTGAAACTGCACCGTTTTGGGGGTGATGAGCAACGGGGGCGGCGAGGTCTGGACATCCTGCAGCGCCTTGCGGACTCGGGCGAGGGTCTGGCGCAAGTTACTATAGGCGGTAGCCTGGGGCCGGTCGGGCCAGAGCAAGGCCGCCAATGTCTCACGCGGGTGGGGCCGCGCCCCACAGGCGCCTGTTGGGCGCGCCTCTGGGTGCGCTTCCACCGCCAGATAGGCCAACAGCGCGCGGGCCGGGTCGGTAGCGAATTCAAGCGGGGTGTCCCCCCAGGTGGCCTGGAACGTCCCCAGAAACGACAACCAGAGTTGCATAGCGCGTCCACTCCTATCGACGGCGATTGGGTTGAATCGGCCCCTTGTTCCCGGCAGAGGGTGGTTCTGTACGATGCCGTGGTATCGATGGACGCTGCGACTCTGGCTTACAGGATGTGGCGGAGTTCCCCAGCAGGAGACAAGATGAATGGCGAATTTTACCATGTTTGTCACGCCTTGTCACGCGGCTGTCACGGCTTTTCTGCTATCTTTGCGCCCAACACACCGAACCCAACCGGCAACGCCTGACCTTATCACATCACCCTACCCTACATGGAGACATGGCATGGCCTTGACCCGGCAGCAACCCGCCGAGTACCACTCGTATCTATTGCGGCTGTGGCGGAACGGCCCGCAACAGCCCTGGCGCGCCTCGATGCAATGCACGGCAACCGGTGAGTTCCATCACTTTGCCAGCATCGGGCCTTTGTTGGACTTTGTACAGGCGTCGGCGCAGCGGGGTGAAGCGATGGCCACGCCAGACCAAGAGGACAGTCCGGCTGAATATCCAGTCCACAAATTGTGAGGGATTTTGAGGCCTACCATTGGCCGGACAACGCCGCAGCGTCGCTCCGCCTGTTTGAGGGATGGGCCGGGGCCAAGCGTGCGCTCGACTGGCGGACCCAACAAATGATTTCTATAGACTCAAGAAAGGACAAACCCATGTTCGCTCTACAGACCATCCACAACGTACTGCCGATGCCGCTCCCGATCAATCATCGCCAGCACTGCGAGCAGACGATTCGCCGCGCCTATGCAAGCTGGCGCCAGCGCTTCCCGCGTTGGGTCAACACTGGCTTTGATGAATACTTTTTGCTGCACGACGCCCTTCCCCTCTTGCGTGAGATGTTGCAAGGTGAGCGGTATCCTGACCCGGCACAGCTTGCGCAGAAATGGGTGGTGGCCTATGGCATCCCGGCTGCGCGTGTCCAGCCGGCGGTCGCTGAACTGACGCCCGTGGCGGCTGACTTTCTCGCCCATTTACAGATCGAGTATTCCCATCCATCAGCCTGAGATCGCCTTTCTCCATGCCCCCCGGCTTGACCCTGGCGCGGATGCGCAAAGAACATGATCGCTAGATTCCAACAGGAGGTTCCAATGCAAACAGGCAAAACATTTGCGGTCAGATCAATGCGCGGGTGGGGCGTTGCCCTGCTGCTGGCGCTGCTCTTTGCCGGCGCGTCGCCGGCGCAGGTCGCACAGGCGGCGAACTATGTCGTCAGCAACACCAACGACAGCGGCCCCGGCTCGCTGCGGGAGGCGATCGAGGCTGCCAATGCCACTGCCGGCGCCGACACCATCACCTTCAGCGTCAGCGGCGCCATCACGCTCGCTTCAACCCTGCCCGCCATTAGCGACGCCGCCGGGCTGACGATTGACGGCGCGGGTCAAACGATCATCATCAGCGGCAATCATGCGGTGCGAGTGATGTACGTGTCCCCCGGCGCGGCGCTGACACTCAAGAACCTGACCATCGCCAAAGGCAACGGCGCCACCAGCCAAGGTGGCGGCATTCGCAACGATAGGGGCACTTTGACCGTGACCAACAGCACCTTCTCCGATAACAGCGCTGTCCTCGGCGGCGGCATCTACAACGAGGGCACGCTGACGGTCGAGAACAGCACCTTCTCCGCCAACAGCGCCACCGGCGGCTCCGTCAGCGGCGGCGGTGGCATCCGCAACCTTGGCACGGCGACTGTGACCAACAGCACCTTCTCCGGCAACAGCGCTGTCTTCGGCGGCGGCATCGTCAACGTTGGCGTGCTGACGGTCGAGAACAGCACCTTTTCCAAAAACAGCGCCAACCTCGACGGCGGCGGCATCTACAACAGTGGCTCATTGAACCTGACCAACAGCACCTTCTCCGATAACAGCGTAACCGCCGACAGCTACGGCGGCGGCATCTACAACAGTGGCTCATTGGACCTGACCAACAGCACCTTCTCCGGCAATCGCGCCGGCTTCTACGGCGGGGGCATCGTCAACGAAGGCGCGCTGGCTGTGACCAACAGCACCTTCGCCGGCAACAGCGCGTTCGCCGGCGGCGGCATCTACAACACCGGCGCGCTGACGGTTGAGAACAACACCTTCTTCGGCAATAGCGCCAGTTGGGTCGGCGGCGCCATCTTCAACTCTAGCATGCCTAACATGGGCACGCTGAGAAACACGATTCTCGCAAACAATTCCCCCGGCGGGAACTGCGCTGGCGGCGTCACCGATGGCGGTGGGAATCTGGTTTGGGGCGACACGACCTGCCCAGGCATCCATGCCGACCCCAAACTGCTTGCGCTGGCGGACAACGGCGGCGCCACGCAGACAATGGCGCTGGATGCGGGCAGCGCGGCCATCGACGCCGCGGTGGCCGCCCACTGCCCCGCCACCGACCAGCGCGGCGTGAGTCGCCCGCAGGGCGCCCACTGCGACATCGGCGCCTTCGAAGTGGAGCAGGCGCCGGGCTTCTCCTTCAGCGGCTTCTTGCAGCCGGTGGACAATTATCCCACGGTCAACACGGTCAATGGCGGGCAGGCGATCCCAGTCAAGTTCAGCCTGGGCGGTGACCAGGGCCTGGATATCTTCGCCAGCGGCTATCCCAAGGCGGTGGCGTATAGCTGTGGCAGCGAGGGCGATGGCAGCAGCGCCTTGATCGAGGAGACGGTTACGAACTCCGGCAAGAGCAGCTTGCAATACGACCCCGTCACAGATACCTACACCTATGTCTGGAAGACCGACAAGGCGTGGGCGGGGACGTGTCGGCGCCTGGTCGTCAAGCTGAGTGACAATAGCGAGCAGGTTGCTCTCTTCCAGTTCAAGGGCAAGGCGCGCAACGCCGGAGCAGATTCAGACATCGTGCGCGTCGAAGTCATGACCACCTGTCCCACCGGCGCCACGGTCGAGA
>JAHDWG010000202.1 GCA_023384495.1 Caldilineaceae bacterium
GGGGGCAGGGATTGGCCAATCCCTGCCCCCGCGCGTCATGGCCGGTCCATCGCAAGCGGGTCTTCCCCAAATTGCGGATACACCTGATAGAGGGTGCGGCGCGTTTGGCTTTGTGGCGCAATTGACACTGAGGACGACGGGGGTATAATGTTCGCATGAATTTGGTCCGAAAGTTGTCAGATTGGTGGGCGCGTGCTTGGGAAGTGAAACCCAGGCTGCTTCTTGCCGTCTGGTGGTTGCTGGTGACGACAGCCGGATCCGTCACTATCTGGCGATTTGGCCCTGCTGTGTGGGCGCTGTTTCAAGATGAAGAGGGATTTGAAGCATTTGTCGCCGGCCTGGGCTGGCTTGGCCCCCCGGCGTTGGTTGTCTTCAATGCGTTGCAGATTGTCATCGCACCCATTCCTGGCTATGTGGTGCAGGCAGCGGCGGGCTATCTCTACGGCCCCTTTTGGGGGGGCGTCTGGGGCTCGCTTGGGCTAGTAAGCGGCGCCAGCCTGGCCATGTGGTTATCGCGGCGTTATGGGCGGGCGACGGTTGCTCGCATGATCGGCGGGGATCGGCTGGCGCGGTGGGAAGAGGCCACGCACAGTGACAGCACGGCGCTGTGGTTCGTGTTGATCTTTGCGCCGACCGGCGATTTGCCCTACTTTTTGGCTGGGCTTTCGCGTGTGAGCTTTGCGAAAGTGTTGTTGCTGACAATGGCGATTCGAGTGCCGGCCACCTTTGTTGTTGCGGCGATTGGGGCCGGCGCCGTAGGGCTTTCCGGGTGGCAGTTGAGTCTCTTCATTCTGTTGCTGGCGTGCGGATTTGGCCTGGTGATGCGCTATCAGGCGGCGCTGCTCCGTTGGGTTGACCGCGCGGTGCAGCAGCGCGTTTCAGGGTAGACCCCTCGGCGGCGTTTCTCCGCTCCAGGCACACCGGGCTTCGCCCCTTTATTTTTGGACAAGGATACGAACGGCATTGACCATGATAGAGAGACGGTTATGACGATAAGCGAACGAATTGACGCCGACTTGAGGCAGGCCATGCGCGACCGAGATGAGGTCGCCAAACAGGCGCTGCGTGCGGCAAAAACGGCCCTGACCGAGGCGCGTACCGCTACGGCCAATCATGACCTGAGCGACGAAGAGGCGATAGCCGTCTTGCAGAAGCTGGCGAAACGACGCCGCGACACGGCCGCCGAATATGAGAAGCTGGGCGAAACCGCGCGCGCCCAAAATGAACTCGCCGATGTGACGGTGTTTGACCGCTATTTGCCACAGGCGCTTACCGAAGCCGAGGTCGAAGCCATTGTGCGCCAGGTCATTGCCGATACCGGCGTAACGTCGCTGCGCGAGATGGGCGTTGTGATGGGCCCCAGCATGGCGAAGGTGGCCGGCCGCGCCGATGGTAAGGTGGTGAGCCAGGTGGTTCGCCGCCTGTTGGCCGCTTAAGCAGAATGCGATACGCCGCCGTCTTCCCCGCAGAGCGCACGACAGGTGAACCACCAGGCCGAGAACCGAGGAACTCCCATGACTACCAACGCAAGTACACCATCAGACCGTTGGCTTAACTATCTGATCGTGGCGGCCATGGTCGGGTCGGTTGGTATGTTGATGGTGGCGCTGCTCGCCTGGCAGAGGCCATTTGGTGGCCAACTGCAACTGCAAGTTCGTGATGTGGCGCCTTATGATATTGTAGCGCCCAGCGAGATTCAATACGAAAGCCGGTTGCGGACAGAACAGGCGCGTGAGCGCGCCGCTCAAGCTGTGCCCGACCAGTATGATAGCAGCGAGGGCGCCATTCGTCGCCAACAGGTGAGCCGCGCCCGCGAAATTCTCGAGTTTATTACGATTGTCCGCAACGACCCCTACGCCACGCCTGAAGTGCGCAATGACTACCTCCTTGCCATCCCCGACCTGAACTTGACCCCTGAAGTGACGTTGCACATTGAGCAACTGTCATCCGCTGATTGGGATCATGTGTTGGTGGAAGCTCCGCTGGCGTTAGATCGCGCCATGCGTGAGGAGATCCGCGAGAGCAGCCTGCCGGCGGTCAAACGTCGTGTGCCTTCACTCATTAGCGCCGACCTAAGCGAAGAGGCCAGTGTCGTGACGGCGGACCTGGTGCGCGCGCTGATCCGGCCCAATAGCATCTTCAATGAGGCGCGCACAATGGAGTTGCGCGAACAGGCGCGCAGCAATGTGCCCGTGCAGTCGGTGACATTGGCGCGCGGCGAAACCATCATCCGCGCTGGCGATCTCGTCACGCCCGAAGCGTTGGAAGCCCTCACCTATGTCGGGCTGCTGCAGGCCGAATGGGACCGCTGGATGCTGATTCGCGCCGTTGCGCTGACGCTCGTGATTCTCGTGGTCGTGATTGGCGCTATCTATCGGCTGCGGCCACAGACGCTGACCAATTACCAGGAACTGGCCGTGCTGGTGGTCATCGCCGTGCTTTGGCTACTGGCCGCTAAGTTTTTGATCATCCCTCATGATTGGCTGCCCTATCTCTATCCGCTTGCCGCGCTGGGCATGTTGGTGACCGTATTGGTCGATCTGCGTGTGGCGGTTGTCATGACGATTGGCTTCACCCTGATTGTTCATTTTTTGGGGGTCAACAACCCTGCCCTGGTCACCTATGTGTGCGCCGGGTCGATCATTGGGTCACTCGCGCTGGGGCGCGCCGAACGGCTGAGCGCGTTTTTGTGGGCCGGCCTGGCGGTCGCCATCAGCAATCTCCTGGCCTATGTCGCGCACCGCGCCACCTTCTTTGAGTTCGAGACAGCCAGTTGGAGCATTTCACTTTTCCAAAATTATGTAGTGGCCCTGCTCAACGGCGGTATCTCTGCCAGTGTGGCGCTTCTCGGCTATTTTGTTTTGGGCAACCTCTTCAATTTCACAACCACACTCCAGTTAACGGAGTTGAGCCGCCCGACACACCCGTTGTTGCGCCAGTTGTTGCTCAAGGCGCCCGGCACCTATCACCACACCATAGTCGTCAGCAACCTTGCCGAACGCGCGGCGGCGGCAATCGGCGCTGACGCGTTTCTGACTCGCGTTGGCGCGTACTATCACGACATTGGCAAGACGGTGCGTCCCTATTTCTTCACTGAAAATATTGCCGATGGTACGTCCCCTCATGAAAAGCTCGACCCGGTGACGAGCGCCCAAATTATCATTAGCCACGTACCCGACGGGGTGGACCTGGCGCAAAAGTATCGTTTACCCACGCGCATCCAAGACTTTATCCGTGAGCATCATGGCCGTTCGTTGACCCAATACTTTTACACCCAGGCGCAACGCTCGGCCGGAAAGGGCGAAGCGGTCGCCGAGCGCGATTTCCGCTACCCCGGCCCCTCGCCGCGCACTCGCGAGACGGCCATTCTGCTGCTGGCCGACACCTGCGAAGCCGCTGTACGCTCCGTGCGGCCTGCCACCAGAGAGGATCTGGAACGGCTGGTGCGCAAGCTCATCGATGAGCGGATCAGCGAAGGGGAACTGGATGAAAGCAACTTGACGTTCAAAGAGTTGCAGACCATTCGCGAAATTTTCTTGCAGGTCTTGCAAGGGGTTCATCACCCCCGGATCAGCTACCCCGAAGCGATCAAGCCAGGGGAACAGAGGTCTGGGTTGCCGCCCACCACCGAGTCGGATGACACAGAATCACCCGTTTCGCAGGCGGCAAGTGGCAAGGGGCAGACGAATGGCCAAGAGGCCCCCCCTCGAACCAGTCAGCCGGCGCCGGGTGGGGTTGAAGAGGAGATGGCGGTTGCAGCCCGGCGCATCTGACCTGCTACATACGTTGTTGCGCCGCAATGACCCTGGGGATGGATCGACCAGGCTCATGTGGAACCCATCATGCTGAATCCATACGAGATCAACTGGGTGATCGACGATGACTATGAGGCGGTCGTCGACCCCGCGACCATCACCGCGGCCATCGAACGAACGCTTACAGCGAGCGGCTGCGCACGCGCAGCGCTGACTGTGGCCCTGACCCATGATGAGGCCGTCCAAGCGTTGAACCGTGACTATCGCGGCGTAGATGCGCCCACCGATGTCCTCAGCTTCCCCAGCTACGAAGCGGGCGAGGAGGAAGGGGCGGCGCTGGCATTGCCTGCCGAACTAGCCGACTCTGTAGCTGATTACCTGGGTGACGTTGTAATTGCGGTCCCCTATGCTCAGCGGCAGGCGACGCACTATGCCAATAGCCTGCTGGCCGAGCTACGCCTATTGGCTGTGCATGGCGTGTTGCACCTCCTCGGCCACGACCATGACACACCCGACCGCCAGGCCGCCATGTGGTCAATCCAGACCGCGGTGCTTGCGCGATCGGGCGACGAGGCGCTTGCCGAGCGCACATACGAAACCGACGCGGATGATAAACACGCATGCTAAAACGAACAAGCAGACAGACGCTGCAACAAGGGTTGCCGGTAACCATTCCCTGGTCGATGGACCACGCCGCCGCGGCGGACCCTGAGCGGCTGACCGGTCGAGATCGCACATTTCTGTCGGGGCGCTGGCACAGCTTGCGCATGGCGTTTTCTGGGGTAGTCTACACCGTGCGCACACAACCTAACGCCTGGATTGAACTGGCAGCAACGGTTGTTGTCTGTGTGGCTGGGTGGTGGTTTGGCCTTAGCCCGGTGGAGTGGGCGATCTTGGGGCTGACCTTTTGCCTCGTCTTGGCGCTAGAGGCCATCAATACCGCCGTAGAATTGGTGGTCGATCTGGTGTCGCCCCACTATCATCCACAGGCCAAAGTGGCCAAAGACGCGGCAGCCGGCGCCATGATCTTTGTCGTAGTGGGCAGTATCTTGGTGGCGCTGGCGATCTTTGGGCCGCGGGTATGGGCGTTGTTCTCCTAATAGAGATCACCCATAAAAATCGCATATTCACTCTCGTGTGCAATAGCGTGTATTTGTGCAACTTTTATATGGTTTGTCTATAAGCCGACGATAGAACCGAGCTGGATGCGATGCACACGGTTCTGCTGGCGCTATTGAGTGAACAACATTTGGATCACATTGATGACTTTGCAGGGTGAACCCATATGGTAAAACGAGTGGTCGTTGGCTCTACCAATCCGGTGAAGATAAACGCCGTGACGAGTGTGGTGCAGCGGATCTGGCCGGGTGCACACGTCACAGGGGTTGCTGTTGAGTCGGGAGTCAGTGTGCAACCGCGCAGCGATGACGAAGCGGTTACCGGCGCAACCAACCGGGCGCGCGAGGCATTGGCGCTCCACCCGGCGGATCTGGGGGTGGGCCTGGAGGGCAACACGGTGGAGACGGCCTTTGGCATGTTTAGTACGGGTTGGGCAGCCATTGTCGACCCGCATGGCCTTCAGGGCATCGGGTCGAGCGGGCGTTTCCCCCTTCCACCCATCATTACAACGCGTGTTCGTCAGGGATACGAGCTTGGCCCTTTGATCGATGAACTGACCGGGGGCGTCAACACCAAACAAGGTCAGGGCGCGGTTGGCGTTCTCAGTCAAGGGCGTATGCTTCGGCAGCAGGCGTTGGAGATGGCGGTTCTCTATGCGCTGGCGCCGTTCCTTCACCCGCTCTACACCGAGCCAGCCCCCTAGCGGGCCACTTTTTCAACAAGTCCCCTATGGATATTCCTCCTACGGAAAGACAATCGTTAGATTGACATCGGCAGCCTGCACCACTGGCAACATTCGCTCGATGGCGTCCACCACGGCAATTCCACGCTCTGCCGGGCCCAACATACGCAGCAGCCCCATCTGCGCCGCCAATCGCAGGGCATGGTTTACCTCGCCATCTCCCCAGGTGAGATGGGGTAAGGTTCTGCCGTTGATGGCGATAAAGATCCCCTCTGGGTTGGTGCTCAGGGTGACTGTCTCAACACCCAGGTCGCTGATCTGGCGGACAGAGCCGGGCGCCAGGGTGAAGATGGCTTGCAGCGGCAGGCCCAGAATCGCCAGGTCGGCGCCGGTAAGGCCGGCAATTTCAAATGTCCCATCGGGCGCATAAGTCAGCGTTGCGCGAATGAGAGGCGGCGCGCCCACCAACGCCAAGAAATCAGCCTGCGCCTTGCGGGCGCTGGCCGCTGCGGACCGATCCCCCTGCACAAGGATGGGGATGGGCGGCGCTTCTTCTTGCACGGGCAGGCGGATGACGACGCCCACGCCCATGTCTTGAACCAGAGGCAGCACTTTGTCCACCACGGGGTTGACCTGTGCGCCCAGCCCCGTCAACGTTTCTGTCACCGCCATCAGGGATGCATCGTCCCACCCAAGCGAGGGCAGCGGCTCGCCATTGGCAAGCAAGCGGAGACCAGTTGGCGTGTTATGAAGTTGGACATGCTGGATGTTGCTTTCGGTGAGGAACTGGACCAGTAATGGGTCCACATCGATATTGGTAAAATTGCTGCCCAACAGCGCCACGAAATCGTTGAGCGGCGCGCCGCCCACACTCAGATTGCCGGCGGCGTCTACATCGAGATAGAGCGCGGGCAGGTCCACGACCAGTGTCTGCGAGTCTGCCGGTCGCCCTGGTTGGGTCTCGAACCGCGGCCCACATCCAGTGATGGTCAGGGTTGCGACAAAGAGCAGAATCAAGCCGTAAGCCAGCTTGTGCGCGGTGGAAGGGCACGGATTCGTTTGCAAGGTTCATCCTCCCCGAATCATCTACCAATCATCTTGGGGAAATTATAGCACAGCATGGAACACGAGCCAACCGCTGGTGAGGATCGGGGAGGGGATGGCGACTTGGGGGTTGAGAAGAGCGACGCCAGCGACAGGCGCGATCGGGGCCACCGTCACTGGCGTCGCTGCAAAGGGTGGGCGGCTACTCTTCGGCGGGCGCGGGATGTGCGGGGACTGTCCGGGTGGTTGAGGGCATGGCGACATGACGGCGCCCGGCAAAGCTCAACCCAATGATGACACGGTTGCGCAGGTCGTTGCCACGCAGGTCGGCGTGGTCGAAATTGGCGCCGATAATCAGCGCCCCGCTGAGATCGGCCCCGCTCAGGTCGGCATGGTCGAAGTTACAGGCAATGAGCCGGGCGCCTGTCAAAGTAGCTGATTCCAGCTTGGCCCCGTCGAGGTTGTTGGCAACCACCCAGGCCTGGCGCAGATCGGCGCGCCGTAAGTCGGCGCCATTCAAGTTGCAAAACCAAACCCGCGCCTGCTCCAGGTTTGCTTCATCCCACACGGTGTTGTCCAGATTGCAGGCCAGGAAGGGGTGAAAAGTCCAGCCATTGTGGGCATCCCCCACATCATCTGCATGGAGATGTGGGGGAGCGACCGGCTCAACCTGGGCCGCCAGTTTGCTTACGCCGGCGGGGGCGGCGCTCCCCAACGTTTCGATCAGGCGCGCCGCCTCTTCAACTGTGATCTTGCCCTCCCGCAACATCTTCAAAATGTGAACACGCGCTTCATTCATCAGGTTTCCTCCTTTAATGCGCCTATGCCGATTGCTTTTTTGACAACCCAGTTGTTTGACAATTGGCGCCTATGCCACCTATCGGTTTACAAGGTTACTTTGTTGAAGATGCACGATATTGTGCGCTGGTTGCCTCAAGCCTTGCGAACGCTGGGGCGCCAAGTTAGCGTAGGTGTGCGAGCCGCTCGGTCGCCTCGCCAACGTTGATCTCGCCACGGTCCAATTGGTCCAGTATTTCTTTGCGACGATTCTTGACATCACCTTCCTCTTCGGCGATGAGCTCCACTTCAAAGCCCAACGCCTTGATCAGCTCGTTAAGCTGGTTGCGAATGGTCCAATACGAGATGCCAAGCTCGCGTTCCATCTCCTTGACATTGCCCCGGCTCTTGACAAACGCTTCGAGGAAGCCCTGGTGCTCTGGAGACAGCCTGCAAAAGCGACAAGATTGGTAACGGCCGGTGATCACTGTCTCGCACGCCGTGCAGCTTAGTCGTGTGACTTCCAGATCGCCGCCGCACGATGGACATTTTTCCAAAATTTTGCGCATAACTCGCTCCTTTTTGAGGAGTATATCAAAATTTTTGAAATTGTCAATGGATTTTTGGCATATGTATCAAAATATTGTAACACAAAGCCCAAACGATACGTGTCGTTTGGGCTTTGTGTGTGATTGGGCGTGCTGCTTTGCAGTGCAGGCTGGACTATAGCCCCGCCATAAACTGAAAGATAGCGTCTGGGTTGCCGGGCAGGTTTTCGTGGCCAAAGTCGGGGTAGACCAGCAGCGACTTGGGCGCCCTGATCTTGTTGTACGCGGCAAATTGGGTGGAGGGCGGGCAGATGGTGTCCGACAGCGCCACCGAGAGCAGCACCTCGCCGCGAATGCGTGGGGCCAGGTGTTGCACATCGATGTGGCCGAGCTGCGTCCAGATCTCGTGAGCGCGCTGGTGCTGTGGGTCGAAGCGGCGGAACCACTCCTTGAGTTCGGCGTAGGCATCCTTGGCCTGGTCGATCTCCCAGACACGCTGGTAGTCGCACAGAAAGGGGAACACGGGCGCTGCCCGCTTGATGCGCGGCTCTAGCGCGGCGCAGGCCAGCGTCAAGCCGCCGCCCTGGCTGCGCCCCGTTGCCCCCACCCGGTCGGGATCCACGCCCGGCAGGCCCATGACAATGCGCGCCAGTTGCGCCGTGTCGAGGAAAACCTGCCGGTAATAGAGCTTTTCGGGCGCATCGCCCAGCCCGCGCACAATGTGGCCGCGCAGTGTCCATCCTTGCACCGCGCCGTTGTCTTCCGACAGCCCGCCCTGGCCACGACAGTCGAGCGCAGCCACCGTGTAGCCCAGCGCGACGTAGGCGAGGTGGTCGGTCCACTCGCCAGCGTTGCCCGAATAGCCGTGAAAGACCACCACCGCCGGGTGTGGGGTGGGTACGCCGCGTGGTTGCAGCAGTTTGGCGTGGATGCGCGCCCCACCGACCCCAGTGAAATAGAGGTGATGGCACTCGGCAACGGGCGTCTGAAATTCTGCCGGTTTCAGCTCGATCTGTGGGGCCAGCGTATGCATTTCGGCCAACGCTGCATCCCAATACGCATCAAAGTCGGGCGGACGCGGGTTGCGCCCCTCATAGGTCTGCAACCGCTCAAAGGGCATATCAAATAATAGGGGCATGGAAATCTCCTATAGTTTAGGTTCTCCGTTTTCCTGCATAGACCATCAACACACCAAACATCGCCAGGCTGAGCAGAAGCGAGGCGAGCGTCGTGAGCATCGTAATGCGCGGGCCGTTGGACTCGAACAATTGGCCGATAAACCAGGGGAAGAACATCCCCCCCGCGCTGGCGCCAATAAAGAACCAACTGGTGACAAAGCCGGTGATGGTCATCCGCCGCCCAGCCCAGGTGAGCATGACCGGGAAGATAGCGGCCATGCAAAACCCGGCCCCCGCCACCCCGATGGATAGCCCAACCGTCGAGGCCGGCCACAACAGGACAACCCCCACACAAACGATGCCGCCGATGAGTTTGGCCGTGAGCAACGTGCGTGGCCGCACGTGCGCCGTGATGGGAATAAAGACCAGCCGGCCAAAGGTGAAGGCAAACCAGAAGAGCGAAGTCCAGTAGGCGGCGGTCAACTCGGTGGCGTGCCCAGTGGCCAGGGCATATTTGTCGATCCAGCCCGAAAAACCGCCCTCAACCCCTACATAGAGGAAGAGAAAAAAGGCGACCATGCCCGTCAGCAGATAATTGACTCTGCCCAATTCGGGGTTTGTCCGCTCGGCTTCCGGCGTAGGGCTAGGGAGCCGAGCCAGCCAAACCAGGGTCGGCGCCAACAACAGCCCAATGACCCAGTAGGCCCAGGCGATGCCGCCTGTGAACCAGATCGCCTGTGCGACGATCAACGGGGCGATCACTGTGCCGACGCCAAAAAAGAAGTGGAGCGCATTCATATAAGGCCCCACATTGGGCCGCCGCAGCCAGACGATGAGCGTGTTGATGCCCACATCGAGCGTGCCCTCGCCCAGCCCCAAGACGAGAATGACCGCCCCCAGCAGCCAGAGCGATGGGATCACGGGGGTCACGAGCACCGTGACCATCATCACGGCCAGCATCCCCGCGAGGATGGGGTGCCCAGGGTAGCGGTCGTAGAGCCGGCCCCCCACAAACGAGCCAAGCAGATACCCAAGCGCACGGAAGGTGAAGAGCGCGCTGATGGCATTGAGTGGCGATCCAGTCTGGGCGGCCAGCCCGGTAAGCGTTGGGCCTAATGATGCCGTCACCATCCCCAACCCGATAAATGCGGCATAATAGGCCACTGTGATCGCACTTTGGCGCGCCGGGATGGCAGGGATCGTTGTTGCAGTTGTAGTCATAGAATGCGCGAGTCAGTTATTCGGTTGAAGTTCATAGCGATTCGACTCGCGCCCCTTGCGCTGCGCGGCTGGTGTAGACTTCGGGCCAGACATTGGTCGCCTTGGGGTAATGCTCAAAAATCGCATCGGCCAGGGCCTGTTCGCGGCCTGGGTCTACCAGCGCGACAGCGCATCCGCCAAAGCCGGCCCCTGTAAGCCGGGCGCCGTAACAGCCCGGCGCACTGCGCATGGCCGCCACCATAATGTCCAACGCCTCGCTGCTGACTTCATAGTCGTTGCGCAGGCTCTCATGGCTGGCGTTCATCATTTCGCCCACGCGGGCCAGATCGCCCCGTTTGAGCGCCTCCACCGTTTGGAGCACCCGTTCGTTTTCGCTTACCACATGGCGGCAGCGCCGGTAGACGGTGGGGTCGAGGAGCGCGTGGTGCGTTTCCAACTGCGCGCTGGTCACGTCCCGCAGTGCTGTTATGTCGGGCAGGACCGCATGCAGCGCGGCGACGCCACTTTCACATTCCTGGCGGCGCTGGTTGTAGGCGCTGCCGGCCAGCGAGCGGCTTGCCTTGGTGTTGCCGATGACCAGGGCGGCGTTCGCGGGAAAGGGAACTAGTTCATAACCCAGCGAACGACAGTCGATGAGCAGGGCGTGGTTTTCAGCGCCCAACAGGCTAATAAACTGGTCCATAATGCCGCAGTTGACACCGACAAACTGGTTCTCGGCGCGTTGGGCCGCTTGCGCCACCTGTGGCCCTGTGAGCGCGTCCATCTGGCCGGCGGCATGCATGAACGCCAGCGCCGAAGCGATTTCCAGCGCCGCCGAGCTGCTCAGACCGCTCCCGCGCGGCACATTGCCGCTGATCACGCCGTCGAGACCGATGAGGGGTAGCCCTTCCTGTTGCAGGGCCCAGGCCACCCCTTGCACGTAGTTGGTCCACAGCATGGCTTTGTTGTAGGCCAATCGGTCCAGATCAAACTCAAATGTCTCATCATATTCCACCGAATGGAGACGCACGCGCCGGTCTGCCCGGGGGCGGAACACGAGGCGGACATCGCGCTTAAGCGCCACCGGCAAGACAAAGCCGTCGTTATAGTCGGTATGTTCGCCGATCAGGTTGACGCGGCCCGGACCAATCGCGATGTGGATTGGCGCGGCGTCAAATTGCTGGACAAAGGTCTCTATCAATGGCGGGTTGTCACCTTCAGCTTGATTCACAACGGCTCCTCATTTTTTCCACACTTATATCACCCATACGTAAAAGAGAAACAGCGGAACACAGAGGATACGGAGAAAACACAGGGATCGCAAAGTATGCTCGCTGGGCAATCTCGGTATTCCGTTCTTAATTCTGGCCCGGTCGGGTTAGGATGGTATAGAGATTCAAATTGCCTTCTTTGCCATCGGCGTAATAATGGCCGCGCACGGCCAGGCCGGTGAGGGTTGCCAGCCGGTTGACTTCGGCCTCATCGATCTGGTGGACATAGCGCACTGCCTCGACGCCCTGGCGCCAGGGCAAGAGCGCATCACCCGGCTCCACATCCGCGGCACAAAGCCCCGCCCTCTCCCAGTCTATGAGCTTCTCAGTAAACCGCGCGCTGGTCAGAAATTGCCAGTTGGACAGGATCAGCACGCCATCCGGCGCCAGCAGCGACGCCAACTCAGCCAGCAGTTTTTGGCGCAGCGCCAGCCCAGGCAGATGGTGCAACACGGCTAGACAGACGATCAGGTCAAATGAGTGAGCCGGCAAGCCCAACTGCGCCGCCCATGCTGGATATGACAAGTCGGCCTGGACAAAACGGCAGCGCACAGACGCCAGCCCGGTTGTGTTTGTCGCCGCCCGTGCAAGCAACGCATCCGCGCCGTCGATGCCCAGGTAGTCACAGTCGATGGCTTCCTGCTCCAAAAAGCGGGCGAATCTGCCGTTGCCACAGCCTGCATCCAGCACCCGCAGGCGAGCGCCCGGCTCTGGCGATGGCAGATAGGGCGCCAGTTGCGCCCATCCAACCGCCGGCCCCCCTCGCGTATGGTCAAACGCTTGGGCCACGGTCGCATAAAAGGCGCGGTTGAGTTCGAGCAGCTTCTGTTGGGAGGCTCCGCTCATGGTCTTCATGGCAAACCGTGGTATACTAGACACATATGAAACGAACGCTCACACTCGATGAAATCCCAGCGGACGTGCTGGAGAAAAACCAAGAATGGCTCGACAAACGAGGTGGCTATGACCCCGCCGCGCACAGCGCACACCTCTATGCCATCTTCCAACTGATTCGGCAAATCCCCGATGCAGAGTGGGATTATCGCAAGAGCCTGACGCCTATTCTATCCCGCTTTCCCAAGGAGGGCAAAGGGCTTTACTCCAAAGCAAATCTTATCGCCGGCTATCGCCATTTGGTGGCCGAGGGTGATCTGGAGCCCGACCCGCTGCTGGAAGAGCGCATCACCATGAAGCCCATGCGCACCCAGAGTGGCGTGGCCCCGGTGACTGTCTTGACGGCGCCGGCGGGCTGCCCCGGCAAGTGCATCTTCTGCCCCGATGATTGGCGCATGCCCAAGAGCTATATCTACGACGAGCCGGGCTGTCAGCGCGCCGAACGTGACGGCTTCGACCCCTTCAAGCAGACCTTGGGCCGCATCACCGCCTTCGAGAGTATCGGACATGCGGCGGACAAGGTGGAATTGCTCATCCTTGGCGGGACGTGGAGCGCCTATAGCAAGGACTACCGTGAGTGGTTTATCCAGCGCT
>JAHDWG010000203.1 GCA_023384495.1 Caldilineaceae bacterium
TACGCGCCCGCCTACCTAACTGGACTGAAAACAGTACAAAAACAACATAACACAGAGAGCGCAGAGACTGAACAGAGAACACTGAGAAAAGCGCGTTAGCTGGTTCCGTGGACAAAACTCTCTGTGTGCTCTGCGTCCTCTCTGTGTTCTCTGTGTTCCTGCTGTATGCCGCCATTTTCATCGTTATGAGTGGCCACAGGTCATGATGTCTGTTTGGTGAACGGATCGAACGCGTCGCGCAGCCCGTCGCCGATAAAGTTGACCGCCATGCTGGTGATAAAGATCATCAGTCCGGGCAAGATCATGAGCCAGGGCGCCCGCAACGCATAGACCTGCGCCGTCGAGAGCAGATTCCCCCAACTGGGCGTGGGCGGCTGCACACCGAAGCCAAGATAGCTCAGCCCCGACTCGGTGATGATGCTAAAGGCGACGAGCAACGTGGCCTGCACGGTGATCACATTGACCGTATTGGGCAAAATGTGGCGCAAGATGATGCGCCCGTGGCCAACGCCGGTGGCGTGGGCGGCGGTGACAAAATCACGTTGCTTGAGGCTGAGAAACTCGCCACGCACCAGCCGCGCCGGCCACATCCATTGGAGGATGGCAATCACAATGATCACGATCACCACGCTGTTGCGCAGATTGAGCGCCGGCATATCGCGCAACATGGTGCTGATGAGGATGAGCACAAAGAGCGTCGGCAACGTCAAAAAGGCGTCGGTGATACGCATGAGCAGATTGTCGATCCAGCCGCCAAAATAGCCGGCCAGCGCGCCGACTACGATGCCCATGAGCAGCGAGATCACCGTCGCCAACAGCCCGACCGTCAGCGAGATGCGCCCGCCGTAGAGCGTGCGGGTCAACACATCGCGGCCCAGGTCGTCGGTGCCGAACCAGTGCGCCGCCGAGGGCGCGCGCAGATTCTCGCGTGGGTTCTGTTCGGTGGGCGAATAGGGGCTGAGCGGGGCCAGCAGCGCGCTCAACGCCACCAGCAGCAACACGCCGATAGAGAAGACGGCCAGCCGGTGGCGCAGAAAGCGGCGCAGTGTCAACTGCGTCAGGCTGCGGGCGACAGTTTGGCGCTCGGTCTTTGACAAGGCCGGTGTGGGTGAGAGGGCGAGTTCGCTCATCGCAGCATACCTGTAGTGGAAACAGAAAACTGCGGGAACACAGAGAACACGGAGAAGACACAGAGAGCACAAAGGTTTTGCGAGTACCCTCTGTGTTCTCTGTGCTCCCTCTGTGTTTTCTGTGTTGCTGCTTTACTCATAACGCACCCGCGGATCGACCGCCCCGTAGACCAGGTCGGCGATGATGTTGCAGACGACAATCAGCGCGGCGTTGATCAGGATCACGCCGAGCAGCACCGGGTAGTCGCGCCCGCGCGCCGCCTCCCAGAAGAGCCGCCCCATGCCCGGCCACGAGAAGATCGTCTCGACAAAGAGCGCGCCGGCGAACATGGCGGGGAAGTCGAGCGCGATCATGGTGATCAGCGGCATGACGCCGTTGCGCAGCGCATGGACATAGGTGACGCGCCGTTCGTGCAGCCCTTTGGCGCGCGCCGTGCGCACATAGTCAGTATGGAGCACCTCCAACATGCTGGAGCGAAAGAAGCGCGAATACCACGCCACCCAGGTAAAACAGAGTGTCCCCACCGGCAACGCCAGATGCCAGGCCAGGTCGCCCCACGTTTTGGCGCCGCCGGCCGTATACATGCCCCCTGCCGGGAAGAGCGGCCCGCCCGAAATCGGGTTGCTCAGCCAGACATAGAAAATCAAGATCAGCATCAGCCCCAGCCAATAGATGGGGACCGATTGGCCGGCAAAGGTAACGGTGGTGACCAGATAGTCGAACCACGAATACTGCCGCCGCGCCGAGATCGCGCCAATGGGGATGGCGATCACCAGTGTCAGGCCAAAGGCCAGCCCCACTAGCAGCAGCGTATTGGGGATGCGCTCGCCGATCATCTCGGCCACCGGGCGATGGCTCTTGATCGACGAGCCCAGGTCGCCGTCCACCACGATGCCGCGCAGCCAACGCCAATATTGCACGGGCAGCGGCTGGTCTAGCCCCAACTGGGCGCGCAGCCGCTCCACCTGTTCACGGTTGATGTTGGGGTTGCGCTGCGCCTGCGCCAGCGGCCCCCCCGGCGCCGCACGCACCAAAAAGAAGAGCATGATGCTCAGGATCAGCAGCAGCGGGATGGCTTGGAGCGTGCGGCGCAGAATGTAGGTTGGCATGGTCTGAATGGCCGGAACGCTGACTGCCCTACTCGCCTTTCACTTCGGTCCAAAGTTGGTCGTAGAGGGGCAGCGCCTCACCCACATCGACGATGCTGTGCCCCTTGGCAAACTCTTCGTCGGGGGTGTTGGTGATGTTGGAGGCCATATACGCCTCGTAGAGCGCGGCTGGTGTCGTCGGATTGCCATCAGCGTCTTCGATCCCTATCTGGCTGGTGCGGGCGTATTCCAGCGCGGCCAGGTTGGGGTTGGAGTAGGGGAAATCGCGTAGCATCAGCCAGAAGAGATCCCCTTGCAGCGTGTAGTTGATCCAGGCGTAGGCGGCGTCGGCGTGGGGCGCATCGGCGGGAATCGCCATCGTGTCTTGCCAGAAGATGGCGCCCTCTTCTGGGTAGATATATTGGATGGCCGGGTTCTCCAGTTGGGCAAGGAATGCTTCGCCGGTCCAGATAATGCCGAGGTCGGCGTCGCCGGCAATGAGCGCCGTCTTGGGCGTATCGCTGTCAAAGATGCGGATAGCAGCCACCAACTCGGCCAGCCGGGGCTTGATCGCTTCGAGCTCGGCAGCGTCGGTGGTGTTGATATCGTAACCCATGGTGAGCAACGTAATGCCAATCACGGCGCGGGCGTCGTCAATCGAGACCATCCGCCCGGCATATTCGGGGTTCCACAGATCAGCCCAACTCGTGGGGATAGTCTCGACCACATCGGTGTTGACAATGATGGCGTCGGCGCCTGCCTGGTAGGGGAGCGTATAGCGGTTGCCGGGGTCGAACTCCTGGTCCATGTAATCCGGGTCGAGGTTGCCCATGTTGGGCAGTTTTTCGTGATCCAACTCTTGCAGCAGCCCCTGGCGGATCATGAGGCTGACAATGTAGTCGGTCGGCTGCACCAGATCATAGGCGGATGCGCCAGCGGAAAGCTTAGCGTACATCTCCTCGTTGCTGGAATATTCGTCACGGTTGACGCGGATGCCGTAAACCTCCTCGAAGCAATCGATGATCTCATCGGGGATATATTCCGTCCACACAAAGAGATTCAGCTCGGTGGAGGTGACCTCCATGCGCGGGGAAGGCTCGGGGCAGGTGAAGCCTTTCGATTCGACATCACTGGCGGGTTCGGCATCCGCGGGGGGGGCCGAGGCCGGCGCGCCGGCGCAAGCTGCGAGCAACAGCGCCACTGGCAAGAGTTGCGCCCATCGCCGCCACCAGGTGTGCAAAAGATTCAGCATTGTTTTGTTCTCCTTCACTGTACTGGGACAAGTCATCACGAGATCACCATCAGGTCTGGCTACGGTTCTCTAGCTTTCGCGAGAGAAAGACTACCACAAAGACAACCAGTATCCAGATCGTCGAAAGTGCGTTCACTTCGGGGGTAACAGTGCGGCGCAGCAACCCATAGACATAGATGGGCAAGGTTGTCGAGCCGGGGCCGGCAGTGAAAAAGGTGATGATGAAATCGTCCAACGAAATCGTAAAAGCCAACATGGCGCCAGAGAGGACGCCGGGCGCAATCAGGGGCAGCGTGACGCGACGAAAGGTCACCCATTCATTGGCGCCCAGGTCCATGGCGGCCTCTTCCAGGCTTTGGTCAAAACCAGCCAGCCGGGCGCGCACCACCAGGGTGACAAAGGGCAGACAAAAGGCAATATGGGCCAGGATGATGGTGGTCAGCCCCATGCCCAATCGTTGGGGGCCTTGCAGGTCAAACACACCGTTGGCCCAGCGAAACAGCGCGCTAAAGAAGACCAAAATGCCAATCCCCATGACAATCTCGGGGATAACGATGGGCAAATAGAGCGCCCCCTCGGAAACGCGCTTGATGGGGAACTGGTAGCGTTGGAGCGCCAGCGCCGCCATCGTGCCAATTACCGTTGAGACCGTGGTGGCGGTAAAGGCCACGATCAGCGTATTGCGCGTGGCGTTGACCACATCCCGGTTGCTGGCAAGCTGGCAGAACCAATAGAATGGCCCGCATGGGCCCCGGTTGACGATGCCCTCGAACACAATGTTGGTGCGCGATGCGTTGAATGAGTAGATGACCAACACGATGATCGGCGCATAGAGGAAAACGTAGACCAGCCATGCCGTCAACGTCAGCCAGGGTGAACGACGGTTGCTCATCCAGCGGCGATCTCCTCCCCAAAGCCAAATCGGCGCGTGTAATAAAGTGTGACCACCAGCGTTAGCACCATGAGAAAGACCGACGCCGCCGATCCAAAAGCCGGGTCGCGTGCGTCCAAAAACTGGCGCTGGATCAGGTTCCCCACGAGGATCACCTGCCGCCCGCCCAGAATGTCGGACACGACAAAGGTGCCGATGACAGGGATAAAGGTCAGGATCGTCCCTGCCATGACGCCTGGCAGCGCAAGGGGAAAGGTGATGCGCAGAAAGGTGCGCGTGGCGTTGGCCCCCAGGTCGGCGGCGGCCTCATAGAGCGACGGCTCGATCTTTTCCAGCGATGTGTAGACTGGTAAGATCATAAAGGGCAGAAATTCGTAAACCATGCCAATCAGCACGGCGGTCTGCGACGGATAGAGGTCCAATGGCTGGAAGGGCAGCCCCACCAGGCCGGCCCCAAACCCCAATACCGAGTTGAGCACCCCCTGTGTGCGCAGGATCATCACCCAGGCATAGATGCGGATGATAAAGTTTGTCCACAGCGGCACGAGGATCAGAAAGAGCAACGTGTTGCGGCGTCGGGCCGGCGCCCGCGCCACATAGTAGGCAATGGGGAAGGCCAACAGAATCACAAAAAAGGTGGTCTGCACGGCCAACCAGAGCGAGCGCCCGATGATGCGCAAATAGAGCGGGTCGAACCCCCGCTCGGTGAAGCCGACCAGGCGCAGATAGTTGTCCAGCGTAAAGGTGTAGATGACGTTGCCGTCGACATCGCGGCGGCCAAAGCTGGTGATGAGCGTCAACGTCAACGGGATCACCAGCAGGGCGATCATCCACAGCAGTGTCGGCAACATCAGCAGGATGCCCTGCAAGCGCGGGCTTTGACGCAGATAGGTGATCATGGCAGCTCAGGAATCACCTCGTTGACAGCCACATGGCCAATCGCCGCGCCATCGATGACCACAGGAACTATCTCTCCCCGGCGGTAGCTCTTATGCCGTCGGTAGTCAGGTGGGTTGGCCATCGGATCGGGTTCGCCATAGAGTGTGATCGTTTGTTCGACCAGGTTGACCAGCCAGTAGACTGGGATGCCGGCGCGGGCATAGATGCGCTTTTTGATGCCTCGATCTCGACGCAGGGTGGCGTCGGCAATTTCGACCACAAGCGCCGTCTCTTCTGGCCCCGGATGGCGATCCAGATAATCGGTCGTGTCTCCGCGAACAACGACAATGTCCGGCTCTGGCTCGCTATCCATCGTCGTGATCGGTTCTTGCGAATCGGCGTACCAGCCCGCACCCAGAAGCCGTTCCAGGGCGCGGCGGGCAAGCAGGGTAACAGCCCGGTGTCGTGGATTCTTTGACATTTTCTGAACGAGCCATCCTTCCAGCAGTTCGATGGGGTCGTCATCGGTGAGGATGCCGGCCTGAATCATGGCGTGATACTGTTCTACGCTCATGCGCCAAATGGGGTGGTTGGGGATGGCTGCCTCCCGGGGAGACGCAGCCGCGTCGGGTCGTTCCAGAACTGTCATCGCTCTTACTCCGTCAAAACACGCGCGGCGTTGGCCGAAAAGCTGACGGTCACTTCGTCGCCCTCGGCGGCTAGTGGCGCCGAGCCGGGCCGGTGATTCTGCTCGCGCACGCGCAGATGCTGGTCACCGGGCAACACGACATCATAGTGGGTGTCGGTGCCGATGTAGACAACATTCGCCACGCGCCCGTTGAGCTGGTTGACCGCGCCGGGTTGCGCGCCGATGTGCGCCTTTTCAGGTCGCACAGCCACAGTCACATTTGAACCGGCGCGCGGCGACTGCTCGACCTCTGCCTGTACGGTCATGCCGCCGGGCAACAGCACGGTTGCCGTGCGCTCGGTGTGCGCAGTGATTGCGCCATCGAGAAAGTTGGTCTCGCCGATAAAGTCGGCCACAAAGCGACAGTTGGGCCGCTCATAGATTTCGCTGGGGCTGCCCGCCTGCAGTGCTTCCCCATTCGACATCACGGCGATGCGGTCGCTCATGGTCAGCGCCTCTTCCTGGTCGTGGGTGACAAAGACAAAGGTGATGCCCACCTCGCGTTGGAGCCGCTTGAGCTCCAGTTGCATCTCTTTGCGCAGCTTCAGGTCGAGCGCGCCCAGCGGCTCGTCGAGCAGCAACACTTCCGGGCGTTTGACCAGCGCGCGCGCCAGCGCCACCCGTTGCTGTTGCCCGCCCGACAGTTGCCGAGGCCGGCGCCCCTCGTAGCCAGGCAGCCGCACCATCGCCAGCGCCTCTTGCACCCGCTGGGCGATCTCTGGCTTGGAAACGCCATCCATCTGCAGGCCAAAGGCAACATTCTCGCCAATGGTCATATGAGGAAAGAGCGCATAACTCTGAAAGACAGTGTTGACCGGGCGCTGAAAAGGGGGGGTGCGCCCCATGGGGCGGCCATGAATGTAGATCTCTCCCTGCGTGGGGAGCTCAAAACCGGCGATCATGCGCAACGACGTGGTCTTGCCGCAGCCTGATGGGCCCAGCAATGAGAAAAACTCACCATCGGCAATTTGCAAAGTCACATCTTTGACGGCGGTCACCAACTCGCCCGCGGGGCCGGGGAACTGCTTCCAGACGTTGCGTAGCTCTACAGCATGGTCAGGCAAGAGGAACTCCTCCGCGATAATCACGAGCCGATCTTGACGATGGCGAGGATGCGCGATGAAGGTCTCACTTTGGTGTCACTTGGTCGTCATTGAACGACGGTGACCGTGTGGCTGTGAACCCCTCCGAATCTCGGTTGCGAGCCCAGCAACTACACCAACGAATCGAGTTGGTCGTGATGGTATTCGGATAGGCTCTAAATGCGACGCCTGCGCACAGCGCGCATGAGGTGTACAAATCTTACCATGTTCAGGGGAGGTGTCAAATCAAAAGCGCCGATGGGGTGTTTTATGACGATGGACGATGGATGATGGACGATAGACGATAGACGATAGACGATAGACGATTAGCCCGCTTTGTTCGCGCTGCGATAGGTTCGGCGTAAGAGCCAAACCAGCACAACCCCATGAATGGCGCCGACCAGTGCGCCGGCTACGGCAAGGCTGCCCAGCACGATCAGCACGATCACAGCGGTGACTCCCCCCTCCGCCGGGATCATACTGACGCCCACAAAGATTGCCACCATGCCGGCTGCCCACGCCGCCGACTGCGCCGGAACCCACCACCAGGCGTCCCTCACAAAGCGGCGCAAGACCCACCACTGCGGCGCGCCCAACACCGGCCCCAGCACGATCCCCATCAGCGCGGCCAGGCTGTACACGAGCCAGTTGTTCACCTCAGGCGGTGGCCCGGCGGATGTTTCGGCGCTCAACGAGAGGGCCGTGCTCGGGATCATGCCGAGCGTCCATGCCATGAATGCGCCTATCGCGGTGGCGACAAACCAGGCTTGCCAGCGCATCTGCGGCAATGCCTTGCGCAGCACCCACCACTGGGCAAACCCCACCGCGGCCCCCTCCAACAGTGTGCTACCCAATACCACGACCACAGCCGACACCAGGACGCCATAGCGCTGTTCCACACCAAAGAGGAAGGCGATCCACAGCAGCGCTGAAGCGCCAAGACCCACCGTCTCGGCCAGGGCGTTCGCCACGATCCATTGCCCCCAGAACGACCACGGCCAGGTATGGCCAGTATTGTATGATATTGATGACAACCTCGACTGTTGGCTCATTTGTACTTTTTTAACAATCTTATCGTGTGACGATTGGTGCTTCTGCCACCTGGTTCGCTGGCAAAATGACTTCGTCAAACATGCGTTAGCGCCCCCGCGGGGATGCCCGACGGATAGCATCCTCACTGGCATCAAAACTCCCTTACCCTTACCAAGAGCGCAATGCCCGTAACGTGGGTGTCTTTTTGAGCTGGTGTCCTTCCATGCGCGTTAGCACATCATCCAGAATCGTCACCGCCTCAGCCACATAGGGCCCCTTGTTGAGCATGACGCACTCGGCCCGTTCCGCCATGGCTGCGTCGGTGATTTCGGCGCGCGAGGGAATGCCATGCTTGGTCAGGTTCTCCAACACCTGGGTCGCCCAGATCACCGGCGCGTGGGCGGCTTCACAGAGCCACAATATCTCTTCCTGCATCTCGGCCAGCCGTTGATAGCCGAGTTCCACGGCGAGGTCGCCGCGCGCGATCATGACGCCAAAGGGTTGTTGGCCGGCAGCTTGAACAATCAGGTCGGGGAGGTTGGTCACGGCTACTGGCGTCTCGATCTTGGCCACGATGCCTGGTGGGCGCTTCTTCCCCTGTAAGCGAGCCAGAATTTCTTGTTGCAGTAGGGCGATGTCCGCCGCCTGTTCGACAAACGAATAGCCCACAATGTCGGCGTGCGTGGTCACAAAATCGAGATCGCGGAGATCTTTCTTGGTCAGGCGATTCAAGGCAAGCAAGGTGTTAGGGAAATTGATGCCCTTGTCTGCTTTGAGCCGCTCGCCCTTGGCGCGCACGGCAAAGACACGCAGGATCGCCCCCTCGGGGCGTAGATCCTCCACCCGACAGCCGATGTGGCCGTCGTCAAACCAGACACTGTGCCCCAGGGCCAGGTGCTCGAAGACCTTTGGCTCGGTACAACTGGCCTGGAATGGAAAGGCGACGGCGCTACACTCCGCTTCACGCGTGAGCAAGATCAGATCGCCGCGTTGGAGCCTGCTTTTCGGCTTCGGCGTGATCACCGAACCGGTGCGCACCTTGGGCCCGGCCAGATCCATATAGACGCTGCATGCCCGACCCATCTGTTTGGCTGCGGCGCGCACATGCCCGACCATGGCCGCCCACGTTTCGACATCGTCGTGGGCGCAGTTGATGCGCGCACAATCCATCCCACGCTGGATCAATTCGTGCACGAACGACGGACTATCTGCTGCAGTGCGGTCAAGTGTCACCATGATCTGTACCCGGCGATGGGGGACAGAGGGTCCCAGCAGTTCCTGGGCGGCCCGTTGCAGCAGGCGCTCCCCCCGTAAGAAGGCGCGCAACGTAGGCCTTGGCGGCAGCGTTGCCGGCTCCCGTCCGCACAATACGCCCAGCGTCGCCAGCACAGCGTCCAGATTTTGCAACACGCGCCCTTCACTCCGTCCAAGCGACGACAGCCCCCATGGGCGGAGCGCCCGCTGTAAGGGGCGGATGTCTTGCCGGCGCAGGGCGATGTAATAGGCCAGGTTGAGCGCCCCGGCGAGAAAGACGCGACGATGAATCTGGGGCCGCCAACGCGCAAAGAGCGCACGTCCATCGGTGTAGACTTGCTGACGCAGTGCGCTCATGCGCGCCAACAGCGCCTCTGGTTCGGAGAGTTCGGATGGAAAATAGGTCATGTTCATGGGTTGCCCTCGCAGCCAAACAGATGGGCGAGCGAATCGTCGGCGCGATGGCTCACCCTTTAGATTGACCCCATACCGACCCCCAGTATTCAGGCCAATCGTCTGTGTCTAGTATACACGAAGAACGCATCGGACAGCCTCCCTATCCGATGCGTTCCCATCCTGGTCAATTGGTCAGTTTGCGTTTGGCGGACCAGTCTCCGCGGTGGACATTCTAGTGGACATCATCAGCACATTGCAGCCGGAATGCTCACTTCGTCGGTTCCATCGGTTCAACAGGGTGGCGCAGAACCGTCTTGAGCTTTTCGGGCGCGGTTCGCCGTGGGTTGCCCAAGTAGATCTCGTGATGAAGGAGTCGGAACCGGTAGCCTTGCTCCACAGCAAAGCGCTCCATTTGGGCGATGGTTGCCGGCTCGGTTGCATAGGGGCCGATGTGCATCATCTGCACGCAAAGGCCCTCTTCAAAGGGGGCAAAACGCATCTCATCGAGAATGGGTGCCGCATCCTTTTTGCGGACCTTCGCCACCGCGTCGTCAACCATGGCGGCTGTGATGTGATCGGGTTGCATGATCATGGCGGTGAAATGCCAGTTGTCAGGTTTGTCGAAGTCAAAATCTCCATCCTCGATCCACCACAGGGCTTCCAGCGCCATCACGCCATAGTCTATTGGATTCTCGGTGCGCTGCTTTGACATAAACTTGAGCGCGTACGAAACGCCATAGAGCGCGCTGGTGGCCGCTTGAAAGCGGGGTGAATCACCGGGCCGGCGTCCCGGCTCGATCTGGCCGTCCACCATGATAAATTGCAATTGCGGAACCTGAACCAACTCAGGCGCCTTGGCCGAAGGGGCGTACAGTTGTTTGTATTGTTTTTTGAGATCAAGGGTTTGCATATGGAATGCTGAGTTTTGCTCAGCCCTCAACCAGTGACAACGCCGCAGAGAAACGTCGCACGCTGGCGCTACCCAACCAATCATTTTTACTCTTTGTCAGCGTGTTCAATCCACCAAGTCAAAGCGCACGACGATCCGCTTTTTGGCAGCCTGGGTCACATCCTCTTCGACGGGTTCCCCTTCTTCGTCGAGCGCAACATCAAAATGGCGGGCAAACTCAGGCTTTAGTTGCAGAAAATAGAACAACGCCTCCGCCGCATCGTCCTCTTCGTAAAAGGCCTCGGCCATTGCCTTGCGCCGCTTGCCCCGAAGGCGCAGAAGCACCGGCGTCTCCTCACGAAAATTACGCCACCAGGTACGCGTGCGCAGGCTGGTCGTCCACAGCACATTGGGTTCCTCATCATCCGGCACATAGCTGACGGGCACATGAAATGGGCGCCCGCTCTTGTGCCCGATGTAACTGACCAGCAGGATGCCGCTGCTGACCATCCGGTGCAGGGGCGAGCGCAAGAGCGCGGTGATGATGGCGTTATACCACACTGCAATTCCTCCTCTTTGCTTGGCTGTTTCGGGGGGCTGCTATCTCATGATCCCGAGGCCGGCGCCGTGTGCAGCCGGAACGATTGCCGCCGCCCGTAGGTAAGTGTGCGCCAGAGCCATTCCATCGGGCCATAGCGGAAACGGGCGAGCCACCAGTTGCTGAGCGGGATCTGCGCGGCGTAGATCACCAGCGTGAGCAGCACCCCCAACGCAACCCCTACCTGACCATACAACCCCAAACCATAACCATAAAACAGGGTCGTGCAGATAACGGTGTGCATGAGATAATTGGTGAGCGCCAAACGCCCCACCGAGGCCAACGGCGCCAGCCGTCGCCGCCAGATGGGCTGTTGCGCGAGTTGGATCAGGCTTGTCATGTAGAAGAGGCTGAGCGCCGGTGCGCCAAACGTCTGCCCAACCAGCGACAGCATCAGCGCAGGCGTCGGCAAACTGCGGCTGGCGCCCTCACCGAAATAGACATAGGCGGCGTTGCCCACCAGGCCCACAACCAACCCCCACAGCCACACTCTGCGAATGAAGGGAAGATGGCCGGGCAGATCGTCGAAGATGCGTCGCTTGCCGGCATATAGGCCCAGCAAAAACATGGCAAAGACATTGGGCGCAAAGAAAATCCACGAGAAGTACATAAACACCATGTCGCGCGCCCGCTGCGCCGTGATGTCGGCAAAGCTGCCCGTGGCGTAAACCTCATCCGCCGCAGCGCCCAAGGCGCGATACTGCGCTTCTTGTTCCGCAAAGGTCGCCGCCAGCATCGCTGAGGCTTCGGGTGACGCGTCCGCCATGCGCACCAGCCCCAACAGCGCGCCATAGATGAGCAACGGGATCAGCAGCATCACCGCCGCCCAGATGAGCAGCGTGCGGGGTCGCCGGTTGCGGAAGAGCAAGAGCGCCATCCCCAACAAAGAATACAACAACAAGATGTCGCCCACCCAAAAGAGATAGGCGTGAATGACGCCGAACACAAGCAGCACCCCCATGCGCCGCAGCCAGAAGCGCCCAAAGCGGGCGCCCCGCTCCTGGGCCCGGGCGTATTGGATGGCCATGCCCAGCCCAAACAAAAACGAGAAGGTGGAATAGAATTTGCCGGTGGCGAAAAAACGAATGAACCAATCGGCCAGTTGGTCAAGCAACGTGGCCGGTTCGTAGAGCCCCATGATCTTGGTAAAGATCGACTGGTTGAAGAACTGCATATTCACCAGCAGGATACCGAAGATGGCAAACCCGCGCAAAATGTCGATCACCTGAATACGCCGGGCCGGCTCTACCGGCTCGGCGACTGACATAGCGTTGGGTTGAGTGTTCAAAGGCCTCTGTGTCGGGGTTTGTATGGTCATGCCGCTCTCCTTGTCACTCGTTGCGCAGAGGAACCGCCTTCCGCCCAACGACCGCCTCTGCAGATTGCGGGGGTCACGGGGGTATACGACAACAGTACGCAGCGATGACCGGCGGCGTCGCGAGCGTGACCCTATTCCGCCCCAAAGCGATAGTGCTCGACTTCGTCCTCGATGGCCTTGACCAGGATCGAGATCTCTCGTTTGTCCTCGTCGTCCAGCGCCAAAGCGCCGGCGGGAGCGCGCTCCACCAACGAGGTAAAGACCCCGCGCCGCTTGAGGATGTAGCGCATAAAGGGGTGCGTTTCCAGGTTGATCAGCGGGAGCAGCCGGGTGTGGAGCGCCCGTGCGCCGGCCTCGTCGCCGGCCCACCATTTCTCCATCACCTTGGCCAGCAGGTCGGCGATCTCGCAGGCAGGCATACAGCCGTCCGCCCCGCGGCGTAGTTCGTCGGGCAGAAAGCGACCGGCAAAGCCGCCAAAGATCGTCTT
>JAHDWG010000743.1 GCA_023384495.1 Caldilineaceae bacterium
CCAAGATGGGCGTACCCAGCGCCTGGGACTATGTCAGCGGCACCGGCCCGACTATCGCGATCCTCGATTCGGGTGTGAACGGCACGCATCCGGACCTGGCGGCGCAGATGGTCCCTGGCTGGAACTTCTACAGCAACAACGCCGACACCAGCGACGTCTACGGCCACGGCACCAAGGTGGCGGGTGCGGCGGCGGCGGCGGGCAACAACGCGGCCGGAGTGGTGGGCGTGAGCTGGCGCTCGAAGATCATGCCGATCCGCGTGACCGACACCGCCGGCTACGGCTACAGCAGCGCAATGGCCAGCGGGATCCGCTGGGCGGCCGACAATGGCGCCAGGGTCGCCAACCTGAGTTTTCGCAACGTCGCGGGCGACGCCATCGTCATCAACGCGGCCAACTACATGCGCAGCAAGGGCGGCGTGGTGGTGGCGGCCGGCGGCAACACCGGTGGCCAGCTGGCACTGGTGGCGAGCACGGCCATCACTGCGGTGGCGGCCACCAACAGCGCGGACACGCGCACCAGCTGGTCGAGCTGGGGCAATCACATCGATGCCGCGGCGCCGGGGGAGGGCATCTGGGTGACCACCATGTCCGGCGGATACGGCAGCTCGTCAGGGACGTCGTTTGCCAGCCCGATCACGGCCGGGGTATATGCGCTGATGATGACGGTCAACCCGGCGTTGACCCCGTCGCAGCTGGACCAGGCGTTGTTCAGCACGGCACGGGACATCAACGTGACCGGGTTCGACGTCTACACTGGCCACGGACGCATCGACGCGGTCGCCGCGGTCCAGAAGGCGATGGGCGGGACCCCAGGCGACACCCAGTCGCCGACGGTCTCGATCACTGCTCCGACCGGCGGCAGCGTCGCCGGCACCGTCGCGGTGAGCGTGGCTGCCGCAGACAACGTGGGCGTCAAGCGCGTGGACCTGCTGGTCAACGGACAGGTCGTACTGAGCGATGCGGTCGCGCCGTTCGCATTCAGCTGGAGTACCACCGCGCTCTCCAACGGCAGCAGACAGCTGCAGGCGAAGGCCTACGACGCCGCGGGCAACGTGGGCAGTTCCGCGCCGGTCACGGTGAGCGTCGCGAACGACAAGACGGCGCCGACGGTGGTGCTCACCAGCCCGGCCGTGGGCAGTTCCGTGAAGGGGACGATAACGGTGAGTGCCAATGCCAGCGACAACGTGGCGGTGTCGCGCGTGGAGCTGCTGGTGGACGGCGTGGTGAAGGGCAGCGACAGCAGCGCGCCGTTCGCCATCGCGTGGAACACCACCACGGCATCCAACGGCGCTCATACCTTGCAGGCCAGGGCCTACGATGCCGCGGGCAACTTCGCCACCTCCGCGAGCCGCAGCATCACGGTGGCGAACGACAAGACCGCGCCGACGGTTTCAATCACCAGCCCCACGACCGGGAGCGCCGTAGCCAGGACGGTGACCGTCCTGGTCTCGGCTTCGGATGACAAGGCGGTGGTCAGCCTGAAGCTGTCCATCGACGGCGTGCAGGTCGCGAGCGCGGCTAATGCAGCAAGCCTCAGTCACCAGTGGAACGTGCCCTGGGGCGGAGGCACGACCAGCGCCGTGCTGGTGGCCGAGGCCGCCGATGCGGCGGGCAATACCTCCAAGCACACCATCACCGTGCGGCGCTGATGGCGCCGGATGGATGGCCCAGCACGGGTCGTAGATTGGCCCGCTCA
>JAHDWG010000204.1 GCA_023384495.1 Caldilineaceae bacterium
CGGCTCGACCACCTCCGCCCCGCCTTGCCCCACCTGCCCCAAGACCCTGGCCGCCGCTTCTCGCACAGGCCCATACCGGTCGTCACCCGGGTCGCTGAGCAGCTTTACGAGTGGCTCGACCACCTCTGCCCCTCCCTGCCCCAGGGCGCTGGCCGCCGCATTTCGCACAAGCCCATACGGGTCGTCACACGGGTCGCTGAGCACCTCGAGCAGGGGTTCGACCACCTCTGCCCGCCCCTGCCCCACCTGCCCCAAGGCTTCGGCTGCCCTAGCTCGCACGGGCCATTCAGCGTCGCTGAGCAGCTTGAGCAGGGGTTCGACCACCTCCGCCCGCCCCTGCCCCACCTCTCCCACGGCCCTGGCCGCCGCAGCCCGCACAGGCCATTCAGGGGCGCTGAGCAGCGCCAGCAGCGCAGTTAAAACCGTTGGCCGCTGCACCCCAAGTTGCGCTAACAGGGAGCCGGCTTGAAAACCCAAAGGGGCGAGCTCGCGCTCGTCAATCGGATCCAGAGTCCAACACAGCAGTAAGCGTTCAATCAACAGGTGTAGCCGCTCGCCAACTGCACGCGTGACGCCATGCGGGGTGCAGTCTAGATAGCCGCGGGCTGCAAGCGAAAGTTCCCGCTGCAAAACCCAGGCCAACCGGGACGTAAGTGACCAGTGCGGCATGAATCCCGGCCCAAAAAGCCGAACCCAATACCAAGGCAAATAGGGAACAGTGAGGACGAACACAGATCCAAACACAATTCTTTGCCATATCGTATCGATCGGACTTAGTAACCATCGGCGTAGCCAAAGAGGTGCGATCGCTTTTAACGATGTAGCCCGCAGCCAGGGCCACGGGGCCGGTTGCACTGTCAAGATCGCCAGCAGCAGTCGTGAGGCTCTCTCGGCGGTGGCGCTGCTGGAGCCCAGATACCCAATCACCAGCAAATGCACCTCGCGCCACCAGGCAATGTGCAGATCTTTCATCACCAGGTCAATGTAGTCGGGGTCGGGCTGGGCGGCGATGTGGCGGGCGGCCAGGTATTCCTGAAAGGTGCGGTGCATAAACTCCAGCGACCCGTCGCCGCGGCCTTGCAACAGCCCGCTACGGTCGCGCACCACCTGGATAAACCGGCGCGCCTCCTGCTCGGCCTGGGCCGGGTCGCCCAGCTTGCGCTGGCGCAAGACGGCGGCCAGTTGCGTTACGAACTCGGCTTCGGGTGCGGCCAGCCGTTCCGCCACGCCGTGCAGCCAGTAGGCCACCGGCGCTAAGAGTTCCAGCTTGGTCTGCCAGTCGTAGCCGCCGATGAGACCCGAATCCTTGATCGCCTTGTTGCGCTCCCAGGTGTCGAGCAGCGCCTCACAGCATTTGAAATAGAGTTCTACCCGGCGATTGGGCAACACGCGATTGTTGCGATAGACAATGGCGATGATGGTGCAGAGCAGCGGGTTGCGCGCCAGGTCGCCCACCCGTTCGTTGGTCTGGATGGCGTCGACCGGTTCCTGGGCTTCGCTTTGCTCGGCGTCGCCGTAGGCCGTGGCATACCAGGCGCGGATAAAATGTTGCACGTCTTCGGGTGAGAATTCTTTGACCTCACAGCGCTGGAACGCACCGCCCAACTCCACCTCCTGATAGCCGTGGGGCCGCGAAGTGACGACCATCAGGTTGTCGCGATAGCCCCCGTCTGGATGTTGCCAGAGCGCGTGGATGGCGTCGCTGAGCGTGCGGCGCAACCCCAAATCGGCGATCTCATCCAGCCCGTCGAAGAGCAGCAGACAGCGCCCAGCGGCCAGAGCCTGTTGGACAAAGGCGGCCGGGACAGCGGGATAGTAGGCATGGGCGCTGATAAACGCGGCAATGGCCGCAGCCAGGTCAGGCACGATGCCTGGCTGCACGAGCGCAGCCAGGTGGTCGGCAAAGCGGCGCAGTTCGAGTAATACGGGTAGGCGATTATCGTGAAACGAGGGCCCCAAATTTTCTGGCTTGGCCTGGTTCTCGTGGGCAAAGAGCACGGCCAGCCAGCGTGTCAACGTCGTTTTGCCGCTACCCGGCCCACCCAATACAACCATGCACCGATAGCGCTGGAGCGCTTCAGCAACAGAAAGCGTGACCGGCTCCGGCGGGCGCATCTGCATCTCCAACTGTTGGCGGGCGCGCTGTATCTCTTCACGTTGGCGCCGGGCCGGGCCGACCAGCCGGTCATCAACACGAAGTTCACCGGTTGGAGATATTGCCCCCTCAAGCTCGACGAAGTGCTGTCTGGCCGGCTGCGGCAACTGAACGTTCAGTTTGACAAAGATATTCTCGAGCGTGATCTCATGCAGATTGGGGTCGCGTTCGGGTAGGCCAGTCAGCGCCAGTTTGTTATAGTGTTTGGCGACCTGCACCCGGTAGCGCGCTTCGACCTCGGCCCAATCGGTGGGTTCGGCGGGCGTCGCCTCCTCGCCCTGCATGTAGACCGTCTGGGCGTTGATCTGGGTGACCTGTTTGCCAATCGCGACCGCTCTGGCGCCGTCGCCGACATGGCCTTCAATGTGATCGCCTGTTTTGGGTTCGAGCATGGGGGTCTTCCGAGAACAACCATCGTCGAGTAAAGTCGCTGGCTAATTCTTACATGGGATGGAGAGTCTCAAGTTGCCTCCATCTCCGCCATGGCCGAGGCGATCACCTCCTCCTGCACCCCCTGGCGGCGCAGGCTGTCGATCAGGGCGGACAGGTCGGGGGTTTCCTCCAGGCGTTCCAGGTCCTTGCGCAGGCCCTGACCGACATACGCGCGAATCAAGGGCTGGTAACCGGAAAAGCCAAGCCGCGGCGCGACCCGCTTGAGGTCATCC
Organism: Caldilineaceae bacterium; assembly: GCA_023384495.1. Lineage (GTDB taxonomy): Bacteria > Chloroflexota > Anaerolineae > Caldilineales > Caldilineaceae > CFX5. The sequence continues at coordinate 2,821 of JAHDWG010000204.1, forward strand.
ACCACATCTTGCGGCATTGCGCAGGCTGATAGTTGTCATTGGCCGGTCTTTTTGTAGCCGTTTTTTCAGATCATTGATTTTCATAACGCACTCTTTCAGCTTGCTCTTCTCCCACCCGCAGCGCAGGCGGCGCCACCCAGGAGCACTCTGTGCGGCGCAGCCCCTGCTCTTGCCAGCGCTGAAACTGCCGGCGCCAGCGAGCGAAGAGCGGCCCGCCGTGCAGCGGCTTGCCATCGCTCAGCGCCTCCAAGACGGTAAGGTGCTTCCGGGCCATCATCCGCTCCCACTCAGCGTGCGTAAAGGCTTGCACCTGGATCGGCGCCAGCAGCGAGCGCAGGCGCATGAGGAGGCGAAACCGCTCACGCGGATCAGCCGGCAAGTTGCCGCCAATGATCAGAATATGGTAGCTGATCAGTCGTCAGGATCTGCTCTAACATGCGCAGTGGAGTAGGCGATTGGTTTGGGATTGCTATGCAATATGGTCTCCCTGCCGGCATCCAAAATCCAATCGCTATTTCCGCGCACAGTTATCAACTCACCTTACGCAGACACAACTGTCAACGGGGCCCACAGAGCACCCCGGGAGCGGATTGAACGGATTCCAACGAGCGCACTCGCTGCGCTTGGTTCGAACAGGGAACGGACTTTTTACCCTCATCCGTTCAATCCGTTCCAAAAATCCGCTGACAGCTTGTCACTACCACCTATTACGTAAGGTGAGTGAGCAACTCAGGGCCGAAGCACGCGGACGTCCGCGCCAGTTACTGCCTGCGCCCATGCCCGGTCAGTTGTCCAGACGGGAACACGGTACCGGGCGCCCAACGCCAGACAGGCCCGGTCGGCAAGCGACAGGCCGCTGCCTGCCTTCCATAACGTGGCGGCGCGTTCGGCATCCTCGGCGTCGAAAGGAAGGATGACAAGGCCCACCGCCTCCAGGTCACTGCGCAGACCGTTGACATCTACGCCGTGTATGAGCGATTTTTGATAGACTTCGGACCAATTGAGGCTGGAGATGGCGGCGGTGCTCAACGCCTCTTCGACCACCTCCACCCCTGGTTCGTCCTGGAGCCAGGCCAGTAAGGCGGAGGCATCGAGAATGACTTTCATGAAACTGCCTCGCGGCGAGCTTCGGCGCGGCGTTCGGCGATCAACTCATCAGCCAGGCTTGGTTGGCCGCGCAAGGCAGCAAAACGGCCTTTGACGCGCCGTAAAACCTGGGCCGGCTTTTCAAGCACAAGCCGTTCCCCGTCCAGCCGGGCGATGAGAATCTGGCCGCGCTCGATCTGCCAGGCCCGGCGAAGACTAGCAGGAATTACCAGCCGCCCTTGTGGCCCGACCTGCACTTCCACCCCTTGTAGTTGCTCGCTCATCAGAATGCTCCATAGACAGAGGCTTTGTGCCATTTTATCTGATTATGGCACAAAGCCTTTGTCTTGTCACATCTCAAGCAGCGTGGCATCGCTCGTCAGCGCTGCCACGCATCAGGCATTACCTATCACGCATCCAGCCGCACCTCGCGGCCTGTCTCCTGGCTGCGGTAGATGCCGTCGAGGATGCTCATCACCTGCAGCGACTGCTCGGCGGGCACGGGCGAAGGTCCCCCCTCGGCCACGGCGCGGGCAAACTCGACGCACTCCAGCGCGTGAGGCTCCATTGTGTCTTTGGTAAGTTTGATGGCGCGGTCGCTCATCTGCTGCGTGGCCAGGTTGGTCTCATAGAACTCGCCCTTGGGCCAATGACAGCCGGCTTTTGTCCCATAGAGCCACATCTGCATATCTTCACCCTCGGTGGGGTGGTGCAAGAGCCAGCTCACTTCGAGGATGAGCGTGGCGCCGTTGTCAAAACGCACAAAAGCGGCGGCAAAGTCTTCCACATCCATGTCGGCGGGCACGAGCGCATTGCCCCAGGTGCTAAACGAGCCGGGCACCGCGCCCAGCGTCTTCTTGGCCACGCCGCTCACCGCCACCGGCTGCGGGTTGCCCATAAACCAAAGGGTCAGATCGAGGATGTGGACGCCGATGTCGATGGTGGGGCCGCCGCCGCTGTTCTTCTTGTAGATGAAGCCGGGGCGCACGGGGATCCAGCCGCGGCGCAACATCCAGCTGCGCGCATGGTAGATGTCGCCCAGCATCCCGGTTTCGAGCTCGCGCTTCATGGCCTGCGAGACGCCGCGAAAGCGGAAGTGTTGGGCTGTCATGAGCAGCTTGCCGCTGCGGTCGCGCGCTTCGATCATGCGGTGGATGTCGGCGGGGGCGGGCGCCAGCGGCTTTTCGCAGATGACATGCTTGCCGGCATTCAGCGCCGCAATGGCCAGGTCGGCGTGATACATGTTGGGTGTGCAGACATCGATAATGTCAATGTCGGGGTCGTTGATGATGTCGGCGGCGCTGGTGGATAATTTTTGCACGCCCCAGGCCGTCGCCCAGCTTTGCAGCACCGGCTCGACCAGGTCGCTGCCGGCCACCACCTCTGCGTGCTCCGAGGCAGCCCAGCCGGGCATATGGGTTTTGGCAATCCCGCCGACGCCAATCACGCCGACTTTGAGTGTTTCTGACACAAGTTTTCCCTTTCAAGAGCTGAAAAGCAGGTTTACAGAGCACACAGAGAAGACGCGGAGAACACAGAGATTTTTCCCCAGAATCCTCCGTGCTCTGGTATGATGGATGCACAGCGCCGAACTCTGCGCCTCCTCACCCTCTCTGGCCCTCTGCGTTCCGCAAGGGGCCAGAGGAAGCCCGGTGTGCTCTGTGAACCGCGGTTATTTTACCCTGTACCCCGGGTTTTGAATGATAAAACTGCGGAGCTTATTGTACCGGCAAAGTGAGGATTGTACAATGATCCTAGCGCTTGAGACCCGACAGCGTGATCCCTTCGACAAAGTAGCGTTGCATGGAGAAGAAAAGGAGGATCACCGGAATGGTCATCATCACCGAGGCGGCCATGAGCAGATGCTCCTTGGGTTCGCCGCCGGTGTCGGCTGTCTGGCGGAAGAAGCGCAGCCCCAGCGAAAGGGTGAAGTTGTTCACCGTATTGAGATAGATCAATGGGCGGAAAAAGTCGTTCCAGTGAAAGAGAAACGAGAAGATGGCGACCGTGGCGATGGCTGGTCGCGACAACGGCGCCAGGATCTGCCACAGGATGCGGAAGCTGCCCGCCCCGTCGATCATCGCCGCCTCGTCCAGCTCGCGCGGCAGGGTGAGAAAGAACTGGCGCAACAGGAAGATGTTGAACGCTCCACCGCCCAAAAAGGCCGGCAAAATCAGCGGCTTCAAGGTGTCTAGCCAGCCCAGCGAACGATAGATGAGAAACTGCGGGATGATCGTCACTTCGTCGGGCAGGATCAGCACGCTGAGCACCAACAAAAAGAGCACCTCGCGCCCCGGAAAGCGAAAACGAGCAAAGCCATACGCCACCAGCGACGCCGTGACGATATCGCCGATTACGCTGAGGCTGGCGACGGTCAAGGTGTTGACCAGAAAGGTGAGAAAGGGCGCCTGGCGCCACACCTCGACGAAGTTGCCCCACTGAAAGGTGGCGGGCAGGAGCGGCGGGGGGAAGCGAAAGATTTCGTGGGGCGCCTTGAATGCCGTCAACACCGTCCAGACAAAGGGAAAGGTGAAGACCACGCTGAGCACAATCAGCGCCGTATAGACCCACGGCTGCCCGCTGCTACTGACCGCGCTGCGGGCAGAAACCCAACCTGAGGAGATCGGCCTGGTCGCCATTTAGTCACCTGCCTCGTAATAGACCCAGCGTTTGGAAAGGCCGAACTGTACGGCGGTCAGGGCCAGGACAATGAGCAGCAGCACCCACGCCATGGCCGATGCATAGCCCATATTCATAAACTGGAAGGCGTTGAAAAAGAGGTAGAGCACAAAAAAGAGACTCTCGTAGGCCGGCCCGCCTCCGGTGGCAATATAGGCTGCCGTAAAGGTGCGAAAGCCGGCAATGATGCCCAGGATCACGTTAAAGAAGATCGCCGGGGTCAACAAGGGCAACGTCACCCGCCAGAAGCGATGCCAGCGGCTGGCGCCATCGATGGCCGCCACTTCGTAGAGATCGGTGGGGATGCTCTGTAGACCAGCCAGAAAGACGATCATCTGGCTCCCGCCTACGCTGCCCCACAGGGCAATGACGATCAGGCTGGGTTTTACCCACACCGGGCTGGCCAGCCACTGTGGTCCCTGGATGCCGACCAGCGACAGCCCATAGTTGATCACCCCAAAGTCGGGTTGGAAGATCCAGCGCCAGAGCAAGATCGAGGCGACCACCGGCGTGATGGACGGCAAAAAGAAGAGCGTGCGAAAGAGCTTGGTCGCCCGCAACCCCTGGTCGAGCAACAATGCCAACAGCAGCGATGTCGTTATCGAAAGCGGAACGCTGATCACCACAAAGTAAAAGGTGTTCCACATCGATTTGGCAAACAAGGGGTCAGCGGTAAAGGCCCGGATGTAATTCTCCAACCCAATGAAGACCGGCGGCGTGATGATGCTATAGCGAGTCAGGCTCAGATAGAACGAGGCCAGCACAGGCCCGATGATGAGCAGCAGATAGCCAACGATCCAGGGCGAGATATAGAGATAGCCCAAGAGCGCCTCGCGCCGCCGGGCGCGTGAACCCCTACGCTTGCCCGCTGTCTGGGGGCGCATCTCTTGCGGAACGGGTGTCGAAACGGTGGACAACGTTCTTTCCTCGTGTGCCGGTAGTTAGTGAACAGGGAACACAGAGCACACAGAGGAAACACGGAGGACACAGAGCCTCTTATCTACAGTACGAGCCCTTGTGTCTTTCTCTGTGTTCTCTGTGCAGTCTCTGCGCGCTCTGTGTTGCGCTGTTTTGTCGTAGACTACCGTAGATTACCGTTCACCATTTATCTAGAAGCTGTTTGAAAAGGTGGGCGCCACGCTGGTGCGTTGCACCTTTGAAGCACCCGGCGCCCCAGGTGCATCGCACTCTGCGAGTGCAACGCACCGAGCTTTTCAAGCGGCTTCTTACACGCGCGGCTGGTCCATCACCATCTGCATGGCCGAGGCCAGTTCGCCGATCACGTCATCGATCTTCTTCTCGCCGAGCCAGACCGGGTCGAGCACATTTTTCGCCACCTGGAAGAGCTCTTCGGCGCGGAAGTTGTTGGGCATCACCAGCGGGTCAATCGTCTTCATGATCTCGGTGAAGACGGCGTGGGGCTCATAGCTCATCAACCCTTCATCCTCCCAGACGTCGGGCCGGCCACCTGGCACCGAACCGGCTTCGGCGATTTTGACGCCGGCCTCTTTGGTGGAGAGGTACTTGAGAAATTCCCAAGCCGCCTGAGGCGCCTTGCTGGTCGCCAGGATCACATTGGGGTCGAACTCGAACATACCCCGGCTGCCCTCCGGCCCTTTGGGCATAGGCGCCACCATCCATTCAAAGTCCTTGACAAAGTTCTTGCCCCACGACTGGCCCCAGTAGCCGCTCTGCACCATGGCCACGCGGCCCGACGCCCACATCTGCGGCTTGTCATCGATCTGCCCCGGGGTTGGGGTGACCTGGTGCAACTGGTGGATATCCTCGAACATCTTCAGGCCGGCCACTGCCGCTTCCTCGTCGACCGTGACTTGCGTGCCCTCGGCGTTCATCCAATCGCCGCCAAACGAGCGGATGGGGATGACCAGGCCAAAGTAGTCGGTTTCGGGCAGAAAGCCCCACTGCGTTGTCTGGCCGCCTTCTTGTTTGGTCAGCGCCAGGCTGGCTTCGAGCAGGTCGTCATAGGTCCAGTCGGCGGAGGGCAACTCCAGGCCGGCTTCTTCAAAGGCCGTCTGGTTGTAGTATAACCCAATGCGGCCCGGATGGACGATCCAGGGCAGGCCATACATGTTGCCTTCAAAGCGGCAGGCGTCGATGGCCACCGGGTAGAACTGCCCCAGGTCATAGCTGTCGGCAGCGATAAAGTCATCCAGCGCCACGTATTGGCCGGCCGCAGCATAGTTATAGTAGTTGTGGATGCTGGCCGCCCACATGGCGTCGCCGATAGTGCCGCCGGCGATCATGGTGGAAATCTTCTGGAAGTACTCTGGGTTGGGGGTGGGGAAGTTTTCCGGAATGACTTCGATGTCGGGATGTTCGGCGTTGAACTGCTCGGCCATCGCCGTGTAGTAGTCGCCCTGCACGCCGATGCGCGCATGGAAGCGGATCTGCGTCGGCTGGGCGGCTGCGCTTGGCGCTTCTCCGGCTGCGGCGCCTGGTTGCGCCGCCGGCGCCGCCGGTGCACAGGCCGCCAGCGCCACACCAAGCGACGACAGCGCCGTCATCTGCAAAAACGAACGTCGGGAAAGGGATTGTTTCATCTTTGACTCCTCCTAAGATATTGGTGATGAGTGATGAGTGATGAGTGATGAGTGATGAGTGATCAGCACTCACTCATCACTCATCACCTATCACCTATCACCTATCACTCACTGCCTCGAAACGCCTTGATCATCTCAATCAACAGGGCAAGGTCGGCGCGTGCTTCGCTGAGCGGTGTGTGCGGTGTTTTTCCCTCGGTGATACACTCATGGAAATGGATAAGTTCTAGCTTGAACGCCTCCTCATAGGATGCGGTGGTCTGGCTTTCGCGATAGCCGTTTTCGGTCATCTCCCATTCCTCGACCAGCGTCGCGGCATTCTTGAGGAAGGGGCTGGGGAAGACGATGGAGACCACTTTGTCGGGCGAATAGACGGTCAGCGATTCGTCAAACTTGCGCAGCCCAGGCACAATGGCGGTCTCAAAGACGCAGCGCAGGTCGCCGGGATAAGCCAGAATGGCGGCGGCGGCTCGCCCCCCGGCCCAGATTTCGGTCGAGACGACGCGCTCCGGCAGCCCCACTGCGCCGTGCAGGATGGTCATGTCGTGGGTGTTGAGACCCAAGAACAACTGATAGGCGCGCATCACAGGTTCGGGTTGGCGGCCGATGGCGACTTCCAGGCTCGCCAGGTGCTCTTGCTGCAGGCGCTGTAGCAGACCGGCATCGACATCATCGACCCGGATCAGGTCATAGTGCTCCAGAAAGCCACTGTTGGGGCCGATCACATCGTGCAGGCGGATCAGGTGCGGGTTTTCCAAACGCTGGATGGCCTTGCGCCCGGCGACGTAGCCTGGGTCATACCGTTTGTGGTGGCCCACCATGCCGACGACACCGCTGGCGGCCACGGTATCGATCAACTCGTCGGCTTCGGCCAGGTTGTTGCACAGGGGCTTTTCGACCAGGATATGTTTGCCGGCGCGAGCCGCGTCGATAGCAGGCCGGGCGTGGTCGCGGGTCAACACCAGCACGGCGTCGAGGTCGGCGCTTTCCAGCATCACCCGGTGGTCGGTGAAAACCTGTGGCGCGCCGTATTTTGCGGCTACCGCCCGGGCAGTTCCCAGCGAAAGGTCGCAGATCGCGGTCACCGAAAAACGGTCAGGCAGTTCGAGCAGGTGGGGCAGGTGCATGACCTGCGCAATCATGCCAGCGCCGATCAACCCGACGCGGACAGGTGAAGTTGTCATGATAATCGAATGCTCCAATACGCTGTGGCCGGCCTGGGTCAGATGTTGATCAATAAAACCTGGTCATTCTGTAGGTCATCGCCTCCGACGTGACAAACGTGGTTGACCCGGAACGTCACGCCGGAGGCGATGACCTACGCACCATGTGTACTGACACGAAAGGCTAGATGGCCGAACGGGAGGTGCAAGTGCATCGCACCTGGAGCGTCCTACCTAACCTGATGGGTCAGTACAACGATGCAGGATATCCTACTCTGTATCAGGCCGGGATGGGACCTTGACAAAGGTTGCAGCGGCACACAACTGCCAGTATAATCAAATTATACCCGGTTTTTGACCCCCAGGCGCCCGTTTTTGCCTGATTTTGTCGTTTTCCGGCCAGAAAGCGGACAGGATGAACCGCAAGCAATTTGTTGCGTCGCTGCGCACTGCGCTCATGCAACTGGACGATCTGCAAAGTCTAGCCAGAAATCCGTTACTAGCGCTCCTCTCGTCTCCTGGCGAGGAGGCCAACCCCGTCGCGCTGCAGCGCCTCTTACTCGAAACGATTGAAGCCATGCGCGAAAAACCCGGCGCCCGCGCTGAGCGTCATTACGATGTGCTCTACTACCGCTATCAGGAGCAGCTCAATCAGGAGGAAGTCGCTTTTCAATTAGGCGTGAGCACCCGCCAACTGCGGCGGGAACAAAACAACGCCATCGAACTGCTGGCCGACCAGCTATGGGCGCACTTCGAGCCGGCAATTGGCCGGACGCTCCACGAGAGCCAGCCGCGCCCGCACGCCGCAAACGGTATCGGCGAGATCCAGAAGGAGGCAGCCCGGTTACGCCACGAGTTGCGCACCGAGCCCAGCCAGGTTGAGGTGGAGTTGCAGAAGGCTTTGACCGACGCCAGCGCCCTGGCGCACCGATATCAGGTTACGCTCCAGGTTGGCGCGCTGTCGGTATCGGCTCAGACGCCGGCGCCACCGCCGGTGCTTCGCCAGGCGTTTCTGGTCCTGTTGACCGCCATGATCCCGCGCATCGGCGGCAAAACGCTGGTCGTCTCACCCGCTGAGTCCGCAGGCAAACACCGCTTTGTCTTTTGCGTCCGTGGCGCAACGGCTGAATGGGCGCGCCATGAGGAGTTCCTGGTTGGCGTGCGGACAGCCGTCCAGTTGTTGGCGCCGTTCCACGGGGATGTCGTCGTCCAGGAAGGAGAGTCGGTTGCCATTGCGCTCACAACACCGAAAATGGCCAGCACGCCCATCCTGGTGATCGACGACAACCCCGATGCGCGCCAACTCTTCCGCCGCTATGTGGACCAGACCCGCTTCCGGGTGATCACCACCGGCGATGGCCGCGAGGCGATTGCGCTGGCTCAGGCGCAGCGGGTAGAGGGCCTGATCTTGGACATCATGATGCCCGACCTGGATGGGTGGGACTTGCTCAGCCAGTGGCGCCACCACCCGGCGACCCGGCATATCCCCGTGGCCGTCTGCACGATCCTACCGCAGAAGGAACTGGCGCAGGTGCTAGGCGCCACGCTCTTTATCCAAAAGCCGGTTGGCCAGGAGGATTTTTTGCATGCGCTGGAGCAGTTGACGGCGACACTGGTGAAAGCGCCCTGCTGATGGCAGCCGTACACTGGACGACATCACGCAGCGACAGGCCGCCGCCCAACTCCACGCGCAACCGGTCAGTCACCACCGGTTCACCCAACGGGTCGCGCGCTGAAACGATGATGACCGGGATCGCCTTGAGGGTTTCGTCCCGGTTTTTTTCTTCTAAGACCTGGTAGCCGGTCTGGTCGGGCAGCCCTAAGTCGAGCAAAACCAGGTCGGGACGCCGTTCGCGCATCAATTCGAGGGCGCGCCCGCCTCCTCTGGCGTGGAGGATGCGATAGCCGCTGTCGCCGGCGGTCAGTTGCCGCCGGATCAGCCGGGCCATCTCCGCATCGTCTTCCGCTACCAGAATGACCTGCTGTGGTGCGGCATGACGCCGGACCACCTCCAACAACTTTTGCCCTGGGACCGGTTTTACCAGGTAATCGACGACGTTCAGATAATCGCACGCTTCGCGTTTGCCAGGCAGATGGCAGGTGATGACCGGCATCCGTTCGGGCAGGTGGGGGAAATTGTGCCGCACAAAGCCGCGGTCATTCATCACGCGAGCCTCGTTGATCAGCACGGCGGTGGGTATGGCCTGGCTCACCTGTTCTGTCAATTCGCCCAGGCTGCCAACCTGGATCACCTCAAGATCGTCCAGCATTGTCTGGGTCTGCCGGTATAATTCTTCTTCCTGGGTCAGCAAGACCAAGCGGTCGCGTGGCGGCGGCAGGTCGGGCAATGCCAGCGGCGTGTGGGGTTCGTGGCTGAGGTAGGGATTGAACCAGCGAGCAAAACCGGCGTCGGGTGACCGTTCGGCCGGGCAAGGGATCGTAAAGAAAAAGGCCGCCCCCTGGCCCAATTCGCTCTCCACCCACATGCGACCGCCGTGCGCCTCAACCAGTTGTTTGCTGATGCTCAGACCCAATCCACTGCCTTCATTGGAACGGTTGGTGGCTTTGCC
>JAHDWG010000744.1 GCA_023384495.1 Caldilineaceae bacterium
TTTACCAGAAGAACTTCGAGATCTTTGGCATCGACCGCTATGTGATGCGCCTGAGCCTGCACCATCCTAAGGAGTTGGGCAAGAAGTATATCAACAACCCGCGACTCTGGCTCAAGACGGAAGATATGGTGCGGCGGGCCATGCAGCATGGCAATGTCCCGTTTGTCGAAGTGCCCAACGAAGCCGCCTTTTATGGCCCCAAGATCGACGTGCAGATCTGGAGCGCGATTGGCCGAGAGTTTACGCTGGCGACGAACCAGGTGGACTTTGCCCAACCCGATCGATTTGATTTGCGTTTTGTCAACAGTGCGGGCGAGGAGGAGATGCCTCTCTGCATCCATCGGGCGCCGCTGGGGACGCATGAGCGGATGATTGGCTTCCTCATTGAGCACTTTGCCGGCGCATTTCCTGTCTGGCTGGCGCCCAAACAGGTGAGCGTGATCCCGATTACGACGGCGCACCATGAGGTAGCGCAGAACCTGGCGCAGCGGCTGGCTGATGCGGGGGTTCGCGCCGAGGCCGACCTGAGCGCCGACCGCATGAACGCCAAGATCCGTGCGGCGCAGCTGATGAAGACGCCCTACATGCTGGTCATCGGCGATCAGGAGGTGAGCAACGGCACGGTCTCACTCCGCAAGCGCGATGGCGCCCGGCAGGATGACATGCCGGTGGCTGAATTCGAGGCGTTGGTCAAAGAACGGGTCGCCACGCGGTCGCGGGCGCTGTAGCCCCCAGGGTTAGGCCACCCTTCGACGATTGGAGGGCTGGACAGGAGCCACCGCACATCGGTTCGGCGCCTGGCAGCTGGGGCAGAGTTCAGGCGCGCTATGGTACGCGCGAACGCTGGCGCCGGGCGCCGCCAAATTTGAGGTCAAGTCGAGAATTTTGCACAACCTTTTGTGGTACTTGACGCCTCACCTGGTTCATGTTACACTGATAGGTGATGGACGTTTCATAATTCACTAAAGGAGTCTACCTATCGGCAATAATGCACCCAATCGAATGATGCGACCAGAGCGGCGTGATCGGTTTGGCCGTTCGGATCGGTATAACCGTGCAGATTCGACCCGAGTCAACGGCGAGATTCGCGCTCGAGAGGTTCGTGTCATTGATGCAGACGGCGCGCAGTTGGGCATCCTGCCCATCCGTGACGCCCTGGCCCTTGCCACAGAGAAGGAACTGGACCTGGTGGAAGTAGCCGCAACGGCCAATCCACCCGTCTGCCGGTTGATGAACTATGGCAAATATCTGTATGAAAAGCAGAAGCGCGAGCGCGAGTCGCGTAAGGCGCACAAGCAGATTGAAGTCAAAGAAGTACAGATGGGGCCGAAGACGGATGAGCACGACATTCAGGTCATCCTGACCCGGATCCGTAAGTTTGCCAAGGATGGCGCAAAGATTCGTGTGCGGGTAAAGTTCAAGGGCCGTGAGATCTATCACCCAGAGGTCGCGCACGAATTGTTGCAACGCGTTGCCAATGACGTCGTTGATGTGGCAACGGTGGAATCCATGCCCGCCTTTGATGGCCGCAGCATGATTATGATTCTCAACCCCGCCGTTGCACAATAAGCGGTCGTCCCAATAACCAGCCCTGGCGCAATCTCGGGTTGACTTTGTTCGTGTGTGGTGTGTTTGCAGGCTTCGAACTGCATTGGTGCAATGTTGGGTAGTCGACGTCAAGCATCATCGT
>JAHDWG010000205.1 GCA_023384495.1 Caldilineaceae bacterium
TTGGTCCTGCGGATGGTGCAGCAGAACGCGCTCCTTGATAGAATCGATAAAACGTGAGGCACACATTCGTTTGACCACGGTCTGTCCCGATTGTCGCCGAAACAAGCGGGGCCCGCCAGACAAAAATTGCCCTTTTTTGGCAGTAACTTTTTGTACGGCGTCGCTGGGCAACAAAAAATGCTCTCACTGTGAGAGCATTCTTATCTGATAACTCGTTTTGCATGTAGAGCAGCGCCAGGTCAGCCTGCGTAATCACTCTGGATCGAGCGAGACCCAGCCTCGCCGTAGCGCATAAAGCGCAGCCTGGGTTCGATTATTAACATAGAGCTTCTGGTAAATCTCGCGCAGCCGGTTGGCAATGGTGCTTTCCGCGAGAGAAAGCTGTTCGGCGATCTCTCGATTGTCCAGCCCTTGCGCCACATATCGCAGCACATTCATCTCCCCTTCGGTGAGCTGTTCAAGGGCTGGTTGGGCAGCAGTTGGGTCGCTGAGCCGCCGGAATTCGCTCAAGACTTTGGTCGCCACCAGCGGATCGATCAGCGCCTCCCCCCCATAGACGCGCCGAATGGCTTCCAACAAGGTATCGGCGTCCACATCCTTGAGCAGATAGCCGCGCGCGCCGGCGCGAATGGCGTCAAAGATATATTGATCCTCGCGATGCATGGTCAGCACGACCACCTTGGCGTCCGGGTTGGCCTCGGTGATGAAGCTGGTCGCCTGCACCCCGTCCAACCCCGGCATCCTGATGTCCATCAGGATTACATCGGGTTTGATGCGGTTGACCAGATCCACGGCTGTTCGGCCACTTTCGGCCTCGCCCACCACTTCAAAGCCCCCTTTGGTTTCACAGATCTGGCGCAGGCCCTGGCGAAAGAGCCGGTGATCATCGACGATCAAGATGCGAATCGGGGCCATGAGGTCTCCTTGTTGGACGGTCACTGCCGTCAAATCATCGGGGGGAAGTGCGAAGTTCTATAAGGTCTGTGCAATCCGTGTACGATTTACACAACAGTCATCATGACCTGGGGACACCCCAAACGATGAAGATGATAGTGTACAGCAGGAACACAGAGACCACCGAGGAGACACAGAGCACACTGAGGTTTTTCTCTGTGTTCTCTATGCAATCTCTGTGCTCTCGGTGTTGTGCTGTTTTGCCCTATTTTCACATCAGACGGGCAAAGCAGCGGGCGCGTATGGCAACGCTTACGGCGATTCATCGGTTGGCCCCCGACCTGGCAACACAACGTGAATCGTTGTCCCTTGCCCCACCGCGCTCTGAACGTGCAGCGAGCCATTGATGCTTTTTATCCGCTCTTCCATCTGCTTGAGCCCCACATGGCCCTCACGAAGCGCCCGCCGCATGGTCGACAGCTCAAAACCGACGCCGTTATCATGGATGCTCAAATTGATTGCGGCGGTATCTTGTAGGTCGAGGCGAATGTCGATCGCGCTGGCTTGGGCATGTTTGCGCACATTGTTCAGCGCCTCTTGCACCACCCGAAACAGTGGGAGTTCCACGGCAGAGGCCAGGCGCTCTTCCGGCCCCAAGACTTCCAGCGCGATCCGCAACTGATACTGTTCGCCAAAGTGGCTACAAAACTGGCGCAAGGCGTTGAAAAAGCCCTGTTCGTCCAGCGCGATGGGGCGGAGAGCAAAGATGGAACGCCGAACTTCGCGAATGCTGGCGTTCAGAATCGCCATTAGCTCGTCCAGTTCGGCGTGCATTTCGGTTGGGCTTCGGTCAACCAGATCATGCCACAGGGTCGTCTTAAATCGCAATGCCGCCAGATCTTGGGCCAAGCCATCGTGAATTTCATGCGCAATGCGCCGCCGTTCGGCTTCAATCGCTTCGATTTCAGCCTGCCGTTGTTTCTCCAACGTAATGTCCTCGACCGTCACAATCAACCGGTTACGCGCCGGCCCGGCCTGGGGGGTTGCGCTGATGCGAACCGGAAAGGTCACCCCATTGCGGCGCAGGCTGGTTGTCTCTAGAGCGACCGTGTGCCCGCTCTGTATCGGTTGGAATAGCTGGCGCATCTGCGCCAACGCTTCGGATGGGGCCAACCGGTCGGCAGGCAGACCGGCCAATTCGCTGGCAGACCAGCCGTACATCTCCTCGGCTTGGTGGTTGGCGGCCAAAATGACCGGCGTTTCGGGGCTGAGGTCGATCTCGAAGAGGCCAAGGGGAGCATTCTCAAAGAGGGTGCGGAAGCGCTGCTCACTGACTGTCAGGTTGTCATAGAGGCGCGCATTTTCTATCGAGATGGCGGCCTGCGAACAGAGCGCATTCAAAACCGCCACCCGCTCCGCCGTGAACGCGCCTGCCGTCAGATTATTCTCTAGATATAACAGGCCCGTCAACTGGCGCTGGTAGATGAGGGGCATGCACAACACAGACTGCGGCTGGTGGGCCACGACGTATGGATCTTGGCGAAATGCGTCTTCACGCGCTGTATCATTCAACACCAGCGGCTCATGGGTGCGCGCCACGAAGTTGATGACGCCTATCGGCATGTGGGCGGCGCTGGACTCGTTGCTGGGTGAGCGCAGCACGCCCAATGCCGGGCGGGCGACGGCTGGCGGCGCCCCGTCCTGATCGACCATCCCTTCTGCTGCAATTGTCCAGCCATCGGCGTAAGGGAGGAGCAGAAAGCCTTTTTGGGCGCCGGCGTTCTCAATCACAATTTCCATCAGCCGCGCCAGCAACGTGTCCAAGACGATTTCACTTGAGATGGCCTGGAACGCTTTGAGCAGGCTCTTCAAGTCCAGCATACTGGACGCTTGGCTATCGGCGGTGGCGCTCGCTGCCCCGCCGTTTGATGTCGTTGCCGCCGACGCCGCCAGTTCCGGGTGGCGCGCCTCCAATGCTGTAACCTTGGCGACCGCACCCCATTGCAGATAGGCGCTGTGGGCATTGCGCAAATAAAAACTGGCCAGCCCCGGATCTTGCCTATCTGCATAGAAGCGCGCCGCCAGTTCATGGGCAAGCGCTTCATCACTTGTGAATTCATGTTCGTGGGCGAGCTTGATTGCCTGCTCATAGGCTGTGCGCGCTTCCTTGTGGTCGCCCATGACGCGCGCGCGTTCAGCATCGACCAAATACCATTTGTGCAAGAAGTTCATGGGGGCGTATTTTGCCCACTGCTTTAGCTTCGACTGATGCGTGCGCACCTGTTTGAGGATGATCTTTCGCTCTGGCCGCGAGGCTTCCGGGAAGAGTGCGAGCCGGGCAAGCGCTGCATAGAAGTGGACCATTGCCGCAAAATAGATGCCCTTTAGTCCGTCCAGGTGGCGTTCCGCCTCGGCTGCATAGTCGACTGCCTGCCGATTCTGTTGAAATAGATAGGCCAGGAAGAGCCGGCTCACATAGAGATGGCCGGTGATGTCGCGCGCCTCACGGTGCAGCGATGGCATCGTTTCATCGTCATAGGCCTCCCCGGTGAGGCGCGCCGGATCGAGCCCACGGCCCTGCAGGTTGAGCGCGATTTGCCGGTAAATCCGGGGCACAAAGAGGGTTCGCTCTTGCTTGAGCCGCCCGGCGGCGGCAATGGCGGCGGCGGCGGCGGCTTCGGCTGTGTCCACGTGTTCGCCCGCATAATAGACAAAAACGGCGTGGGCGCCAATCAGGTAGGCGGCAAATTCGGTGTCGCCGGTGGCCAGACCACTCTGATAGCCCGCATATAACGGCACTAGTGTGGAGCGGAGGGGATCCTTCCACGGTTTGAGAAACAGGTAAACCCCCATATAGACCTGCGCCTGCGCTTCTCGGGCGTTGAGTCGATCCAACAGAGCGAGGGCCAGTTGCGCAAACTTATCGCTGGTTTCGATATCGCCATTGACATCATTCAGAATGACGCCGTACATGGCGTACGCTTTGGCCGACTCGACGGTGTTGCCATGCCTGACCGACAGGGTAATCTGCTTGAGAATCACAAGCGCAAAGAGGAGTGGGTCTGTTAGGTAGCTTGCAGAGATCACCTTGCTCAGGAGACGCATCGTGGCCAGCCAGCTTGGATCCTGCATTGGCGGCAGTTCGAGCAGTTGCGCAGGCTCCTTACCGAGCAAGACAAGCTTTGTCTCCAATAGCCCCCGCAAGACGTGCAGGGTGTTAGGTTTGGCTGGGAATGAGACGCCGAGCCAACCCAGGACGGGGAGGGCCGTTGCCACCGCTTCCTGTAGTTGGTTGCGGGCAATCGCGGCCTGAATTTTGATCTCGTAGGCTTTGACTTTATCAAGTAAAGTTTGAGCCTCCTTCAATACAATGTCAAGCAGTTGCTCCATGCGGTCAAAATCGGAGTGTAGATAGGCGGCTTCGGCTGCCTCCAAATGGAGGGTCAGGGCCAGCTGGTACTGATGCCGCCACGCCCCGGCGTCAAGCAGGTCGAGCCCTGCGTACAGGTAGAGAACGGCAGATTGATAGGCCGCCGCGCTCTTGGCGCGCTTGCCGGCGAGCAGATTGAGTTCGGCCAACTCTTCGCGTTCGGCCGGTTGTTCGAGCAGCGCTTTACCCAGATTTAGCTGGTTGACAATGGCAAAGATCTTCTGCTCGCGCTCTTCTGGCGATGTCCCTTGCAGCAGCAAGCGACCGACGGTTCGATGCACCGTCTGCCGTTCGGGTTCGGGGATCAGTTGGTAGGCTGCCCGCTGGATCTGGTCGTGGGCAAATTTGTACTCGACGGTGAGTTCGTCGACAAGCCCTTGCACATCAAGGCCCACCAGTCGATAGGCGTCACCCAGGGGAACCACCACGCCCATCTCCAGTGCTTCCCACAAGGCGTCGGCGCTTGCCTGGGGGGACTGTTGATGCACAAGGCTCAGCGTTTGCAGGTCGAACTCATTGCCGATACACGCCGCCAGCTTGAGCACCGTCTGCGCCCGGTCATTGAGCTTCTTTACCTTGACCGCCATCAGCTCGACCACATTGTCGGCGATTGTGCGCGCCTGAATCTGCCTCACATCCCAGCGCCAGGCAACCTGCTGGTCGTCGAAACGCACGTGCCCCTCAACATGCAGGGCGCGCAGGAACTCGTTGATGAAAAATGGGTTGCCGTCGGTCTTGGCCAGCACGAGCCGCGCGAGCGATTCGGCCTCGGCGCATGTCGTGCGCAGCGTGTCGGCAACGAGTTGCGTCACATGCGGCAGCGCCAGCGGGGCCAGTTCGATGGTAAGCAGCCTGTGCTCTCCCGCCCGCATCCGCTGCAACGTCAGGGTGAGCGGATGCCCTTCGTCGACTTCGTTTGTACGATACGCCCCAATCAAAAAAAGGTACGCACTGTCGGCGGCGGTCATGAAGAGTTCGAGCAAGTGTAATGATGCGTTGTCCGCCCACTGCAAATCGTCCAGAAAGAGAACCAGGGGGTGCTCGGGCTGGGTGAAGACGCGCACAAAATTTTGCAGCACATGGTGAAAGCGGTTGTGCGCTTCGGCAGGCGGCAGGTGAGGGACAGCCGGCTGTGCGCCGATAATCAGCTCGACCTCGGGCATCACGTCGATGAGCACCTGGCCATTATCTTCTAGAGCAGCCAGCAATTTTGCCCGCCAACCAGCAATTGCCGTCTCGCTTTCTGTCAGCAATTGGCGCACCAGTTGTCCAAACGCTTGGATCAGCGAGGCATAGGGGATATCGCGCTGCATCTGGTCAAACTTGCCGGCGATGAAATAGCCGCATCGCTCAGTAATTGGTTTGTAAACCTCCTGCACCAGCGCCGATTTCCCGATGCCGGCATAGCCTGTCACCATCATGGCTTCGCTGGCGCCCTGGCTCACCCGCGCAAAGGCGGCCAGCAACTGTTCGATCTCGGCTTCTCGTCCAAAAAGTTGTTGCGCGACTTGAAACTGGCTTGAAACATCCTGTTGGTGGAGTGGGAACGGATCAATCTGCCCCGTCGCCTGCCATTGACGCAGGCACGTCTCCAGGTCTCGCTTCAGACTAAAGGCAGACTGATAGCGCTCCTCGGCATTTTTGGCCAACAATCGCATAATGATCTCGGCGACTGGCTTGGGCGCCGTTGGGTTCAGGTCGCAGGGGGACAACGGCTGCCGAGCCAAGTGCGAATGCACCAGCATCAAGGCGTCGTCGGTAGGGAAGGGCAACTGCCCAGTGAGCAACTGATAGAAGGTCACCCCCAACGAGTAAAAGTCAGTCCGATGATCAAGCCCGCGATTCATGCGCCCTGTCTGTTCTGGCGACATATAGGCCAGTGTCCCTTCCAGGCGGTTGGGATGACGGGGGCTTTGAGTTTCTTGCGAGAGGCGGCTGGCAAGGCCAAAATCGATGAGTTTGAGCTGCCCTGTGTGCTGATTCAGAACAATATTGGCCGGGTTAATATCCTTATGAATCACGCGCTGTGCGTGGAGTTGCCCGATTGTGTCCACCAGCGGAATCGCCAAGGCGAGAAACTCGCCGAGCAACAAAGGCGCAGCGGGCAGCAAAGTTGTCAGCGCCTCACCGCCGAAATCCTCCAAAACCATCATCCAGTGACCTTGCTCGATCCCAAGATCGTAGGCCCGCACCACGCCGGGTAGATCGAGCGCGCTGATGATTTCATACTCCAGCTTGAATTGGGCGATCTTTGCGGCCAGGGGATGAGCCTGGTTCAAGACTTTTAGGACGACCGGCTGACCGCTATCGCGCCTCAAGGCGCGATAGATCCACGTGTTGGGGCCGCTGTAGATCTGTTCGCCGATCTCGTAGGTTACAAGCTGGTTCATCGTCTATCGATCCTTATAAATGGACAGCGCGCCATCGGCCTCACGGACCATATACCCATGCTGTTCATCATCGATCCGCCAGACCGTGGCCCCGCCCAGCGTCAGATTGACGACGGTTGCCTGCGGGGAAAGGGTAACATGACAGGCAAGGAGTGCGTTACGCAGCAGCGCTTGCGGGCCGACTGGTTGCTGGGCGGCGGCCTGGGGCAGCTCGGCGACAACCGGCGTGGCAGTAGCGGCGTCGATTGAGCAAACGAGTGTCTGTGCGTGGGCCTTCATCAACAGATAGCTAAAATCAGCAGAGCCTGGTGGCCCCCACTCAATCTGCTCGCCCCCCTTGGCTTGGGCCGTGATGGCCGTGGCCATGGCTGCACCGTAATGGCAGTTCATGCAACTGGCGTCGGCGGCGGGCACATAGGTCTCCATGACCGGATTGGCAAGCGCCGTGGGTAGCGGCTGCGGTGGGCCACCGCCCCCTGGATCGAGCGGCCACTGCGTCCCGATCAGCCGGTAGTATTGCCAGACAGAGCCCACGTCTTTGAGCCGCTGTTGCACCTGCTGGTTTAGCGCCTGTGCGCTCGTTGGGCCTTCTACCACGGGCGCCACTTGCGTTCTGCTGACCCCATCGCGGACGGTGATCGTATTCGGTGGGCACGCCTGGCAATTGGGGTCGAAGAATGAGGGTCGCAATACTTGACCCTTGTCGGCGTATTCCTGCACTGCCAGCGCGTCAACCTGTGTATTGTCGATCTGTTCAAAAGTCGCCCAGAGCCATTGGGCAGCCGAAAAGGTGCGGTGGGCAATGTGTATCCCCACCAACCCCACCAGCCTTTGCTCCCAGCGCCCCTGTTCATTGAGCAGGCAGGCTGATTCGGCATAGAATCGCTCGGCCAGATCGCGCTCTTCGTCAATGACCTTCCACGCCAGCTTCAATTCGATGACGCCGGCCAGGGCAGGATCGGCGCTCTTTTTCTGCCCTGAGCTGTCCAGATACTTCCCGGTGGGGAAATAGGGTCGTGTATGGTTCGAAAGAAAGGAAACCTGCCCATCCAAACTGTAAAGACCCTCTTCTCGGATGTAGTCGAACTCGGGCTGGTCGAGCAGAATTTCGTAGTAAACCAGATTGCCATTTTGATCCCACAGCTTCATGGCGTCTGCTTGTGTGGCCGTCTCCAGCAGATTGGGCCGGTCAGTCGAGGTCACATCGAGGTTGGCGAGTTGTGCGCGGCCATTTGCGCAGGGGTTGGCTGGCGCTGGGGCAGAGGCGCCCCAGGGGCCGGGGTCCAGGCCACCGTTGCGGAAGAGCGCGGCGCTGGGCTTCCAGGTTGTCCATGCCGGCGCGCCCGGGTCGGTCAGATTTGGCTGTGCGCGCCCCTCTTCATCGAGGGGCCAGGCAAGCGCTAGAAATGTCTGCCACGAAAGGATGTCAAACAGACGCTGCCTCACCTCAACATCCTGGTTTTGGATCAGAAAAAGATTGTCCACATCATGGGGGACGCTTGAACTGAGCAGGCCCTGGGGAAAGTCAGGGAAATCTGGATTGTCAGCGGGCGTTCCCACTGCGTTGGCGAACTGGGGCGGATTCACTGGTCCTGGCGCCTCGTCAGTTGTGGGGGCGGACAAGGGTGGCTCAGGCCCGGCATCGCCCACCCCGGGGGCGCCATTCGCACAGGCGGCCAGCGCAAACGCCGCCCATACAATCGTGAACAAGGTTCTGCGCCCAGGCATCATCGGCGACTCCCCCCCCTAAAAAATCGAAAATGTGGGCATAAACCCAAGATATGCTTTGACTTCAAGCGGCTGCTCTGGCTGATAGACGAGCTTTAGATCGAGCCAGCGATGGAGTCGCACCGGCCAGTTGTGGCCATGAAACGGATGACGCGCCGCTCCTGGCCAATTGAGCAGCCCGGCGCGCTTTTGAGGCGTACAGACCCCCTCGACCATAGACAGATCCAAGAGAGCGCCCCAACCGGGGTCAGACTGTGCCCGGTCGTGGAGGTGAACTTGCGAGCAGGCCAGCCCGATTCGCGGCGCGATGGCGTCACCAAATGTCAAGTCGACAAAGAGCAAGCGTAGCGCCGGACAAAACTTTGCCACAATCTCGGCCAAATCAGCGTGAGAGCCAGGCCAGCCAATGCGCGAGAGATACGTGGGCAGATCGTTGCGGGGCACTGCGGCATACACCTTGAGCACCGGGGGTTGGCGGGCCAGCATCGCCGAGATGTGAATTAGGCGGCCACCCGCGGGTAGCTGTTCGTAACAGTCCTGCAGGCGCTGCCTTGCCTGTGCAGAGAGAGGTCGCTCATACAAAACCGCAAGCGCCTCATCAGAGAACGCCTGATAGACGGGCAAGCTCAGCCGGCTGGGAGGCTGGAGTGGGGGTGCAGTCTCCACATAATCGGGGTCGAGACAAAAGCAGATCCCTGGCAGCGGCGAGTCAGGCAACGCGGCCTGCACCCCATCAAATTCCAGCCAGATCATAGGCGCATGAGTGCGAAGCAGTGTGTCTGGCCCAGCCCACCTGTGCAAGAAGCGGCGGATTGGACGCCACGGGACCGTCGCCAACAGAGGCTTAGTGGATCCACCTTCCCTCTGTTGACCTGTCCACACATCTCGCTCGCTGCCCGCCATCACCGATACCAGAAAATCGATCTGTGGCGAATCGTCCAGGCGACATTCCAGGTAATAAGAGTAGAGCGCATCAGGCAGTCGTTCGGCAATCGCGCGTACGTTGGCCAGGGCTGGGCGCGAAATCAAGCTGTCAGGCAGATAGTGCTCGATCAACCCCAGCGTTTCACCGGATGGCCAGCTCATGGTCACCGCTCTCGTTCTTGTATTTGAGATTGTACACTGGATTCGTTTTATGGTTGTTAGTAATAACGGTCTACGGCGCGCGGCGGCGACCCGGCCCTCGCTGACTGCTGGCCATCACCATTTACCGAGATAGACCTTCGGGTCCTTAAAGATCGGGAGGATAAAGGCCAGAAACTGCATGATCAGCTTATCATCGGGTTCTCCGGCGTCGCCGGCCTGCTGGACGGCATCCTGGATTTCGCTTGACAGTTGGAAGTAATCCATCACCTTGTTGGGGTTTTGGGAGAACTCAGTGCTGATGTCTTCATCATAGACGAGATGATAGGCGAAGGACAATGGACCAGTTGGCAATTGCTCTTTTGGTGGGAATGCCATAATGCCTTCTCCTCACGTTTCTATACGTTTCTATTTGGATTATTAACAGAGTACTTATGCAAGGTGACAGTCACTTTCAGAAGTGACTGTCACCCGATAGCAAACTCACTACATGAAAACTGCTCTAGGCGCTGGCCTGGTATAGGTCGATGTCAAAGATTGGGTGCAGTACGGAACAAGGATGGTGCGGAAAGCGATCCAATTGTACTATAGATGGGGAATCCAAACAAAGGGTAGACGAGGCCGCCAGGGCGCGGCGCGAGTGACGATCACGTGCGGGTTGCGTGGCGAAACAGGGGGAGCGTGGCAACCCACAACCGAATGATGAGCCTGGCCTCATACTTTATACTTTTATAACAACCCAGTTGTTTGATGATTGGTGTTTATACCACCTGTTGGATTGCAAAGTCACTTTGTTAAAGATTCACGATATCAGCCCGCGCTCCCTCATACTGACAAACCGGTTGCGTCCAATGATTAAATGGTCGTAGACCCGAATATCGAGCAACACGCCAGCCTGGACAATCGCCTCGGTCACGCGCACATCTTCGGGGCTGGGCGTGGGGTCGCCGCTGGGGTGATTGTGCGCCAGGATCAGCCCAGCGCTGTTGGCGCGAATCGCCTCGCGGAAGACTTCCCCGATACGCACCACCGCTGTATTCAGGCTGCCCACATAGACGGTGTGCATACGCAGCACAACGTTCTTTGTGTCCAGCAGCAGCACACGCAACTGCTCTTGCTCCAGGAGGCTCATTTCCATCATCAGTAGATTGGCGGCATCCTCCGGCCCGCGGATTTGGGGCCGCTCCTGGGGAGAGGCCAATAACATACGCTTGCCTAACTCTAGGGCCGCCTTGACCTGGCTCGCCTTGGCCTCGCCCATGCCATGTGCTGCGCGTAGTTCGTCAAAGCTGGCCTGCGCCAGGCCGGCCACACCGCCAAACTGGCTCAAAATCCGTTCAGCCATCCGGAGCACATTCTCACCGCGCCCGCCCACACGCAACAGGATCGCCAGGAGCTCGGCAGAGCTGAGCGCATGGGCGCCGGCGTAGATCAGCCGCTCGCGTGGGCGCAGATCGGCGGGCAAGTCGCGTATCATCAGCCGCGAGGCGTTTGTCGCCGCAAACCCGAATGGCGCCTCTTCCTCTTTGAACCCGCCGGCGAGCGGCGAACCTGCGGCGAACGCACGCCGCCCCTCTCCCATCTGCCCAAACTTGCCTGCTTGCATATCAGCCACCTGCCGTTCCTTAAAAATGTGATACACTATACGCCGGCCTCTGTGCTTGCGTCGAAGCGTTACGCTATTAGCCGACAACCCCTTTGCCGCAGCATACGCCACCGTGGTGCACAAGCATGATCTTGATCGATGTGCTCATTCTACGGTTGGGTGGACACAGCTGGCAATGCGACAATTGATGTATCTGTGATGTATCTATTGCGATGAAAACCTACTTCTACGAACGAACAGCTTACAAGCTATCAGATGAACCAGTGCCCAACTGCTTCATCAAGCTCGACGAACACTTCGACATCAGCCCCAGCGTCAATAACGCAACAATCCATTTGGCGGTTGTCCTGGCCGAAAGCCTCTGTGCGCGCATGGCCGATGTCGAGATGTACGCCTTTCTCATTGAAGATGCGCGCAAGCGCCACGGGCTAGACAAGGGCGGCGATCTCAAGGCGGCGATCCTCACCCGCTCATTTTTGTATGGGTACTTTGGCGCGGCCCGCTCGTTGTTGGATTGTGGCGCCACGACCTTGGCGTTGCTCTACGAACTGGCGCTGACGCCCGCCGAGCGCACGTTTCGAAACGGTGACTTCTGGCATCAACTGGTAACCGGCCAGCCCAGTGTGCATCGCCGTTATCATGCCATGCGCCTCTTCTTCAACGAAGTGCTGCGTTGGAATGACCAAACCGTCACGCGTATCCCCCCGTTGTCCATTTCGCACAGCCAGTTTGGCGCCTTCTCTAGCCGTGAAATGCACCTGCGCGTGCTCGACGAGGATGAGATGGATCTGCCCCAGCTCACGGGCGAGCCGTTGCGCGTCCACTGGCTCGACCCGCTGCTGTTGCATGATCGCTGGAAGCCGCGCTTGCTCTCGCTGTGTGAAAAGCTCTGTCAGGATATTGAGGCCTGCTCATGACGGATGGAAAAAGGTTGCTTGGCGCGGGAACAGGCAAATGGTATACTTCGCTCATGCCAAGCATGTTCGCTATGGTGGGAATGATGCCACTGAGTCCAATCGATCAGGGATGAATCTTCTTCATGCAGACACAACTCTCGTCCACCCTTGTTCGCGAAATCCGAGCAGCCGTCGATGCGCAACGGCTGGTTGAAACCGCCATCCGCCTAGTTGGCGCGCCCAGCCCCACACGGAGCGCCGGCGCGGTGGCCGATGAACTTGCGGCGCTCTTGCGCGAAGACGGGTTCAACGTACAACGCCCGGTGGCCGATTGGCCGGAAGCGCCGGCGGTGGTGGTGCGCTTTGACACGGGCAAACCGGGGCGAACACTGCAATTTGACGGCCATCTCGATACCGTGCACCTGCCCTTTGTGCCCCCGCGCGTCGAGGAGGGGGTACTCTATGGTTCCGGCGCATCCGACATGAAGGGTGGGATCGCCGCCTTTGTGGAGGCGTTGCGCGCCTTGCGCGCCACCAACAGCTTGCCCGGCGGCTCGATTTTGCTCACGGCGCACGACCATCACGAAGGGCCCTGGGGAGACAGGCGTCAGGTTCACGCCCTGCTGCGCGCAGGGTTGGTGGGCGACGCTGTGCTCCTGCCCGAATATTTGGCGGATCGATTGCCGCTGGGCGGGCGCGGCATG
>JAHDWG010000745.1 GCA_023384495.1 Caldilineaceae bacterium
GTGTGCGACAGCACCTGAGCATACCAGAGGCACAACTGCGGTTGCTCGTGCACGAAGGCGGCAGGCAACGCCTCAAACCACCGCAGCGGGGTCGGCATCTCGCCGTACTCCCATAGAGAGTGAAAGTTCTCCCCAATCAGGCGAGCGGCGGCTTCAAAATCCCCGGCTGCCAGGAAATGGTGCATCGCCTCTTCCAGCAGACCGTGCTGTTTGTACCACGTCGCCGCCCGCTGATGCAGTTCTGCAACGCTTGGTGTGAGATAGGGCATGTTACCAGTCCAGCAGGTCGGCAAAAGCCAGCGGTGCACGCCCCAACTGCACATTGAGCCAGAGGCAGAAGTTGTGCAAGGCCATCTTGGCCGCCAAGCGAGCCTGGAAGCCACTCAGCTCATGCGGGCGCTCACGACAGAGACGGAAGGTGTGGTGCAGCTTATCGTAGACCGTTTCCACCATCTGACGGATGCTGGCCAGCCAGCGACGCCACGGCTTGGGCCAGGGATGGCGACTGGTGCGCTTCGGACGGCAAACCACCCGCACCCCATAGCACCGATGCCAGCGGGCATGGGCTGCTTGCCCCTCGAAGCCGGTATCCACCACATAGCAGCCCGTCGCCGCCCGTCCTACGCTCGGCAAAGCCGGGTGGGGCTGCTGGCGCAAAGCGAAGAACGTCTCGGCCAAGGGCTGGTCTTTGGTGCTGGCGGCCGCGAAACCGAAACCGGTGACCACGCCCTGGGGGTTGACGGACATCAGCAGGCGGAAGCCTTCAAACCAACCCAGCCGGTTGCTCCAGCCGATGTCGGTCAGTCCAGGCAGCCACCCGGCCCCGCGCCGCTTGACCTCGCGGGTGGGTACCGCCGAGCAATCGAGGGCTTCGTAGAGCGCGGGTTGTGCCTGAAGCCGTGCGACCAGATGCAGGAAGAAAGCCACGACCGTTGCGCGCTGGCGGCGCAGCAGGCGATTGAGCTGTGTGCGGTCGGGCAGGGTAGGGAAGGCGGGACGCAGATGACGGCGGGCATAGCGGTAGAAGTCTCGCTCACTGGCGAAGCGCTGCCACTGGCCAAAGATGGCCAGGGTGACGACTTCGCTGGCGGTGAGGGAGGGGGGTGGCCCGGGCTGCGTCTCGGGTGGCGGTTGGGAGTTGCAGAAATCGTCCACCATGACGTACAGTGTAGTGAGGAAGGTGTCCGTGTCCAGCATGAGAGGCTCCTTGCTCAGAAGGGTAGCCTTTACTCTAGGTCATGGACGTCTTCTCTTCAAGTGGGGCCCACTTCAATTCACACCAAGCGTTAGAAGTCACTCTGCAAGAGACACGAGCGCATCTGGGGGTGGAAACGCAGCGCCAGTGGGCGGAGCGGGCGATTAGTCGTGTAACACCCGCCTTGTTGGGTCTCTTCTCCTGGGTGACGCTGGTGGCGCATCACCTGCAGCAGGCTCGTCCAATGCCCGTGCGGCAGGCGGCCTGGTATGTGAAAGAACGTCCCACCTTCGCCGATGCGTTAGCCTGGGTGCGGCAGGCCCTCTGGCCGTGCGCCTTTTTCGATACATCGCCATCAGGGGGCGACATGGTGAAATTACCCAAGTCACTCCTGGACCAACTGCTGGATACCGTCTGTTACGCAACCTGATCGTACAAAGTCGAGCTTAGACCGTTTTCCTGTGCGGCATGCGCCGTTTTACGC
>JAHDWG010000206.1 GCA_023384495.1 Caldilineaceae bacterium
TCGCCCGACGGGCGTGTAGGCGCCGCACCAGAATTTTACGAGCGGGCGGTCAGCATGGCATAATATAAGTCCGATTGGTTCTGCCGGCGGACCCTTTAACCTTCCTCTATGGCTGGCGCATCAAGCACGCATCGAGATCGAACATGTCTAAAATCATCTCCATCCATTCCTTTCGTGGCGGAACGGGAAAGTCGAATACAACCGCGAACCTTGCCGCGCTGTTAGCGGACCAAGGGCTGCGTGTGGGCGTCATCGATACCGACATCCAATCACCCGGCATCCACGTGCTCTTTGGTCTGGTCGGTGGGGAAATTCGACACTCGCTCAACGATTATCTGTGGGGGCGCTGCGCCATCGGTGAAGCCGCCTATGACGTGACCGAGCGTTCAGGAAATTCGCTCAAGGGGCGCCTCTTCCTCATTCCCTGCAGCATCCAGGCAAACGAAATTGTCAACGTGCTGCGCGAGGGATACGATGTGAGCCTGCTCACCAGCGGCTTTCGCCAGTTGATCAGCGAACTGGCGCTCGATGTGCTGATGATCGACACCCATCCCGGCTTGAACGAAGAGACACTCTTTTCGATTGCGATCTCCCAAGCTCTGGTCATCATCCTGCGGCCCGACCAACAGGACTACGAGGGCACCGGCGTCACGGTTGAAGTGGCCCGGTCGCTCGATGTGCCGCGCATGTTGCTCGTCGTCAACAAGACCCCAGCAGCCTTTTCGCCCGCTGAAGTCAAAACGCGCGTCGAGCAGGCTTATGGCTGTGAAGTGGCCGCTGTCCTGCCCCACACCGATGCAATGATGACGTTGGCCAGCAGCGGCATCTTTGCCCTTCGTTACCCGGATCACCCGTTGACCGCGCTCTATGCGCAGGTGGCAACGCGCTTACTCGAGAAAGCGTGATCCCAAACTGTGCAGCCCGTTTGGGTTCTTCACATTGCTTTTTCCACAACCGGACAGCCATTGGGTAATCTGTCAGCAAACTGTTCCGCCGACGAGTGGGCAACCCCCTGTACAATCGCCGAAGAAACAGATATGGCGAGAGGCTCTCACTGGCTGGCTCTATTTCGACGCCTTGATCGAGATCAACCAATCGACGTTCAACCATACAAGCCAGGGGAGAGGTCTTCGTGACCAGATTGCTTTCGCGAGAAGAATTGCTGGAAGGGGGCATGGCCGGCCGCGTGAACAGGCAGGCCAGCACTTTGTTGGCCCTGATCGAGAATCAGACCGCCTATCTCATGGGGGAATCGCGTCAGGCGGCTGCCCGTTACGTCACAATCCAACCTGACGCCGCCGCCTCGTCACAGGCCTTTCTGGCGGCCATGGCGCAGGGGCGCAGCGTGACGCTCACGCCCACGATCTACGACCTGGAGAAATACGCAAGCCAGTGGGCCATCCTGGCGCCCGAAAACCCTTCGGTGCGGGCGGCGGTTGCTCACCTGTTGGGCCGCAAGTATCGCTTCACACGCCGGGTTACGCCCGGGCTACGGAGCGCCCTGGGGCTGGACGGGGCCGCGGCTCAGCAGGCCTATCAGGCGCTGTATGGCCAGCCGCTGGCAACGATCTATCGCGCGCGCCTCAACGTGCGCGAACGGCTGCGCTGGTTTTGGACACGGCTGGCGGCGCGCCTGGAGAATCTCTCTCCCTTTTGGACAGCCTTTTCCCTCACGCTCACCGAGACAGTGGGGGCCGGCATCTTGGCGCTCCCCATTACGCTGGCGCTGATTGGGCCGATGGCGGGCATGGTTGTCCTGTTGGTCTTGGGGCTTGTCAATGTGCTGACGCTGGCTGCGGTGACCGAAGCGATTACGCGCAACGGCAATTTCCGCTACGGCTTGACCTATTTTGGGCGGCTTGTCACCGACTTTCTGGGTGGGTCTGGGGCCTGGCTCTTTGCGATCGGTCTGCTGGGGATGCAGACGGTAGCGCTCTTTGCCTATTACACAGGGATCGCCACCACCATGGCGAGCGTGACGGGGCTGCCCAGTGTGATTTGGCCGCTCTTGCTCTTTGTGATTACGCTCTTTGTGCTGCGCCAGAAAACATTGGGCGCCACTGTCGCTTCGGCGCTGGTGGCGGGCGCCATCAATCTGGCCACAATCGTGATCCTGTCGCTGCTCGCATTGCCCTACGTCCGGCTCGAAAACCTGCACGGCCTGAATCTGCCCTTTGTCAGTGGCCGCCCCTTCGACCCTGGCCTGATCGAACTCGTTTTCGGCGCCGTGCTCATCTCGTACGCTGGCCATACCTCCGTTGGCAATATGGCAAAAACGGTGTTGCGCCGCGACCCCAGCGGGCGCACGCTCTTGTGGGGCAATGTCGCGGCAATGCTTACGGTGACAGCGCTTTATATGCTATGGGTGTTTGTTGTCAATGGCGCAATCCCCGCTTCAATCCTGGCCAGTGAGAGGGGCACGGCGCTGATCCCGCTGGCCGCAATGGTGGGCCGGAGTGTTGATCTCTTTGGCGTGGTCTTTGTGCTGTTGGGCATGGGTGTTGCCTCGTTGCACTTTTCGCTGGGCGTCTTCAATCAAGTGCGCGAATGGCTGCCGGCCAGCGTTCCGGCTGCTTCATCGTCGAAGCGTAATCTGTTGCATAATCGGGTGGTTCAATTTTGGCTGGCGACCATGCCCCTCTTGCTGATCTGTCTGATCAATCTGTGGCTGTTGTATACCGGGCGCGAGTCGTTTAGCCGGCCCCTCGGGCTGGTCGGCGCGCTGGCGGTGCCGCTGGTCACCGGTGTCTTCCCAGTCCTGTTGTTCGTTGGCAGCCGGCGCAAAGGCGATTATACGCCAGGCACCTATTGGCGCTGGTTGGGCAACCCCGTTGTCGTCACCCTGCTCTATACGCTCTTTTTTGCCAGCCTGGTATTGCACGGGCTGGTCATCTGGCAAAACCCAGTGGAGCGGACGTTTGCGCTGGTGACGAGTCTGATGGTGGCAGGGGTGACACTGATGGTTGCCGTCCGGGGCATCTTTCGCCCACGGGTGGTGGTGGAGCTTCGCCAGTTGCCGGGCCGCGGCGATCACGCCCTGCTCACGGTTGAAGACAATAGCCGCCGTGGGGCAAAATCTAGCGACCCGCTCACAGGGCCGGGAGGGATTGAGGCCCACTACGACCCCACCGGGCAGCCGATCCAGACCGTCGCCGGTGAGGTCCCCAACTTTTCGCGGCTCGTGCGCCTTACATTGCGCCTGCCGGCGACCCGGGCCAGGGAACTCAAGGTATGGGCGCATCAGGCCCACGTTACGGGCGATTCCACCGCGCTACCCGCGCACGTGACGGTCGGGCAGGGGGAGCAAACTGCGCAATACGACCTTGCCCGCTCCGGCGGGCAGGTGGTGACGCCCCTCAAAGGCGAGCCGTTCCAGATCGAGATCACGCTGGCGCCCCAACGCGACACGCCGCCGCGCGAATGAGCGGCCTTGCACAGCAATCTGAGCACCAGTTACGGCCCGAGCCAATACACCGATCTGGACGTCAATTGGAAAGATGGTTTGGATCGGCGTAAAGAAGGGAGTTAGGATGGATATTGCCCAATCAGTTCGTCAAGTCGCCCGGCTCGTCACTGGCCTCTCGTTCCTGGTTCTCATCGCCGGCCACTTCTCACCCTACGTCGCACAGGCCGCCATTTTTGATCTTCCGTGCAATGATACGCCGGCCCTCATCAACACCATCACAACTGCCAATGACAACGGCCAGGCAGATACGATCAACCTGGCCCCCGGCTGCACCTATACGCTTACCGCAGTGGACAATCTCGCCGACGGCGCCAATGGTCTGCCCGTCATTACCAGCGAGATCACGATTGCCGGCAATGGCGCCACCATCACGCGCGACAGCGCCGCGCCCCCCTTCCGGATCTTTCACATCGCCAGTGGCGGCGCGCTGACCCTGAAAGAAGTGACGATCACCAATGGCCAGGGTGTCGGCAGCGCGGCGCTCAACTTTGGCGCGCTCACCATTGCGGGGAGCGTCGTCGCCAATCATAGCGAGTCGGCCATGGGGACGGTTTTCAGCGCCGGTACGCTGAACGTAGACCAGAGCACCTTCACCAACAACGCGGCCAATAATGGGGCCGCGATCACTATCGGTGGCGCGGCCACCATCACCCGCAGCGCGTTCACCAATAACGTCGCTTTCCCCAACGACGGCGGCGCCATTTTTGCCAATGACGGCGCCGCCATCACCATCGCCAACAGCACCTTTAGCGGAAATTCGGCGGCTGGCGCCGGCGGCGCTTTGGTGACGGTCGCCAGTCCCCCCACAGTTCCCCCCACAGTTGCCATCATCAATAGCACCTTTGCAGAGAATACGGCGGCTTCGGGCGGCGCGATCTTCCGCTTCACCGGCACTGTCACCGTGCAGAATTCCATCATCACCCACAACACCAGCGACGCCAATTGTATCGGCGTGACATCCACCGGCAACAACCTGAGCAGCGATAGCACGTGCGGCGGCGCCCCTGGCGACTTGCTCGATACGGATCCCCTGCTTCGCCCACTGGGCAACTACGGCGGCAACACAGAGACCCACGCCCTTGTCAAAGAAAGCCCGGCGATCGACGCTGGCGGCAACAGCGGTTGCGCCAACGCCGCACTCGATGGCGGCGACCAGCGCAGCGCCACACGCCCTGAAGGTCTGTGCGATATTGGCGCCTACGAGTGGTTTGGCCTTGACTTTGACAACCTGCCGGCCCTGAACGGCGCAGCGGCCCGGGATGCGCTGAACAGCCAGCCTGACTTCGAGGTGGTCTCGTTTGATTTCGCCACCATCACCGCAGGCTCTCCCGCGATTGGCGATGGCGCCGTGACGGTCGCCACCGATCCCACCGGGGCGGATACGGTGATCAACTTTGAGCTGCCCATTGATTACGTCAGCGTCACCTTTGTGGATTCGGATGATCTGGAGGCCGTGCTCAGCGCATTTGCCCAGCCGATTACGCCCGCGCAAGTTCCCGCGGTCTCTTTGGCCGAAGATTCAGACGCGCAAGATCTCTACCCCAAGATGCTCTCGATCCACGCGCCCTGTATCCGCTCGGTGCGATTGGAAACAATGGGGTCGTTTTTTGTCTTCGACAATCTCGAATTCCACTATATGGAGCAGTTTGACCCGTGTGAAGAGGTTGGCGGCCTCACAGTCAACAGCACGGACGACAGCGACGACGGCCTCTGCGACAGCGCGCATTGTTCGCTGCGCGAGGCGATCCTGGCCGCCAACGCCGCGCCCGAGGGCGCCCCACCCACCACCATCGACTTCGCCATTCCTGGCGCCGGCCCCCATACCATCTCGCCATCGGCGCCGCTGCCAGTGATCACCAGGCCGGTGATCATCGACGGCGCCACCCAGCCTGGGGCTGCCTGCAACGTCTGGCCCCCCACCCTTCGCATCGAGTTGGACGGCAGCGCCCTTCCGCCGGGCGATGGGCTGGCGTTTGCGCCGTTGGTCAACGGCAGCACCGTGCGCGGCCTGGCCATCAACCGCTTTGGCGTGGGCATCAGCATCTCCCACAGCAGCGACAACGTCATCGAATGCAACCTGATCGGCACAGAGATCACCGGCGCGGCGGCCAGGCCCAACACCATTGCCGGCATCTCCATCCAACAGGCGAGCACCAATAACCGGATTGGCGGGCCGACGCCGGGGCAACGCAACCTGATTGCCGGCAACCCATCGGCCATCGCGTTGGTGAGCCATACCCCTGGCGCTGCGCCAACCAACAATGTGATCCAGAGCAACTATATCGGCGTCGATGCGACAGGCGCGCTCGCGCTGGGTGGCGGCGACGAGGCCAGCGTTTCCATCTATGGCGGCGAGGGCAATCAGATTGTCGGCAACGTGATCGCCGGCAACGACGGCAGCGCCATCGTCATCAGCGGCGACCCTGAGCGGCCCGCGGTCGCCAATGAAATACGCGGCAATCGGGTTGGCGTCAACGCCGCCGGCGCGGCCGCCCTGCCCAACAACGGCTACGCCATCCAACTCACCTTCGCCAGCGACGACCCAAACGCCGTGCGCGACACGGTGATCGGCAGGGCCGGCGAAGGCAATCTGCTGGCCGGCGGCCCGCTGGACATCATCTATATCCGGGCGAACAACACCATCGTCCAGGGCAACCATATCGGCATCGACCCCAGCGGCCAGTTGAATCTGGGCGCGCAGGGCAATGGCATCCAGATCGCGCTGGGCGACGGCAGCCTGATCGGCGGGGTGACGCCCGGCGCGGGCAATGTGATCGCCAACAACGGTGGGCATGGCGTCGTGGTCGAGGGCACGCGCCACGCCGTTCGCCAGAATCGCATCTTTGCCAACGGGGGCCTCGGCATCGACCTGGCCGGTGGCGACACATTGGTGGACCTCAACGATGTCGGCGATACCGACTTTGGCCCCAATGGCCGGCAGAACTATCCCGTGCTTTTCAACGCCATCAGCGGGAGTAGCACGCGGGTCCAGGTGGGCATGGGTGGGCCGCCCGATACGGCGTTTGCGTTGGATTTCTTTGTCAACGCACAGTGTGACCCAACCGGCTTTGGCGAGGGCGAGCAGTGGCTGGGGTCGGCGACGGTGGTCACCGATGGCGACGGGGTGGCGCTGCTCGACACTACCTTCCTCGCGCCCACCGCCGACGGCCACTTCCTCACCGCCACCGCCACCGACCCCACGGGCAACACGTCGGAGTTTTCGCTCTGTCTGCCGGTGCAGCCCGACAACACGATCTGGCCCAACGCGCTGGCGTTACCGTTCAGCGGCCCGCCAGAGACGCGCACCGCCAACATCAGCCAGTTCCTCGCCCGCCGCGGAGAAGCGCGCTGGTATAGGTTCGCCGTCCAGCCACAGAGCACCCTCATCGTCGAGTTGACCCACCTGCCGGCCGATTATGATGTGGCTGTCTTTAAGGATATCGGCGCCGCATTCCAAGAGTTCAACACCGACCGCGACCTGGCGCGTTTGAACGCTGAACTGGCGCCGTCGGCCTTTTCGAATCCCTTTGCCGTTACGAATCCGTTTGCCGTGACGAACCCTTTTGCCGTGACCAATCCCTTTGCGGTGACCAATCCCTTCGCTGTCACCAACCCCTTTGCCGTGACCAATCCCTTTGCGGTGACCAATCCCTTCGCTGTCACCAACCCCTTTGCGGTGACCAATCCCTTTGCGGTCACCAATCCCTTTGCCGTTACCAACGCAGATGCCTACACGACGGCGCAGATGCAGTCGCTGGTAGCATTCTCGGCGCTGAATGGAACGGCCGCCGAGCGCGTGACGCTCAACACATGGAACAACGGCGGCGAGTACTATGTGTTGGTCACCGGGCGCAATGGCGCATTCGACAGCCGGTCGCCCTTCCAGTTGGCTGTCAGCCAGATGGGTGGGGCGTGCAGTTCTTTCGCGCCGGCGACGTTGCCGACCGCCAACACGATCCCGGCTGTGGGAAACGACTACCGGACGATCATCCTCCACGATGTCAGCCGGATGGAGGGCAGCCCTTCCGAACGCAGCGCGCTCCTGGCCCGGCTTCAGACGCTGGCGGCGCGGCCCGAAGTGCAAGGTGTTCTGCTCGATCTGAGCCAGGACGCCCGCGTCACCGCCGCCCGCGCCCAGGCCAACGCGCACCCCGCCTGCCCCTATGCCACCAACCTGTGGGCGGCTGAGATCCAAAGCATCATCAAACGCTTCTGGGATCTCAACCCCAATCTGGCCTATGTGGTGCTGGTGGGCAATGACGAGATCGCCCCCTATTTCCGCCACGTGGACCACGCGCCCCTCTCCCCCGAATCGGTTTTTGTGGCGCCGGTGTTGCGGGAGAGCCGCTCCGAGGCCGGTCTGCGCCTCAACTATCTGTGGAGCCAGGACGCGTACGGCGCGCGCCTGGAGATTTCGCTCCAGTCGCGCACGCTACCCATCCCTGAATTGGCGGTGGGGCGGCTGGTGGAAACGGCTGCCGAGGCCACCGCCGTGGTCGACGCCTATTTGGACACACCGAATGGTGTGGTTCAAACGCCTACATCAGCGCTGGTCACCAGCTATGGCTTTCTTGAAGATGGCTCGCGCGCCGTATTGGACGAACTGGAGACGGGGCTGACAAGCGCCAACGCCCCACCGCCCGTGATCAACTCGCTCATCGACCCCTTTGACCGGCTCCCCGATGACCCCAACTCGTGGACAGCGGAGCAACTGCGCCCGCTGCTGTTCGAACAGCGGCACGACCTGGTCTTCCTCGCCGGGCACTTCAACCCGACCCATCTGCTGGCCGCCGATTATGCCACCACGCTCTCGGCAGCCGAGTTGGCGGCGTCGCCGGTCGATATGAGGAACGCGATTGTCTATAGCAGCGGCTGCCATTCGGGCTACAACCTGGTCAACGCCCATGCCGTGCCGGGGGTGACCGTAGATCCACCCGACTGGGCGCAGGCCTTTGCGCGCAAGGGCGCGCTGCTCATCGCCGGCACGGGCTACCAATACGGCGACGCCGATTACATGGAGTATTCCGAGCGGCTCTATCTGGCCTTCACCCAGCGGCTGCGCGTCGGAACAGGCCCGGTGGCCGTGGGCAAGGCGCTGGTCGACGCCAAACGTGACTATCTGGCCGACACCGGTGTGGAGGTCGACGGCATCTTTGAGAAGACGATCCTCGTCTCGGCGCTCTTTGGGTTGCCCATGCTGCGCGTTGACCTCCCCAACCGCATCGAGGCGCCGTCGTTGCCGCCGGTTGTGCAGCAGACGACCCCCGTAGTCGCAGGGACGCCCGGCGCTGATCTCGGCCTGCGCGTGGCTGACCTGCACTGGCAGCCAGTCCTGGCGCGCGAAACAAGAACCCTCACCAATGTGGTCGACAATACGACCGTGGAGACCGTCTTCTATCGCGGCGCCAATGGACTGGTGGCGCGGCCCGGTCATCCCCTCATGCCGCTTGAGACCGCCAATGTCACCAATCCTGCCGGGGTGATGCGCGGGGTGGGCTTCCGTGGCGGCAGCTTTATTGACGAAGAGAACGTCCATCCGCACACGAGCGTGCCGGCCACAGAGCTGGCGGGCAGCCATCCTGTCTTCTATTCGCAGTTCTTCTGGCCCGTCCAGCCGTGGCAGGTCAACTATTACGATTATCTGGCCGACCCCATCGAGGGGACTATCCGGCTGATGATGACGCCGGTGCAATACCAATCCAGCGGCGCCGGTTCGACATCCGGGACCATGCGACGTTTTACCGGGATGCAGTTTCGCCTCTTCTATAGCCAGGAAAAGAGCCCCGCGGCGCTGGCCGCGCCCCCCACCATCGCCCATGTGGCAACCAACATCGATGGCAACACGATCCGCTTTGCCATTGAGGTCAACGGCAGCGAACTGGCCGATGTGCAGGAGGTGTGGATCGCCCACAGCACACTCGGCGGCAGCGCCTGGACGCCCCTCGATCTGACCCGCAACTCCGCCAACCCGATCCTGTGGGAAGGGACGCTCACCCTGCCCGGCGGCGCGTCGCCGGGCGAGCTGCGCTTCCTGGTTCAGGCGGCCAACGCGGTCGGGCTGACCACGCTGGACACAAATCATGGCGCCTACTATACGCCCGGCGTGGACCCCGGCGCGGGGACGATGGCGTCTGAGGTGGAGCAGAGCCCGCTCGCGGCCACCAGCCTGACGCTCGAAAGCCCGCCCACCACGGGCGTCTTTGCCACGCTCACCACCGTGCGCGCCCGGCTGACCAGCCAAGGCGAACCCCTGGCTGGCCAGGTCATCAACATCGGGCTGGGCGCACAGACGCTGGCTGCACTCACCGGTGACGACGGCATGGCGACGGTGACGCTTCTCCTCAGTGACAGGCCGGGGGGCTACATGCTCCAGGCCGCCTTTGCCGGCAGCCCCGGCTATGGCCCCTCGACAAGCGCAAGCGCGTTTACGATCCACAAACAGCCGGCCAATCTGACCTTGTCGCCCGCCGCGCTCACCCTGCCCCAAGGGGTGGATGGAACGGTCACCGCGACGTTGACCGACAGCGCCGGCCGCGGGCTGCGCGAGCGCGCCGTCGTCTTTGCCGTGCGCAATGGCGGCGCGCTTCTCTACAGCCGGGTCATCCAGACTGACTATCAAGGCCGCGCCCGGCTGAACGTTGGCGACGCTGCTCTGGTGGCAGGCAACTATACGGTGGCTGCAAGCTTTGGCGGCGGGACGCCGGTTCCAGGCGTGACGTTGAGCGATGACTATTATGAACTAGCCGGAGCCGAAAGCGCGCTGGCGATCACACCGAGCAACCCGCCGCCCGATACGACGCTGACCAGTGTCCCCCCGAACCCAAGCAACAGCAACAGCGCTACATTTGCCTTCACCGGCAGTGGCGGCAATGGCCCGCTCACCTTTGAGTGCCAGCTCGACGGCGGCGCGTTTGTCGGCTGCGAGAGCCCGGTCGAATACACGGGGTTGCCCAATGGCGAGCACACCTTTGCCGTGCGGGCGCGCGACGCCACCGGCCAGGTGGACCCGACGCCGGCCAGCCATACCTGGTTAGTCCTGGCCGATGATCTGGTGGAACAGTGTGGCCCCTATACGGTCTATCGTACGCCACAAGGACGCTATGTGGCGGCGGGCTGGAGCGGCAACATCATCGTCGGGACCAATGGCCCCGATCGACTCAGCGGCGGCCCCGGCCCCGAGCTGATCCTGGGGTTGGGCGGCGATGACCACCTAATTGGGGGCGGCGGCGACGACGTGCTCTGCGGCCACGAGGGCAACGACATATTGGATGGCGGCAGTGGCAACGATAGGTTGTATGGGGGGCCGGGAGACGATATCCTGATTGGCGGCGCTGGCGACGACCAACTCTGGGGCGAAGCGGGCAATGACCGGTTGGATGGCGGCAGCGGCAATGATTATCTCGATGGCGGCCCGGGCGATGACATCCTGATCGGCGGCGCCGGCAACGACCAACTGATTGGCGGCGAAGGCAATGACCGGCTTGAGGGCGGCGGCGGCAACGATATTCTGACCGGCGGCCCGGGTGCGGACAGCTTCCACGGCGGCGCCGGCATCGATTGGGCCACCGATTTCGACCCCGCTGAAGGTGATGTCCACGCCGGCGGTATTGAACACTTCGGACCTGCCCCTGCCGCCGCGTGGGACAGGGGTCCAACCGCCGGTGGCGACGCCGTATCCCCCTCTATTGAGGAGGAAGACGATCAGGGCTACCGAACGCTACTGCCCCTGATCGCGCGATAAAGAGCGGAAAGACAATGAAGGGGACTACATGTTATCCACCGCAGAGAAGATTCGAGTCTTGCGCGCGGCGCCCCTTTTTGTGGCAACGCCTGAGGCAATTCTTGCCGAGGTTGCCGCGCTGCTCGAAGAGGTAGAAGTTGACGCCGGCCAGACAATCTTCGAGGAAGGGCAATATGGCAACGCCATGTACATCATTGCCAGCGGCCGTGTGCGCGTCCATCGCGGCGGGCGTACGCTGGCCTATGTGGAGAAGTACAACGTCTTTGGTGAGATGTCCCTCTTGGACCCGGAGCCGCGCAGCGCCTCGGTGACGGCGGAGGAACAGACGGCGCTGCTGCGGCTGGCGCGTGCGCCTTTCTACGAGCTTATGGCGCACCGCAATGAAGTCGCCTTTGGCGTGATCCAAATGCTCTGCCAGTATCAGCGCGCCCGGCTCACCGAGATGGTCGATGATTATCACTACATCCAGCAGGTGGCGCAGTTGACGGCGGCTGCCGCCGCTGTCGAAGCGGGCGTCTATGAACCGGAAAGCATTGCGTCTGTGACGGAGCGAGCCGACCCGTTGGGCCAGCTTGCCCGCGTCTTTCAGCGGATGATCCGCGAGGTCTACGCCCGTGAGCAGCGCTTACAGCGGCAGGTGCAGGAATTGCGGATCGAAGTGGACCATGCCCGGCAGGCGCGCCAGGTCAGCCAAATCACCGGGACCGACTACTTTCGCCAGTTGCGGGGGAAGGCGGGCGATCTGCGGAAGCTGTTGAAAGGGGAGGAGGAGGAAGGCTCGCCGGATTGACCGCCAGCGCCTCTGCAATGGCCTCGTCCAACGCCAGCCCCCTTCCCACAGCCCAAATCTGTTCCCAAGCCGCGCCAAGGGTCTGGCGAGCCGGCGTCAGCGCCCCGTCAAGCTGGCCCTGCTCAGCAGGCGTAAGGGGCGTACCAAGCTGCTCGCGCAGGGCGGAGGCGGCGGCAACCAGACGGAGGGCTTGCGCTGCATCGTCGTGTAGGGCGAGCACAACCCCAAAATTTTCCAAGAGATAGGCGAGCATCCAGCGGTCACCCAGCTCCCGGTTGATCTGCATGCTTTCGACATAGAGCGAACGCGCCGCTGTATAATCACCGAGACCCCGCAGCGCATTGCCCAGGTTCAACAGCGCATTGCCCAGCATCCACTTGTCGCCGATCAACCGTTGGCTCTCAACGGCTTCTGTCAGATAGACATAAGCCACATGATAGGCTTGGTGCAACAGCGCCAATTCGCCCAAATTGCTGAGCGAAGTGGCCACCGCCCACCTGTCTTGCAACCGGCGGCGGATCGCTAAACTTTCCTCAAAGAGCGCACGGGCGCGGGCAAAGTCGCCCTGGTTGGCGGCGGTGCTCGCCATATTATTGAGCACGGTGCCGATATTCGGTTGATCATCCAGCCGGCGACGAACGGCCAGGCTGCGTGCGTAATTG
>JAHDWG010000746.1 GCA_023384495.1 Caldilineaceae bacterium
ACGAGGTCGTTACGGAGCCGCGGGACGGAAGGAGAAGCAGCGGATTCTCGACGAGTTTTGCGAGACAACGGGGATGCACCGGAAGGCGGCGATCCGGCTACTGAACCGTGAGCGTGGGCCTGCAGCCGGGCGGCGTGGCCGGCCCCGGCGATATGGTCCGGAGGTTGGGGAAGCGCTGGTGAGAGTCTGGGAGGTGGGGGACCGGATGTGCAGCAAGCTCCTCGTGGCGGTCATGCCGGACCTGGTCGATGCCCTGGAACGGCATGGCGAACTGCAACTGAGAGCTTCGGACGCAGCTGATGGAGATCAGCGCAGCCAGCATCGACCGGCTGCTCCGCCGCCACCGGCGAGGTCTTGGGTTGCAGCCGCGGCGGCCGTCGACGCCTGTGGGCAGCCTCAAGAGTGAGATCCCTGTCCGGACGTGGAGCGAATGGACGGGGGTTGAGGTCGGGTCGCTGCAGGCAGACCTGGTGCTGCATTGCGGCGAGAGTACCGACGGCTTCTACCTGACGACGCTCTGTGCGGTGGAGGTTGCTACTGGCTGGACAGAGCTCCAGCCCGTCTGGGGACACGGGAAGCAGCGAGTCGGCACGGCAGTCCACAATGTCCGTCAGCGGCTGCCGTTTCCGCTTCGGAGCCTGCACACCGATAACGGCTCGGAGTTCATCAACCACATTCTCTTCAACTGGTGCCGCCAGGAGCGGATCCACTTCACCCGCGGGCGCAGCTACCGCAAGAACGACCAGGCCTACGTGGAACAGCGCAACTGGCTCACCGTCCGCCGCCAGGTGGGCTACGACCGGCTTGCATCAAAGCGCGCGTATACGCTCCTCGGTCAGCTCTATCCCCTGCTCAGCCTGCAACTGAACTTCTTCCGGCCGATCCGCAAGATTGTGGCCAAAGAACGAGCCGGAGCACGTGTTCTCAAGCGCTACGACCAACCGCGCACGGCCTACCAGCGGCTCATCGAAAGCGGCGCCCTCAGCGAGAAGGCGCGCGCCGAAGTCGATGCCACCCTCCTCAAGATCAACCCCGCCAGCCTCCAACGCCGCATCGACACCCTGCTTCGTCAGCTCTGGAGCCTTGGCAACGACGAGCGCAAGCTGGCCCAAGATCTTCGGTAACCCAACTTTTGAGTCACCGCCAACATCTTCGGTAACCGTTTCTTTTGAGGCATCACGCCACGCCTGCCAAACACGACAGGAATGCGCCACTCCGCGCCAACACGGGGTCCGTGCCTTAAATCGCAATCTCCAGGGTCAGGCGCCGGTCGGTCGTCCGGATGGAGGTCAGCCGGTACTCCAGCCCGCCCGCGAGATCTTCGAGGCGCGCCTGGATCGGTTGCTCGATCAGGTCGGCGATAACGCCGGGGGCCGCTATCTCCCCCAGGGCGGCCTCCACCACGTCGAGCTTTAGGCGGCCGTCGACGATGTTGGGGTCCAGCGTGATCGACGAACGCAGGCCAACGCCGAGCGTGCCGAGCGTCATCTCCACCTTGATAATCCCCGCCGTCCCTACCGTGACTTCCACCTGTGGCTTCTCGCCGAAGGCCGGTACCTGGGGCAGTTGCTCGGCGATGAGGATCGCGAGCGCGCGCTCGTTGAGTACCAGGGTGACGTTGCCACCGCCCGCGCCATCCGACTCGTTCGCCCGGAAGGTCGGGTCGATTG
>JAHDWG010000747.1 GCA_023384495.1 Caldilineaceae bacterium
ACCACATGGTGTTGATCCGTCTCCAGGGAGAGGAAGAACACCGGCCAACTGCCAACCATCCTCGTAGTAGTCTACGCAGCCCCGCAATCCCTTCGCTGCCGTGCAATGTTCGGCCACGCCCAGCACCCTGCGCTCAATCGGCACCATGCCGGTATGGTGGGGCCGCCCGTCGCGCTCAGCCGCCCAAAACTGTGTCCGAGCGTTGCCTACGTACATGCCCGCCCGGTTGAGCGCCTGCGGTAGTGTGACCTCACCGCCCTGGACGGCGGCGGCGAACGCAACCAGGCGTTGATAGTCGGCTTGCAGCTTGCCGCCCACAGCCCCCCAGTCTCTTTGAGACATTCTGTCCCACCCGCCGGCGCCAAGCGCCCTGTTCTGACTGTGCAACTGGCGCAACTCGGTGCGCATCTGCTCTGTCCACACCGATGCGCTCAGCCGGCCCTCGTGGAACGCTTCGGTCAGGGCGGCAATACTGGCTTCGGTGTGGGCGACCTGGGCGTCTAGTTGCACCACAATGTCACGGCGGCTTGTAAATCTCCCAGTCGTGGCGTTGCGATAACGGGCGGCATCGGCGGACCAGGTATAGCCAGGCAGTAACTCAGCCACGGGCATTCTCGCTTTCAAGTTCTGCATCCAACAGCCGCTTGAACCGCCCCTGCACTGCCGGGCTGCTGTACCACGCTGCGCGAGCATCCGCTATCGCCTCCTCAGAGCCTGGGTTCACCCACAATAATTCAGCCGGCGGTATCCACGTGGCCGGGTCGGCGCCGTCGGGCAGATGATCCAGCACCCAGCGCACCGACCGCTCCGCTTCGGCCAAATCCACACCGAGGTCCACGAGCGTGCGCAACTGAGCTTCGACCCAGGCTTGGTGTTGGTAGCGTTCTTTCGCCATCAGGCCAGCGCCTCCTTCACTGTGCGCAAAAAATCATCGATGGCCACCAATTTCCGGCGCTGATCAGCTTCCACTTCCTGCACCCTGGCCATAGTGTCGGCGTACTGCTTCAGGTTGCCACTCATATGTTCGGCGATGATCACGGCCCGGCGCAACTGCGTGGCGGCTTCGGCCATCTCGGCCAGGCGAGTGACGGCGGCCTCTAGTTGCGTGGTGTCTAGCTGCACCTGGTTGCTCTGCATTTCGACCGCTGGCGCCGGCACCGATAAGAGCGAAATGGCGTGCAAGATGCGCTCGCTCAAGCTGTCCAGCATGGCCGCAATGCGCTTCAGCATGTCGGCTGCCTGGTCGGGCGGGGCCGGCTCAATCGAGGCCTCTGCTATGTCCTCGCCCTTCGTAC
Organism: Caldilineaceae bacterium; assembly: GCA_023384495.1. Lineage (GTDB taxonomy): Bacteria > Chloroflexota > Anaerolineae > Caldilineales > Caldilineaceae > CFX5. The sequence goes on from JAHDWG010000747.1 coordinate 1,296, forward strand.
CCCAAACGATGTACCCGCCGGCGTCAGGCGCTTCGATGCCACCCAAGACCACGTAATGGCCGGGGATGCCTGTTTCCTCTACGCCCTTTGTGGTGAACGCAGAGAAAGAAGAGCGACTCAGGTTCAGCACCCTGTAGCCGATCTTCTTACCCGTGTGGGTGCGGCCCAGTCGGGCGTCGGCGGGTACTCGTTGGGTCATAACTACCAGCCCCAGGTCCGATAGGGGTAGGGGCGCACAAGGACAGCCTGAGCGGTCCGCTCAGTCACGTGGACCGTGATCTGGTAGCCCCACACCTCGCCGGGCCGCAGTTGCTGGTTGGCAGGCAGACGAGAGGCCGCCTGCTGCACCAGCGCCGTAACCTGGTTGAGATC